>CABRZO010000092.1 GCA_902475455.1 uncultured Eubacteriales bacterium
CCATCAATGGTCACCCCATTCTGGCGATCCCCGCCGCCATGGGGGCGGGAATCCTGTCGGGCTTCATCACCGCCCTGCTGCAAACCAAGCTTGGGGTGGAGAGCCTTTTGGCAGGCATCATCGTAAACACCGGATTGTATACCATTAATATTGTCATCATGGGCAAGTCCACCCTGAGCCTCAATGACAGCGACACCGTCTTTACCGCATTGCAGGATCTGCTGGAGGGCACCCCCCTCTACGACCTGCGAAAGCTGCTGGTGGCCCTGCTCTTTGTGGCGGTGGTAGTGGTATTGCTGCTGCTGTTTCTGAACACTCGGCTGGGACTGTCCATCCGAGCCACCGGCAACAACCCGGACATGGTCAAGTCCTCCTCCATCAATCCGGCTCTGATGATCACCATCGGCCTGTGCCTGTCCAACGCCATCACCGCCCTGGCCGGCTGCCTCATCGGGGAGTACAATAAATCCTGCGACATCAACATGGGCACCGGTATGGTCACCATCGCTCTGGCCAGCCTGATCATTGGCGAGACCCTGTTCGGCCGCAAGACCATCCCCTGGCGGGCCCTGGGCGTGGTCATCGGCTCCTGTCTCTACAGGGTCATCGTGGCCATCGCCCTGCGCTTCAACCTGCCCGCCTCCGCCCTGAAGCTGGTCAGCGCCATCATTGTGGCCGTGGCCATCTCCTACCCCACCCTGATGAAACTGCTGGACTTCCAGCAGCGGAAATTTGCCAGCCGGGGCAAAGATCTGAACCGGATCTTGCTGGTGGTGTTTGTGGTTCTGATGGTGGCTTTGGCCGCTGTCTCCCTGGCTCTGCCTGAGGCCCGGGCCCTGCTGATCCTGCTGGCCGCCCTGGCCTGTGTGGCTGCCATCTGGGCCGCGCTGCGGATGAAAAAGAAAGGTGGTGCCCTGAAATGCTGACACTGACCGACATCAGTAAGACCTTCAATCCCGGCACTGCTAACGAAAAGACCGCTCTGGACCATCTGAGCCTTCAGGTCAACGCCGGGGATTTCATCACCATCATCGGCTCCAACGGAGCCGGCAAGTCCACCCTGTTCAACGCCATCTGCGGCGGTTTCTTTGTGGATGAAGGCAAGGTGGAGCTGGATGGCGAGGATGTCACCTTCCTGCCGGAGCACCGGCGGGCCCGGTATATCGGCCACCTGTTCCAGGACCCCATGCGGGGCACCGCTCCCAACATGACCATCGAGGAAAACCTGGCGGTGGCCTACCTTCGCACCGCCAGGCACAAGAATGCCTTCCTGAGCCGGGTCTCCAAGGCGGAAAAGCTGCTCTTCCGCGACAAACTGGCCATGCTGGAGATGGGACTGGAGGACCGAATGAAACAGCCGGTGGGACTGCTCTCCGGCGGCCAGCGGCAGGCTCTGACGCTGCTGATGGCCACCATGGTCCCCCCAAAACTGCTGCTGCTGGATGAGCACACCGCCGCCTTGGACCCGGGCACCGCGGAAAAGGTGCTCTCCCTCACCCGTAAGGTCATCGCTGAGCAACACATCACCTGCCTGATGGTCACCCACAACATGCACCAGGCTCTGGAGCTGGGCAACCGCACCCTGATGATGGACGCGGGACACATTGTTCTGGACATCCAGGGAGAGGAGCGCAGCGGTATGACGGTGGAGGATCTGCTGGAGAAATTCAGCGTAGGGGCCGGAAAAGCCCTGGATAACGACCGTATTCTGCTCTCTACCGCCAACGAAGAGTAATCCACCTTTTGATTTTTGGGCGCGCTGTCAAACCGGCAGCGCGCCCTTATTTTGCCCCTCACCTTTCCCTGTTCCTCTCCTTGTGAGAATCCATAAATCCACCTTCTACCCCCGAACAATAAGGATATTGTATCGTTCCTCTTTACTGCTTTAAAGCTGTCAAGTTGACAATTTATTGCATATTTGCATCGAAATCAAACAGAATTTGCCACCCGCTCCGATTGCAGTCCAGGGTGCTGTTTCTCCCTTTTTCCCGGTTTTTTTCCGCTGTTTTGGGGCCAGAGGAGGGACAACTTGACTAATTGACGGTCTCATCCTGCAAAACGCCCCTTATTTTATCAAAAACAACGGTTGACATTATTCATGTTATCAAATATAATTGTCAACATCGGTAGCCCCCAGCGGCACCGGAAATGAGACCGCGCAAAGACGCCTGGATTGGCTGGTCTCATTTTTTCTTTCAAAACCACTTTGACCCCAGGTCAAATGGTCACTCGATAAGGAGGAAAATGAAAATGAAAAAGATCATGGCCCTGCTGCTGTCTCTGGCCATGTGCTTCGCTCTGCTGACCGCCTGCGGCAGCAACGGCGATTCCGGCAACAGCAGCTCCAACGCTTCCACCCCCGCTTCCAGCGGCGAGTCCGGCGACAGCTCCACCGAGTCCACCGGCTCCGGCGCCCTGACCGGCACCCTGAAGCTGGGCGCCATCGGCCCCCTGACCGGTGGCAACGCTCTGTACGGCAACGCCGCCGCCAACGGCGACTCCATCGCTGTGGAGGAGATCAACGCCCTGAGCTCCGACTTCCAGATTGAGTTCAACAGCCAGGACGATGAGAGCGACCCCGAAAAGAGCGTCAACGCTTACAACCAGCTGAAGGACTGGAACGCCCAGGCTATTGTGGGCTGCGTCACCACCGCCCCCTGTGTGGCCGTCTCCGCTGAGGCTTACAATGACCGCATGTTCATGCTGACCCCCTCCGCTTCTTCTACCGATGTCACCAACGGTAAGGACAACATGTTCCAGATCTGCTTCACCGATCCCGGCCAGGGCAGTACCGCCGCTCAGTACATTGCCGACAATCAGCTGTCTGAGAAGATCGCTATCATCTACAACAACTCCGACCCCTATTCCACCGGCATCTACAACGCCTTCCAGGCCAAGGCCGATGAGCTGGGTCTGAACATCGTCAGCACCACCACCTTCACCGATGACACCGCCACCGACTTCTCCGTCCAGCTCTCTGAGGCTCAGAAGGCCGGCGCCGATTTCATCTTCCTGCCCATCTACTACACCCCCGCTTCCCTGATCCTGCAGCAGGCCAAGAGCATGGGTTATGCTCCCAGCTTCTTTGGCTGCGACGGTATGGACGGCATCCTGGGCATGGAGGGCTTCGACGTCTCCCTGGCCGAGGGCATGATGCTGATGACTCCCTTCTCCGCCTCCGACACCGACGAGGCCACCGTTCAGTTCGTCAGCGAGTATGAGTCTCAGTTCAACGAGACTCCCATCCAGTTTGCTGCTGACGGCTATGACTGCGTCTATGCCATCTATGAGGCCCTGACTTACTACGCCGAGAACAACGGCGGTCTGGATGTCACCGACATGCCCTACGAGGACATGTGCGAGATCCTGATCAGCGTCTTCACCGACGCCAACTTCTCCCACGACGGTCTGACCGGCGCCGGCATGACCTGGACCACCTCCGGTGAGGTCAACAAGGACCCCAAGGTCTATGTGATCAAGGACGGCGCTTACGCCGTGGCCGAGTAATCTACGGTTCAACTGAATCCCATGCGACCCACAGAGAGGGGGCGCCTTCCGGCGCCCCCTCTCCTGCAAATACCACCGGCCTGGCGGCCCACTCTCGCCGGCTGCCGATCATCAGCCCAGCTGCCCTTGTCAGCCGGTCTGATGATCGGCCGCCGTTTTCCCGCGTCCGTATCGTACCTTCATTAGAGAGAACGAGGTGTTACCTTATGTTAACCTATCTGATCAGCGGCATCAGCCTGGGCAGCGTCTACGCCATCATCGCCCTGGGCTATACCATGGTCTACGGCATCGCCAAGATGCTGAACTTCGCCCACGGCGACGTCATCATGGTGGGCGGCTACATGGCCTTCTGCGCCAGCAGCTATCTGGGCTGGCCCGCCATTCCCTCCATCCTGCTGGCAGTGGTGGTGTGCACCCTGCTGGGTATTGTCATCGAGCGGCTGGCCTACAAGCCCCTGCGCAGTGCCTCCTCCCTGGCGGTGCTGATTACCGCCATCGGCGTCAGCTATTTCCTACAGAACGCCGCCCTGCTCATCTGGTCCTCCAACCCCAAGATCTTCCCGGACATGGCCTCCTTCCTGCCCTCCATCCAGCTGGGCAACGCCGTGCTGACCGGCTCCACCATGGTGACCATTCTGGCCTGCATCATCATCATGATCGGTCTGACCCTGTTCACCAACAAGACCAAGATGGGCAAGGCCATGCGGGCCGTCAGTGAGGACAAGGGCGCCGCCCAGCTCATGGGCATTAACGTCAACGGCACTATCTCCCTCACCTTTGCCATCGGCTCCGGCCTGGCCGCCATCGCCGGCGTGCTGCTGTGCTCCTCCTACCCCACCCTGCTGCCCACCACCGGCTCCATGCCCGGCATCAAGGCCTTCACCGCCGCCGTCTTTGGCGGCATCGGCTCCATCCCCGGCGCTCTGCTGGGCGGTGTGCTGCTGGGCGTCATTGAGATCTTTGGCAAAGCCTACATCTCCACCCAGCTCTCCGACGCAATTGTGTTCGCAGTGCTGATCATCGTGCTGATCGTCAAGCCCACCGGCCTGCTGGGCAAGAAGATCAACGAGAAAGTTTGAGGTGAGCGGTATGAAAAAGATTTCTCCCTCTGCCCGCAACAGCTTTATCAACTACGGTATTGTGGTGGCCTTCTTTATCGTGTTCCAGACCCTGTTGGCTACCGACAATCTGAGCAGTTCCTTCACCGGTCAGCTCATCCCCATCTGCGCCTATGTGGTTATGGCCCTCTCCCTGAACCTGGTGGTGGGCATCTCCGGCGAGCTCAGCCTGGGCCATGCCGGCTTTATGAGCGTGGGCGCCTTCACCGGTGTCATTGTAGCCACCAGCCTCAAGGATATAGTTGCAGTTGGTCCCGTCCGACTGGCTCTGGCCATTCTGATCGGCGCAGTGCTGGCCGCCATTGTGGGCGTGCTCATCGGCATCCCGGTGCTCCGGCTCCGGGGCGACTATCTGGCCATCGTCACCCTGGCCTTCGGTGAGATCATCAAGAACATTCTCAACTGCCTCTATGTGGGCGTGGACGCCAAGGGCCTGCACATCAGCATGACCGATCCCACCATCGGCATGGGGGGCCAGGGCACCATCATCATCAACGGCCCCATGGGCGCTGTTGGAATTCAAAAAATCTCCACCTTTATCAGCGGCATCATTCTGGTGCTCATTGTGCTGTTCATCATCCAGAACATGGTCAACAGCCGTTCCGGCCGGGCCATCAAGGCCATCCGGGACAACCGCATCGCCGCCGAGGCCTGCGGCCTCAACGTGACCAAGTACAAGCTGATGGCCTTTGTCACCTCCGCCGCCATGGCCGGCGCCGCCGGCGCTCTGTACGCCCTGAACTACTCCTCCATCGTCCCCAAGAAGTTTGACTTCAACACCTCCATCCTGATCCTGGTGTTCGTGGTGTTGGGCGGCATCGGCAACCTGCGGGGCTCCATCATCGCCGCTGCGGTGCTGACTGTGCTCCCCGAGCTGCTGCGGCAGTTCCAGGATTACCGGATGCTGATCTATGCCATTGTGCTGATTCTGGTGATGCTGATCACCAATAACCCCCAGGCCCGGGCTCTGCTGCGCCGGATCGGCGCCAAGCTGCGGGGCAAATCCAACACGGAAGAGGAGGGCGCCGTCCATGAGTAAACGCGTTGAGACCAAGCTGGTGGAAGTGCCCAGCCCCAATAAAATCCCCGAGCGGGACATCGACAAGAGCCCCATTCTGGAGGTGGCCCATCTGGGCATTGACTTCGGCGGACTGACCGCCGTGGATGACTTCAATATGGCCATCGGCCGCACGGAGATCGCCGGTCTGATCGGCCCCAACGGCGCCGGCAAGACCACGGTATTTAACCTGCTCACCAAGGTCTATCAGCCCTCCCGGGGCACCATTCTGCTGGACGGTGTGGACACCGCCCACATGAGTACCATTCAGGTCAACAAGGCCGGCATCGCCCGCACCTTCCAGAACATCCGGCTGTTTGACAAGCTGTCCGTGGAGGACAACGTAAAAATCGGCCTTCACAACCACACCCGGTACGGTATGTGGGACGGCGTATTCCGGCTGCCCAAGTACTGGAAGGAGGAAAAACGGGCCCATGAGCGGGCGCTGGAACTGCTGAGCATCTTTGACATGCAGGATCTGGCCGATGCCCAGGCCGGTTCCCTCCCCTACGGCGCCCAGCGTCGGCTGGAGATCGTCCGGGCCCTGGCCACCGAGCCCAAGCTGTTGCTGCTGGATGAGCCCGCCGCCGGCATGAACCCCTCGGAGACGGCGGAACTGATGGAAAACATCTGCAAGATCCGGGACACGTTCCAGATCGCCGTGCTGCTGATTGAGCACGACATGAATCTGGTCATGGGCATCTGTGAGGGCATCGCCGTGCTTAACTTCGGCAAGATCATTGCCAAGGGCACTCCCTCCGAAATTCAGAACGACCCCCAGGTCATCGAGGCTTACCTGGGCAAAAAGAAGGAGGACTGAGCGTCATGAGTCTGCTGAAAGTGGAAGATTTGCATGTCTACTATGGCAGCATCCACGCCATCAAAGGGGTGTCCTTCGAGGTCAACGAGGGGGAGATCGTTACCCTGATCGGCGCCAACGGCGCCGGTAAGTCCACCACCCTGAATACCGTCTCCGGTCTGCTGAAGCCCAGAAGCGGCAAGATCGAATTTGAGGGCCACTCCCTGCTGGGAGTTCCCGCCCACAAGACCGTCAGCCACGGCATGGCCCTGTGCCCGGAGGGACGCCGCATTTTCCTCCAGCTCACGGTGCAGGAAAACCTGGAGATGGGAGCCTACACCCGCCCCAAGGGAGAGATTGCCGACTCCATCGCCAAGGTTTATGACCAATTCCCCCGGCTGAAGGAGCGCTACAAGCAGGTGGCCGGCACCCTGTCCGGCGGCGAGCAGCAAATGCTGGCCATGGGCCGGGCGCTGATGAGCAAGCCCAAGCTGCTGATGCTGGATGAGCCCTCCATGGGTCTGGCTCCCCTGCTGGTGGAGCAGATCTTCTCCATCATCACAGAGCTGAACAACTCCGGCACCACCATCCTGCTGGTGGAGCAGAACGCGCAGATGGCGCTGTCCATCGCCCACCGGGGCTATGTGCTGGAGACCGGCAAGATTGTCACCACCGGTACCGGCGCCGAGCTGCTGAATAATGACGCCGTCCGCAAGGCTTATCTGGGCGGCTAATCCCCTTTCAAAAAAGAACCGGCCTGCGACTTTTTGAGAAAAGTCGCAGGCCGGTTTTCTGTTTTTCCATCATCTGCCCCGGCGCATGGTGAACCCGAAAATGAGGCCCAGGGCGCCGCCGATGATGTGGGTGAGCTGGGAGATGTCGTCGGCGGCAAAGATGGCGTTATAGATCTCCTGGCCCAGGTACATGGCCGCCACAAAGAAGAAGGTCAGCGGAATTTTCCCCTTCCGGTAGCTGACCATGGAGGCCAGAATAATCATCATAAACACGACACCGCTGGCCCCCAGCAGGGCGGTGGTGGGGAAAAACACCATATCCACCAGGCCGGTGATGACTGCGGTAATGGCGCACATCAGCAGCAGCCGCCCGCTGCCGTAAAACTCCTCCACCATGGGGCCCACCAGCAGCAGAAGCATCATATTGCCCATATAGTGGCTCAGATCCGCGTGGCCCAGCACATGACCGAAGAGCCGCACATAGGTCAGCGGGTCCGTCCAGGGGGAACCATAGACGCAGAAGAGCAGCCGGGTGGTGAGTCCGCCGGTGACCCAGCCCAGGCAGAGCGCCAGAAAGGACACGATGGCCAGCGAGAGGGCCACCGGGGCATTGTAATCAATTTTGCGAAGCACAGCGCTTCCTCCTTTGTGTATGGGAAAAGATTCAACGGTATTGTACCACGGAGCCCCCTCAAAGAAAAGGGGCGATGACTTTTCCCCGGCGCCATGGTACAATTATGCCATGGTCTCCGGCCCAAAGCTGTGGGGCAGCAGCTCCGACAGGGTCAGGGCGGTAAACTCCCCCGCCCGGTTGGCCACCAGCACCTCCAGATCGATGCCGAACTCCCGGAGCATCTGGCGGCAGGCCCCGCAGGGCCAGCAGTAATCCGCCGAATCCCCCGCCACCGCCAGCCGGACAAACCGGCGATGGCCCTCGCTGACCGCCTTGACCAGGGCGGTGCGCTCGGCGCAGAGGCTGGAGCCGTAGGCGGCGTTCTCCACGTTGCAGCCCCCATACACCGTGCCGTCGGCACACTCCAGGGCCGCCCCCACCCGGAAGTTGGAATAGGGGGCGTAGGAATATTGGCGCATGTCCAGCGCCTTCTGGACCAGTTCCCGCTGTGTCATACTGAAAACCTCCCGAAAGGATGATTATTATGATGGATCGCTCCCAACTGCTCTCCCATGTGGACCACACGCTGCTGCGGCAGGACGCCACCTGGCCGGAGATGCAGGCCCTCTGCGATGAGGCCCTCACCTATCACACCGCCTCGGTGTGTGTGCCCCCCTCCTATGTGGCCCAGTGCGCCGCCTATCTGGCGGGCCGGATTCCGGTGTGCACTGTCATCGGCTTCCCCAATGGCTATTCCACCACCGCCGTCAAGGCCTTTGAAGCCGCCGACGCCGTTCATAATGGCGCGGATGAAATCGACATGGTCATCAACCTGGGCTGGGTCAAGGACGGACGCTGGTCCGACCTGCTAGAGGAGATCAAGCAAGTCAAACAGAGCTGCCAGGGCAAGCTTTTAAAAGTCATCATCGAAACCTGCCTGCTGACGGAAGCGGAGAAAATCCGCATGTGTCAGATCGTCACCGAGGCCGGGGCCGACTACATCAAGACCTCCACCGGCTTCTCCACCTCAGGCGCCACCCGGGAAGATGTGGCCCTCTTCGCCCAGCACGTGGGGCCCCAGGTCAAGATCAAGGCCGCCGGAGGAATTTCCACCCTTCAGGACGGTTCGGATTTCCTGGCCCTGGGGGCGGATCGGCTGGGCACCAGCCGCATTGTCAAGCTGGTGAAAGCAGAGCAAGACAACTGAAGATCATCCAATGCGCCGGCTCCCCTTGCCCAGGGATGCCGGCGCTTTTCATTTTAATATTAGGAAAGGGCCTCAATCATAAAGGTCACCGGACGCAGACCGTCGGTGCAGCAGGCAAAATGGGGCGGCAGAGTCTCAATCTCTCCTTCATTGCAGAAGCCCGCCCGGTCACAACACAGCAGCAGATCCTTCCAGATGTCCGCCCAGGCCCAGTCGCAGAAGCCCTCGGGCTTGCAGTTGCCGAAGGGGTCCAGTTGGACGGTGAAGGTCATCCCCTCTTTGAAGAAATTGCAGGGCA
>CABRZO010000093.1 GCA_902475455.1 uncultured Eubacteriales bacterium
GCCGAGCGCATTCGTTCTCTGATCGAAGGCAAGAACTTTGCCGCCCTCAAGGCCTTCCTGGCGGATTACAGTGACCGCCCCGCCTGTGCGGCCCTGAACCAGCTGGCCTATCTCTTCGGCGGCGTGGAGGTGCTGGACGAGGCAGAGGCCCTGGGCAGCGGGGAAGAGGGCACCATCGCCTACCTGCGCACCCTGTATCAGCTGCTGGACCAGGCGGGCTACGGCCAGTTTGTCCGCTTTGATCTGGGTCTGGTCCATCAGATCGACTATTACACCGGGGTGGTGTTCCGGGGCTATGTAGAGGGGGCCGGCACCGCCGTCCTCTCCGGTGGCCGCTATGACCGGCTGCTGGAGTCCTTTGGTCGGCCCGCCCAGGCCACCGGCTTCGCGGTGGACGTGGACGCAGTGGCGGCCTGCCTGCCGGAGGTCCAGGGCCCCCAGGTGGATACCGTGATTTATTATGAGCTCAACCAGTTGGCCCGGGCCATTCAGATTGTGGATTCCAGCCCCAGAGGCACCTGTGAGCTCTCCCCCTGCGCCAGCTTGGAGCTGACCCTGGCCCTGGCCCGGGAGAAGGGGATTCCCCATGTGCTGGTGCTGGACAGCCAGGGAGAAAGGACGGTGGAAGCATGAGCGATCGGCTGCGCATTGCCATTACCAAGGGCAGGCTGCTGGACAAGTCCATGGACCTGTTTGACAAGATGGGGATGGACACCGCCCCGGTCCGGAACCCGGGCCGCCGGCTCATCCACCAGATCCCCAATTACCCCCTGGACGCAGTGCTCTCCAAGGCCCCGGACGTCATCACCTATGTGGAACAGGGCGTTTGTGATCTGGGCATCGTGGGCAAGGACACCATCCTGGAAAAGGGCGGTTCCTTCTATGAGGTGCTGGACCTGGGATTCGGCAAGTGCCGGTTTGCCCTGGCCGTCAAGGAGGGCACCGACTTTTATCACACCTACAAGACCCGTCGCATCGCCTCCAAATACCCGGCGGTGGCCAAGCGGTTTTTTGCCGCCAAGGGTTTGGATGTGGATATCATCAAGATTGAGGGCTCCGTGGAGCTGGCCCCGATTCTGGGGCTCACCGACGCCATCGTGGACATTGTGGAGACCGGGGCCACCCTGAAGGCCAACGGTCTGGTGCCCATCGAGACGGTGGCGGAGGTCTCCGCCCGGCTCATTGTCAACACCGCCAGTATGAAGCTGTACAAGGCACAGATTCTCGACTTCATCGGGAAGTGCGAAGCAGAATTGAGGAAGAGTGGACTATGATTCAGATAGTAATTGCCGACGGGGTGCGGGAAAACGCCCTGATTGACGACCTGCGGGCCCGTTCCGCGGCGGTGGGCGAGGAGATCACCCGTTCCGCCGCCAAGATTATGGAGGATGTTCGTTTAAACTGCTATGAGGCCGTGGAGCGTTACTCCCTGCAATTTGACAAGGCTGCCCCCCGGGAGTTTGAGGCCCAGGAACTGGAGCAGGCCTACGCCGCCTGCGATCCCCAGCTGATCCGGGCCATGGAGCACGCCGCCGCCAATATCCGGGATTATAACGAGCATCTGCTCTCCAAAACACTGGAGTGGACCTCCCCGGACGGGGGCAAGGTGGGCCGCATTGTCCGGGGCCTCAGCCGGGTGGGCATCTATGTACCCGGGGGCACTGCCGCCTATCCCTCCTCAGTGCTGATGAACGCCATTCCCGCCAAGGTGGCCGGGGTGGAGGAGATCGTCATGGTGACGCCCCCCACCGGTAACCTGAATAACGCGGTGCTGGCCGCCGCCAAGATCGCCGGGGTGGATCGGGTCATCGGCGTGGGAGGTGTCCAGGCCGTGGCCGCCCTGACCTATGGCGCCGGCTTCATCCCCAAGGTGGACAAGCTGGTGGGTCCCGGCAACGCCTTTGTGGCAGCTGCCAAGCGAATGGCCTACGGCACCCTGGACATCGACATGGTAGCGGGCCCCTCGGAGGTGCTGGTCATCGCCGACGAGACCGCCCAGGCCAAATATGTGGCCGCCGACCTGCTGAGCCAGGCGGAGCACGACCGGCTGGCCTCTGCCATCCTGCTGACCACCAGCGCTGAATTAGCCCAGGCCGTGGACGCTGAAATCGTCCGTCAGACCGGCTATCTGAGCCGCAGCGAGATCATGGAGGAGTCCCTGAAGAATTTCGGGGCCGTTGTTGTCTGCCCCAGCCTGGAGCGCTGCGTGGAGCTGGCCAATGTGGTGGCCCCGGAGCACCTGGAGATCTGTACCGAAGACCCCCGGGCCCTGCTGCCGGGCATCAAGAACGCCGGCGCCGTGTTCCTGGGCTCCTACGCCCCGGAGCCTCTGGGGGACTATCTGGCGGGCCCCGATCATGTGCTGCCCACCTCCGGCACTGCCCGGTTCTTCTCGCCTCTGAGTGTGGACAGCTTTTTGAAGACCATGAGCGTGCTGGAATTCGATCGCTCCTCTCTGGAGCCCATCCATCAGGAGGTTATCGCCTTTGCCGAGGCGGAGCACCTGACCGCCCACGCCAATTCCATCCGTGTCCGTTTTGAGGAGTGATTACCATGGCCCGTACCGCCGTGATTGAACGCAATACCAAAGAGACCCAGATTAAACTGTCCCTGAACCTGGAAGGGGGAGAGGTGCAGGTGTCCACCGGCATCGGCTTCTTCGACCACATGCTCACCGCCTTCGGCTTCTATGCCGGCATCGGCCTGAAGGTGGCGGTGAAGGGGGATTTATACGTGGATGGCCACCACACCGTGGAGGACACCGGCATCGTGCTGGGTCAGGCCCTGAAGGAGGCTTTGGGGGACAAGAAGGGTATCCGCCGTTTTGGCTCCGCCTATGTCCCCATGGACGAGGCCCTGGCCTTCACCGCCCTGGACTTCTCCAACCGGCCCTATATGGTCTTTGACGCCGAAATGCCCCAGGAGCGCATCGGGGACTATGATTCCTGCCTGACCCTGGAATTCATGCGGGCGGTGGCCCACAACGCCGGTATCACCCTGCATCAGAAGTGTTTTTACGGGGTCAACGCCCACCACATCACCGAGGGCCTCTTCAAGTCCCTGGGCCTGGCGGTGAAGGACGCCATCCGCATTGAGGGTGACCGAGTCACCTCCACCAAGGGGGTGCTCTGATGGGCTGGATCGGCATTGTAGATTACGGCGTAGGCAACCTGATGAGCGTGTCCAACGCCCTGAGCTTTCTGGGGCTGGAGAGCCGGATTACCTGCGACACCGACGACCTGGAACGGTCCAACGCCATTATTCTGCCCGGTGTTGGAGCCTTCCCCGATGCGGCGGACAAGCTCCGAGCCCAGGGCCTGGACCGTCTCATTGTGGCCCAGAGCGAGAAAAAGCCCATCCTGGGCATCTGCCTGGGCATGCAGCTGCTCTTTGAGCGGGGAGTGGAGGTTCGCCCCTCCCAGGGCCTGGGCTTTGTCAAGGGCAGCGTGGAGAAGATTCCCACGGAACTGAAACTGCCCCATATCGGCTGGAATTCCCTGAGCTTTCCCAACCAGTCCCCGCTGTTTGCTGGAATTGATCCCGGATCCTACGTCTACTTTGTCCACTCCTTCTGTGGTAAAGCGGAGGACCCCAGTCAGGTCATCGCCGTCACCGACTACGGCACCCCGGTGGTGGCGGCGGTCCAGAGCGGCAACGTGTTTGGCACCCAGTTCCACCCGGAGAAGAGCGGCGAGGTGGGCCTGGCTATCCTGAAGAATTTTGGAGAGATGAACCGATGATTATTGAACCGGCGATTGATTTGAAGGACGGCAAGGTGGTCCGGCTGCTGAAGGGTGACTTCGATACCGTCCACCAGGTGGCGGAGGACCCGGTGGAGACCGCCCGGGCCTTTGCCGCGGCGGGGGCCAAGTACATCCATATGGTGGACCTGGACGGGGCCAAATCCGGCGAGAGAGTCAACTCCGCCATTGTGCGCTCCGTCACGGAGCAGACCGGTATGCAGATCGAGCTGGGGGGCGGTATCCGCTCCATGGCGGACCTGGAGGCCGTCTTTGACATGGGTGTGTGGCGGGCCGTCATCGGCTCCGCCGCCGTTACCGACCCGGATTTCGTCCGGGAGGCCGTGGCCCGCTATGGCGACCGGATCGCCGTGGGGGTGGACACCCAGGACGGCAAGGTAAAGACTGCCGGCTGGATCGAGGACTCGGGCCTGGATTACATTGCCTTCTCCCGGTCCATGGAACAGCTGGGGGTCAAAACCCTGATTTTCACCGACATTGAGACCGACGGCGCCCTGTCCGGCCCCTCCTATGGTCGGCTGGAGCAGCTGCAACAGGCGGTAAACTGCCAGATTGTGGCCTCCGGCGGCGTGTCCAACAACCAGGACATCGAGCGCCTGGCGGCCATGGGCCTCTACGGGGCCATCATCGGCAAGGCCTATTACGCCGGTACCATCGACCTGGCCCAGGCGGTCAAAGCGGGAGGGGAACAGTAATGCTGGCCAAACGTATCATTCCCTGCCTGGACGTCCGGGACGGCCGGGTGGTCAAAGGGGTCAATTTTGTCAATATCCGGGACGCCGGTGACCCGGTGGAGCTGGCCACCTACTACTCCCGTCAGGGGGCCGACGAGATCGTCTTTCTGGATATCACCGCCACGGTGGAGGCCCGGAAAACCGTGGCCGACGTGGTGCGCCGGACAGTGCAGCAGGTCTTTGTCCCCGTCACCGTGGGGGGCGGCATCCGCACCCTGGAGGACTTTCAGCAGCTGCTCCGGGCCGGGGCCGATAAAATCAGCGTCAATTCCGCCGCGGTGAAGGACCCCACTCTGATTTCCCGGGCGGCGGAGCGGTTCGGCTCCCAGTGCGTGGTGCTGGCCATCGACGCCAGGAAGCGGGAGGACGGCAGCTATGAAGTGGTGGTGGCCGGTGGCCGCACCCCCACCGGTAAGGATGCAGTGGAATGGGCCAAGGAGGGCGAGCGGCTGGGGGCCGGTGAAATTCTGCTGACCAGCATGGACGCCGACGGCACCAAGCAGGGCTTTGACCTGGAGATGACAAAGGCCATCGCCGATGCCGTTCACATTCCGGTGATTGCCTCCGGTGGCTGCGGCAGCCTGGACCACTTTGCGGAGGTCTTTGAGGCCACCGGCGCCGACGCCGCCCTGGCGGCATCCCTGTTCCACTTCGGAGAGCTGACGGTGCCCCAGGTTAAGGATTTCCTGCGGGAAAAGAAGATACCTGTGAGGGATAACATATGATTGAGACCAAGGACCTGTTTCAAAAATCCGAGCTGATTCCGGTAATCATCCAGCACTGGCAGACCAAGGAGGTGCTCATGCTGGGCTTCACCAACGCCGAGGCCTATGAGCTGACTTTGCGCACCCACACCGCCTGGTTCTGGAGCCGCAGCCGCCAGAAGCTCTGGAATAAGGGGGAGAGCAGCGGCAACTTCCTGCACGTCAAGAAGATGGTCACCGACTGCGATACCGATACCCTGCTCTATCTCTGTGCCCCCGACGGCCCCACCTGCCATACTGGAGCCATCAGTTGTTTCTTCAACGATATCTGGGAGGAACAGTCATGAGCGGCCGGGCACAGCAGGCCATCGCCGACCAGTATGCCGTGGCCCTGGACCGGCGCAGAAACGGCGGCGGTGAGAAGTCTTACACCAACTATCTGTACAGCCAGGGGCTGGACAAAATCCTGAAAAAGTGCGGTGAGGAGACCTTTGAGGCCTGTATCGCCGCCAAAAATGACGATGCCCTGGAGACGGTGGGGGAGCTCAACGACGTGCTCTACCATGTCACCGTGCTGCTCTGCTACTCAGCAGTGCCTCTGGAGGCTGTGATGGCGGATCTGAACCGCCGCTGCCAGACCCAAGAGCAAGGGGTGGACGAGCTGATGCAGGTCATTGCCGGGCGCAGCCAGAGCGACGACCAGGAGTCCTACACCGCCTATCTCTTCCGGGAGGGGCTGGACAAAATCCTCAAAAAGGTGGGGGAGGCCTGTGCTCTGCTGTTGATCGCCGGCAAGGATCAGGACCCGGCCCGCATTGCTGAGGAGACTGGGGATCTGCTCTACCACCTGATGGCCATGATGGTCTGCAAGGGGATTTCCATGGAGGATCTGGCCGACGAACTGGACCGCCGCAGCGGCAAGACCGGCAATTTGAAAACCTTCCACACCAGCGATCATACAACCTGAGTATAGAAAAAGGACCGACAGCTGAGCTGTCGGTCCTTTTTGTATCGGATTTGGATTACTTGGCTCTGCGGTGTTTTCCAGTCATGGCCTCCACCTTCAGACGAAGCACCGTGGTCTGGGGAATGGGGGCCTGAGAATAGGGGAAATCTTCAGCGTGGTAGTGACGCATGATTATGTCCAGACCGTGAACCTTCTCCTGGTTGGCACAAAAATCCACCGTACCCCAACCGATGATGCTCTCATACGCCATGGTGCAGGACATTTTCTCGTCATTCAGCACCAGCTGATGACCACAGTCCATCTCGAAGGTCACCTGGGGGTGCTGGCGCAGCAAATCCAGCTTGGTGCCCTCCTGGGCCGAGTGGAAATAGAGGTAGAGGGTGTTGCCGACAACCTCCTCACCAAAGTTCAGCGGCACCAGATAGGGCAGCGGCTCATTTGGGATGGCCAGACGGCAGACGTCACAGCGCCGGACAATGTCCAGCAGCGCGTCAAACTCTGTGACCTCCCGATCCTTGCGCCGCATCAGAAGTGCGCTTCTGCCGGCTCCACCTGGAAGCCGTCCCGCATGGTTTGCAGGGCGTCTCCCAGATCGTGGGAGCTGACCAGAATAGAGATATCCACATCGGAGGTGGTGATCAGCATGATTTGGATGTTGGCCTCACTCAGCAGCGAGAACACCTTGGCGGCCACGCCGGGGGTGTTGACCATGTCCGGATCATAGAAGGCGATCTTGCTGTTGCCGGGCAAAATCTCCGGGGAGAGGGTCTGATGTTTGCCGCTGAGCTGGCCCAGAATGGTCAGCACGTCCCCCAAATCCCGGTCCGACACCGTGAAGCTGAGCCGGACGGAGCCCCCCTGAGGGGCGGTCTGGGAGATCATATCCACATTGATGCCGTGCTGAGCAAAGGCGGTCAACACATGGGACACCGCCTTGACGCTGGGCAGAGAGGAGAGTGTGATGAGGGTGATGTCGTTGGCGTAGGAAATTTTCGTGATCTTCTGTTCCATATCCTGATCCACTCCTTACTTGCGCTCCACCAGCATGGACATATCATACATGCCGGGGGCGGTGACCTCCGCCAGGAACTTGGCGGCCTTGACGGCGCCGTTGGCAAAAATCTCCCGGCTCATGGCGGTGTGCTTGATTTCAATGACCTCATCCCGACCGGCGAACATGATCTCGTGGACGCCCACGATGGTGCCGCCCCGCATGGCGCTGATGCCAATCTCCTTCTTGTCCCGGCTCTGACGGACACTGTGGCGCTCGTAGACGTATTCCGGCTCAAAGTTCAGGGTGCTGGCGGCGGCATCGGCAATCATCAGGGCGGTGCCGCTGGGAGCATCCACCTTGCGGTTGTGGTGCTTTTCCACGATCTCGATGTCGTAGCTGTCCCCCAGCACGGCGGAAGCCTTCTTGACCAGCTCCAGCAACACATTGATGCCCAGGGACATGTTGGCGCTGCGGAAGATGGCCACCGACTTGCTGGCCTCCTGGATCTGCTCCAGCTGCTCGGGAGAGTAACCGGTGGTGGCCAGCACCAGGGGCACCTTCCGCTCCACCGCGAAGGACAGCAGCCCCTCTAGAGCGGCAGGGCTGGAGAAGTCGATGATGGCGTCGGCCTCTCCGGTGAAGTTGGCAGGGGAGACGTAGACGGGATAGTCCCGGCTGGCCTGGTTGACATCAAAGCCGGCGACTACGGTGACCTCCGGGTCGGCAGCGCAGATGCTCTCCACCACCCGGCCCATATGGCCGTTACAGCCGGAGATGATAATCTTTCGTACCATGGCCGTCGCCTCAGTTCTTCAGGGCGACGCCGTAGTTGGTGAGGACCTCCCGAAGGGCCACATGGTGGGCAGGAGTCATCTCACACAGGGGCAGCCGCAGATTACCACTGCACAGGCCCATCATATCCATGGCGGCCTTGACAGGGATGGGGTTGACCTCCATAAACAGGGCGTTGCACAGGTCGATGGAGTCGATCTGAATCTTGGCGGCCTCGGCAAAGTTGCCCTCCAGGCAGAGGTGGCTCATCTTGACCATCAGCTCAGGGAGAATGTTGCTGACTACGGAGATCACGCCCTTGGCCCCCAGGCTCATCATGGGCACCACCTGGTCATCGTTGCCGGACCAGATGTAGAAGTCGTCGCCGCAGAGCTTCCGAGTCTCGGTGATCAGACCGAAATTGCCGCTGGCCTCCTTGACACCCACAATGTTGGGGTGCTTGGACAGCTGCTGATAGGTGGCGGCGGTGAAGGAGCAGCCGGTGCGGGAGGGCACATTGTAGAGGATGATGGGGGTGTGGACCCGATCCGCCACATAGGTGTAGTGCTTGATGAGGCCAGCCTGGGTGGCCTTGTTGTAATAGGGGGTCACCATCAGCAGGGCGTCGGCCCCTGCGGCCTCGGCGTGCTGGGCCAGCATCAGGGCGGCGGCGGTGTCGTTGCTGCCGGCGCCGGCGATGACCTTGACCCGGCCGGCCACCTTCTTGATGCAGTACTCCACAGTCTCCATGTGCTCTTCCAGGGACTGGGTGGCGGACTCACCGGTGGTGCCGCAGACGCAGATGGCGTCGGTGCCGGCGGCGATCTGCATCTCAATCAGCTGGCCGAACTGGTCGAAATCCACCTTGTTATCATCGGTGAAGGGGGTGACAATGGCGACACAGGCGCCGGTAAAAACGGGTTCACGCATGACGATCAATTCCTTTCCATGTAGCCTTCCGCACAGAGCAGCTCAGCCAGCAGGACGGCGCCGCCGGCGGCGCCCCGGAGGGTGTTGTGGGACAGGCAGACAAACTTGTAGTCGTACTGGGTGTCGGGACGCAGCCGGCCGATGGAGACGGCCATGCCGCCCTCCAGCATCCGGTCCAGCTTGGTCTGGGGACGATTGTCCTCCTCAAAGTAGTGGAGGAACTGCTTGGGGGCAGAGGGGAGCTCCAGTTCCTGAGCCCGGCCCTGATAGTTGGCCCAGATCTCCTTGATCTCCTCCACAGAGGGCTTCTCGCCCTGGGGGAAGGACATGAACACTGCGGCCATGTGGCCGTTGGAGGCAGGTACCCGGAGGCACTGGGCGGTGATGGAGGGGGTGTTAGTGTTGGCG
>CABRZO010000094.1 GCA_902475455.1 uncultured Eubacteriales bacterium
GTCAAAGGCCTTGGCGGCGTTTACCGCGTCCTGGCCGATCATGGCGTCCACCACCAGCATGATCTCCTGGGGCTGGACCGCCGCTTTGATGCGCTTGAGCTCATCCATCAGGGTTTCGTCTACATGGAGCCGGCCGGCGGTGTCCAGGAACACCAGATCATTGCCGTGCTTTCGGGCGTGGTCCACGGCGGCGGTGGCAATCTCCACCGGGTCGATCTGACCCATCTGGAAGACCGGCACGCCCACCTGTTCACCCACAACCTCCAACTGCTTGATGGCGGCGGGGCGGTAAACGTCGCAGGCTACCAGCAGAGGGCGGCGGCCATTGCGCTTGAAGTGGCCGGCCAGCTTGGCGGCGTTGGTGGTCTTACCGGCGCCCTGAAGGCCCACCATCATCACAACGGTGGGGCCCTTGGGGGCGGTGATGATCCCCTCGGCCTTGCCGCCCATCAGATCCGTCAGCTCTTCGTTGACGATTTTGATGACCATCTGGGCGGGGGAGAGGGCTTTGAGCACATCGGCACCCACCGCCCGCTCGGTGACCCGGTTGACAAATTCCTTGACCACCTTGAAGCTGACGTCGGCCTCCAGCAGAGCCAGCTTGACCTCCCGCATGGCCTCCCGGACGTCGGACTCGGTGAGTCTGCCCTTGCCCCGCAGCCGGTTAAACGCATTGGTAAGTTTTTCAGTCAATCCTTCAAAGGCCATGGGTTACTCCTTCAGCTTTGCCGCGCAGTCGCGGATCTCCTGGGCCAGCCGCAGCAGATCGCTGCTGGCGTAACGCTCCTCGTTGATCATCATGATCTGACTGGCGGCGTTTTCAATCTCGGCGCTGACCCGCTGCATCTCCAGAAAGCGGGCCACAATGCCGGTCTTGTCCTCCAGCTCGGTGAGGATGGCCTCGGCCCGGACCAACACGTCCCGCACGCCCTGCCGGGTGATGCCGGCATTTTCGGCAATTTCCGCCAGGGAGAGATCCTCGTTATAATATAGGTCGAAAAACTCCTTCTGGCGCTCGGTGAGAAGATCACCGTAAAAATCAAAGAGCATCGTCATGTGGAACGCTTTGTCTTTCATAGTGATCCCTCCAGCGATAGAATGCAGATTGGTAAAGCAAGAGCGCTTTACAACAGATTGGATTCTACTATATTTTTTCTGCCCTGTCAAGTGTTTTCCCTTGTATATTTCGCAAAAAAACAGGAAAACATAGGGTACTTCTTTGTATGGAGGCAGAATATGGACGGATCGGTAGCATTTGAGGCGGGAAAAACCGCGGCGGAGCAGCTGCCTTCGGGAGATCTGCGCCGTACCGGGCCCCTGTTGCGGCAGCTGACAATCTACCTGCGGCAGCTGCGGCATCGGATTGGGCAAAAACAGGGGACACTGAAGCCGGAAGATCCTGACCGTTGGCTGTTAGATAACCAGTATCTCATTGAATTGGCCGCCCAGAGCGCCCGGGAGGGGTTCCGAGGTGTGAAAAAATTGCCGGCAGAGGGGCCAGAGGTGGGCAGTTTTCGGTTGATTGCATTGGCCAGGGTGCTTTCTCAGCAGCGGGACCCCTTTTCCCACCAGGAGATCACAGATTTTCTGGAGGGAGTCCAGAGCGTTGTGCCGCTGTTGGAACGAGAAGGCCGGTCACTGCTGTTTGCGCTGCAGTTTGTGGCCCTGGAAGCACTGGCCTCCGCCCTTCGGGCACCAGAGGACACCCGGGAGGCCGCATTCTCCCACGCCTTTGCCAATCTGAGGCAGTGGAACGACTTGGATTTTCAGATGGTCTCGGAGCAGACCAGCCGGATTCATCAGGCATTTTTGGAGGACCCAACCGGGGAATATGCGCTGATGCCCCCCAGTGACCGGGGACGCTATCGCCAGCGGCTGGAGCAACTGGCCCGAAAACAAGGGGAGGAAGAAGGTCTCCTGGCCCAGTCTCTGGTGAGTCAGGCCGGTACCCGTCACATCGGGTTTCAGCTGTATGGCGAGGATTCTCTCCTGCTTCGGGTGGTCCAAGGGCTCTATTTTCCCTGTCTGGCATTGTTCAGCCTGCTTCTGTCCCTGGGAATCGGTTTCTTTGTGGGGCTGAGCTGGAGCTTTTTACCTCTGTGGCCCCTTATGTTTGCCATGCTGAAAACGGTCGCTGATGCGGTTTTGCTGCGGGTGTTGCCCCGGCGGCCGGTATTTCGGCTGTCCCTGTCCGGGGGCTTGACCCAGAAGGAGCGTACCCTGCTGGTAAAGACGGTAATCCTGACAGGGGAGAGCAGCCTGGAGGAGGTCCGGCAGCTGGAGTGTATTTATCTGGCCAACCGGGACTGCGGCCGGGAGCTCTCCCTGGGCCTGCTGGCGGATCTGCCGGAACGGGGGGAGCCCATCTCCCAGAGAGACCGGGATCTGATCCGACGGATGGAATCCGCCTTTGACGGACTCAACCGGCGATATGACGGGCGCTTTTTCCTGCTGTTCCGTACTCCGGTCTACCAGTCCAAACAGAGTGCCTTTGTGGGCTGGGAGCGCAAACGTGGCGCGCTTTTGGAGCTGGCCCGGATGCTGCGCTCCCGCCGCTCGGCAATTGAGGTGTACTCCGGGGACCGTACCCGGCTCAACGGAGTCAAATATCTGGTGACCCTGGACAGCGACACCGACCCGGGAGTGGGAGGGATTCGCCCGCTGGTGGGTGCCATGGGGCACCCCTTGAACCGGCCGGTATTGGACCCGGAAACGGGGGTGGTCCTTCAGGGCTATGCCATCCTTCAGCCCCAGATCCGCTGCCAACTCTCCGCCGCCCGGGTCACACCCTTTGCCCGGCTGTTTTCCGGAGGGGCCGGTACCGATCCTTACCGGAGCTGCGGCAGTGAGCTTTGTCACGACCTGTTTGACGAGTCCTCCTTCTGCGGCAAGGGGATTCTGGACATCGACTGCTTTCTGGTCTGCCTGGACGGCAGGTTTCCGGAGCAGCGGATCTTGTCCCACGACATCCTGGAGGGGGCCTTTCTGCGCACCGGCTATCTGGGCCAGATCAGCTTCAGGGATGGGTTTCCCGCCACAGTAAGTGGATATTACCGGCGTCAGCACCGGTGGGTCCGGGGAGACTGGCAGAACCTGCCCTGGATTCTGAGCAGAATTCCCACAGGAGTGGGCCGAGAGCCCAACCCACTTACACCGGTGTCCCGGTGGAAGCTGGCGGACAATCTCCGCAGAAGCTTGGTGCCGGTGGCCCAGCTGATCTGCCTGTTGATGGGCGTACTGGCCGAGGGCCGATTGGGCTGGCTGGGGTGTATTGCTCTGATTTCCCTTTCCTTGGAGCCCGTGGTGGGCTTTGTGGCCGGTTTCTCCCTCCGGGGGATAGGGCGGCGGTTTCATTCCATGATTTGGTCCGGCCTAGGGCGAACACTGCTGCAGATTGGGGTCAAGCTGGTGCTGCTGCCGCTGGAGGGGTGGACCAACCTTTCCGCCCTTACTCTGGCCCTGTGGCGCAGTCTAATTTCCCATAAAAACATGCTCCAGTGGACCACCTTTGCCCAGCAGAGCGCCGGGAAAGGCAGATGGCTGGGAAGCTGTGTGCCGATGCTGGTGCTGGGGGCGCTTGCTCTGGTGCTGGGAACGGCCTTGGGAAAAGTGCTGGCGGTATTCTGGCTGCTCTCACCCCTGGCGGTGCTGGCACTGGAGCAAAAGCAGCCCAATGCCCGGCTGCGGCCCCAGGAACGGGCCTTTTTGCTCCACGAGGCGGAACAGATTTGGGGTTTCTTTGGGGATTTTCTGACCCCGGAGCGCAACTATCTGCCCCCGGACAACTTCCAGCTGCGCCCCTACCGGGGGGTGGCAGAGCGGACTTCTCCCACTAATATCGGATTTGCCGCCCTGAGCTGTCTGGCCGCGGTGGATCTGGACCTGGAGAGCCGGGACTCCGCTTTGGATCGGATCGCCGGACTGCTGGATACGTTGGAGAAACTGGAAAAGTGGCAGGGGAATCTTTATAACTGGTATCACACGGTGACGCTTGCCCCCATGGCCCCCAAGGTGGTTTCCTCCGTGGACAGCGGCAACCTGTGCGCCTGTCTGCTGGCCCTTTCCACAGGCTTGGGGGAGCTGGGCCGGGCGGATCTGGCCCATCGGGCCCTGGTGCTGGCCCGGGACACAAATCTGGGGGCCCTCTATGACAAGAAAAAGCACCTCTTTTATATCTCTTACGAGCCGGACACCGACACCTGGTCCCAGGCCCATTACGATCTGATGGCCAGTGAGGCCCGATTGCTGAGCTATGTAGCCCTGGCCCTGGGTCAGGTGGAGCACCGGCACTGGGGGGCGCTGAGCCGGGCCCAGACGGCGGCCAAGGGGTATCAGGGCATGGTGTCCTGGTTCGGCACCATGTTTGAGTATTTCATGCCCCATCTGCTGCTGCCCCTGCCCCGGGACTCCTTTTTATATGAGAGTCTGGCGTTCTGCGCCTGTGAGCAGGTGCGATACGGACAAAAGCACTCTATACCCTGGGGGATCTCCGAGTCGGCGGTGCCCGCCCTGGACCAGAATGGCTGTTACAGCTATCGGGCCAACGGAATTCCCGCCGCCGCCCTGTGCTACACGCCGGAGCGGCCGCCGGTAATCGCCCCCTACGCCACATATCTGACCCTGTCCATCCTGCCCCATCGGGCGGTGGACAATCTGCAGCGGCTGCGGTCCCATGGGTTGGGGGGGAAGTATGGTCTCTATGAGGCGGCGGAATACAGTGCCGGGGGGATACAGGCGGCAAGAAGCTGGATGTCACATCATATGGGGATGAGTTTATTGGCAATTGATAATGTACTGCGGGATCAAATTCAAATCAGGAGATTCATGGCCCGGCCTGAGCTGCAGGCCTTCCGGTCCCTGTTGGAGGAGGAGGTCCCCAGAAACGCGAAGCCGCTTCGCCGGAAGAAAAAACACCCGGGGCCGGGGCGGGAGGTTTACCCCTCCGAGGATTACCGCTTGAAGGGGAGCGGCGTTCAGGAGGAGAAACCGGTGTGCGTCCTGTTGCCTGGGGCCAGCCTATCTGCGGTGGTCACCAACAGCGGATACTGTTACCTCACCGCAGAGCAGGAGTCCCTGACCGCCCGGCAGACGCCGCCGGCGGTGTACCTTCGGAAAAAAGACAGAGTCCTGCAGTTGTTCCCCTGTCAAACAGGGGCTGATTTGAATTGGAAGCTGAGCGACCGGCGTTGTGACTTCAGTTTGGGGATCGATGGGGCGGAGGTTCGACTGTCCATTGCCCAGTCTGAGGCACAGACCCTGGACTGGAATCTGGAGTGTTCCGGTGAGTTGGGGGACGGTACCCTTTTTGTGGTGCTCCATCCCCAGCTGGCCGGCGAGCGGGACTTTTTGGCCCACCCCACCTTCAGCTTGCTGCGGATTGAGACGGAGCAAACGGGGAACAGCGTGACCTTCCGCCGTCGGGGCGGGGACGGGGAACACCCCGAACTGCGCTGCCGGTGGACCGGTCAGGGGGTAACCCATGAAACAGGTCCCCAGGCTGCCCGTCGGCTGAGGGAACTGGGCATCCCGGCAAGAGAACCGGGGCTGTTGCTGGAATTGCCGCTGCACAGAGGGGAAGTGGGTTCCTCACGCCTGACCCTTCGGCTGGACGCCGGTGAGGCGGGACCTCAAAGTCCGGTAGACCCTGTGGCTATGCCGGTTCGGGATTTGGCTTGGCAGCTCTTGCCGGAGCTGATCTTTGCCCCACAGTTGGGACAAGTGGGAACACCGGGGCCCCAGCGGCTGTTGTGGGAGCTGGGGATTTCCGGGGATGACCCCATTGTGCTGGATCAAGTTCCGAAAGAGAAGAATGCGTTCTGCCAGGCGGCTCTGGCCTGGCGGCTGCTGTCCGCCCACGGCATCCCATTTGATCTGGTATTTTTGGGGACTGAGGCCCAGGCGGACCCTCTGAAGGCATGGGCCCGGGAGTTGGAAATTCCCTTGGGCGGTCACTGCGGGCTGCATTGGGTTTTGGATGAACCCAAAAACCGTGGGCTCTTACAGGGAATGGCCTGTGCTGAATTGGACCGTCTGCCAGAGCGGGAGATGAAACTGGGTGGACAGGGTTGGATCCCCAGCTGGCCGGTGCCCTCAGGGAAAGCCCCCGAAGTGCGCTGGGAGGGAGAATACCTGACCCTGACGGGGGGGCTTCCCCCGGTGCGGTGGAGCATTCCGCTGACCAATGGCCGGTTTGGCTATCTGGCCCTGGACACCGGAGGAGGCTATCTCTGGTCCCAAAACGCCCGGCTGTTCCGAATTACACCCTGGAGCAATGATCCCTGGGGACAGACGGGACCGGAAGAACTGGCGGTGGTATTGGACGGAACAGAGATTTCCCTGTTTGCCTGTGGGGAGGACAACCCCTGTTCTCTCACCTTTGGTCCGGGGTTCCTGTGCTGGGAGAAAAACTTCGGGGGACAGATTCACACCCGGGTCACCGCCTTTGTGCCCCAGGACCGAAATGAACGGATCTTTCTGCTGGAGTTGGAACATTTGCCGCCCCAGGCAAAATTGGTGTGGCGCCTGCAGCCCCAGATGGGAGAGTATGTCACCCAGGGCCTCTGGGCCCGGGCGGAGGAGTCGGAAGGCAAGGTGTGGCTAAAAAATCCGGTGACGGAGCGCTCCGGCATCTGCCTGTCCGCCTCCACGCCCTGGCAGGAACTTCAGCTGCCCCAGGGCCGGCGGCGGGGGGTGGAGCTCACGTTTTCCGCCCAGTCGGTGGGAAGTGCTCTGGTGATCCAGGCCGGCGAGCCCTGTGGGGCTTTGGCGGCGGACGACGCCCGTCAGCTGTTGGAGGAGACCATCGCCCTCTGGCGCAGCCGCTGCGGCGCTCTTCAGGTAGAGACGCCGGACGAGGCCTTGAATCACTATCTCTCCTTCTGGGGTCAGTATCAGGTCCAGGCCAGCCGGATGCTGTCCCGGACCTCCATCTATCAGTGTGGCGGCGCCTATGGCTTCCGGGATCAGCTGCAGGACATCTGTGCTTTGATTAGGAGCAATCCCCAGCTTGCTGAGGAACAGATTCTGCGCTGTTGCTGCCATCAGTTTATGGAAGGGGATGTGCTGCACTGGTGGCATGAGATTCCGGGAGGCGGCGCCGACGCGGGGGTCAGGACCAGAATCAGCGATGATCTGCTCTGGCTGCCCTATGCCCTGTCCGTCTGGCAGGAGGAGACAGGAGACGTGGCGCTGTTGGAGCGGGAGACCCCCTATCTGCTGGGCCAGCGGTTGAACCCGGAAGAGCATGACCGGTATTTCGCGCCGGAACAGGGAAGCCAGATGGAGAGCGTGTACCACCACGGTGTCCGGGCCATCGAATGCGTGTTGGGCCGGGGCGTGGGAGCCCATGGCCTTTGCAAGATGGGAAGCGGAGACTGGAACGACGGTATGGATCAAGTGGGAGTGGCCGGAAAAGGCGAGAGTGTCTGGCTCACCTGGTTTGCGGCGCTGGTATTGCGTCGATACGCCCGGGTATGTGAGGCCATGTCTGACCCGGAGCGGGCCGGCCGCTACCGGGAAACCGCTGACAGCCTGGTCAAAGCGGCGGAACACTGCTGGGATGGAGCCTGGTTCCTGCGGGGGTATTTTGACTCCGGCAAACCGCTGGGGGGCAAAAGCTGCCCGGAGTGCCAGATCGACTCCATCTCCCAGAGCTTTGCCGCCCTGGCGGGAGCGGACCGGGAAAAAGTCCTTCAAGCACTGGAAAGTGCCCAGAGGGTTCTGCTGGATGGAAGCAGTGGCACCGTGGCCCTGCTGGACCCTCCCTTTGACGGAAAGGGGACAAATCCGGGCTATATTGCCGATTATCGCCCCGGAAACCGGGAAAATGGCGGCCAGTACACCCACGCGGCGGTTTGGCTGGCGCTGGCTTGGTTCCGGATGGGACAGCCGGACCGGGGCTGGAGAATTCTGCGTACCATGCTGCCGGAGCATCACCCTATAGATCGGTACCAGGGGGAGTGCTTTGTGCTGGCGGCGGACGTCTGCCGGGAGGAAGGAAAGGAAGGGGCCGCCGGCTGGACCTGGTACACCGGCGCCGCCGGCTGGTACTGGCGGGTTGCGGTTCAGGAATTGCTGGGGCTTCGGTTCCGGGGCGGTCTGCTCTATCTGGAGCCTCAGCTGCCCTTCAGCTGGCCGGGATATGAGGCCCGGCTGAAGCTGTCCCAGGGTGTGCTGGAAATTCAGGTGGTTTTTGGTGCGGAAAACAGGCTGACACTGGACGGAACCCCTGTCTCCCAAGGAGTTGACTGCACGCGCCTGGAGGGGCATCATTGCCTCCGGATGGAAATTCTGCAAAAATAAGGTGCGCATTGAGGCAAAATCATGTATAATGGGCTCTGCTGAATCTGCAAACTCAATCAGCAGCGCGGAGGGTGGACGAGCACCCCGCTTGATCAAATGACTGGGAGGCGTATCCTTTGACCACAGAGCAGATTGAATTGATGCCCGGCGTCTGCCTGACCGCGGTGCGGACAGATAAATTTAAGAGCAGTTATTGGTCGCTGCGGCTGCTGACCCCGCTGAAGCGGGAGACGGCGGCCCTCAACGCCCTGCTGCCCTTTGTGCTGCGGCGGGGCACCGCCCGGCTGCCGGATATAACCAGCTTCTCCGCCGCCCTGGATGAGCTTTACGGCGGAGCCATCGAGCCCGCTGTCCGCAAGTGCGGGGATATGCAGTGCATCGGCTTTGAGGCCAGCTTCCTGGATGACGCCTGTGTGCCGGACGGCACCAATATTCTGGAGCAGGCGGCGGCGCTGCTGGGAGACCTGTTGCTGCACCCGGCTACCAAAAACGGCCGCCTGCGGCAGGATTATGTGCTCAGCGAGCGGAAGAATCTGATTCAGATGATCCGCAGCAGCCGCAATGACAAGCGGCAATATGCCCGGGAGCGGCTGGTGGAGGAGATGTTTGCGGGGGAGGACTATGCCGTGGGCCGCTTCGGCACGGTGGAGCAGGCGGAGAAAATCCATGTGGCCAAACTGTTCTCCCAGTATCAGACGCTGCTGGAGCAGTCTCCCATTGAGCTGTTTTACTGCGGTTCCGCCCCGGCCAAGCGGGTGGAGCTGGCCTGGCGGGAGGCCCTGATGGGTCTCCCCCGGGGGATGGAGCGCTACCCGGTGGAGACCGACGCCCACCGGCCCCCGGAGCGGGCCCCCCGGGAGTTCCGGGAACAGATGGACGTGGCCCAGGGCAAGATGGAGCTGGGGTTCCGGAT
>CABRZO010000095.1 GCA_902475455.1 uncultured Eubacteriales bacterium
CTTTGAGCCCACCCCAGGCAGTCTCCCCCCGATTCGGCAAAGTGACCAAAGAATTGTGAGAGGGAGAGGCTTCGCCTCTCCCTCTCTTCTTGACATTTTTCCTGACCGGTTATACACTTATTATTGCAATGAATAAAAATAGGAGGTAATCTCTATGTCCCTGAATCCCAAATTCCTCACGGCCAAAGAGGCTGCCGCTCTGATCCCCGACGGCGCCAGCGTCATGCTGGGCGGCTTCGTGGGCTGCGGCTCCGCCCTTCAGGTCATCGACGAGCTGTCCAAGCTCCCCACCAAGGACCTGCACCTGATCATCAACGACTCCTCCAAGCTCAACGGCCCCGACGGCGATGAGTACTACTCCTGGGCCAAGCTGTTCCACAACGGCCAGGTCAAGAGCTATCTGGGCTCCCACCTGGGCACCAACCCCGAGGCCCAGAAGATGCAGGCCTCCGGCGAGCTGCATGTGGACCTGGTGCCCCAGGGCTCCCTGGCTGAGATGATCCGGGCCGGCGGCTATGGCCTGGGCGCCGTGGTCACCCCCACCGGCGTGGACACCCTGGTGGAGGAGTCCCCCTACTGCATCGGCCGTCAGACCATTGAGGGCCGGGATTACCTGCTGATGAAGCCCGTCACCGCCGAGTGGTGCATCATCAAGGGCTACAAGGTGGACAAGCTGGGCAACGTCTGGTACAAGGGCACCGGCCGTAACTTCAGCCCCCTGATGGCCACCGCCGCCAAGCACGTCATTGTGGAAGCTGAGAACCTGGTGGACGTGGGCGAGATCCTCCCCGAGGACGTCATGACCCCCGGTATCCTGGTTGACTATATCGTGGAGGTGCAGAAGTAATGGATAAGAAGTACATCAAAGATTTCATCGCCCGTCGTACCGCCCAGGAGCTGAAGGACGGCTTCGTGGTCAACCTGGGCGTGGGCCTGCCCACCCTGTGCACCAAGTACCTGCCGGAGGGCACCAAGATCTGCATCCACGCCGAGGTGGGCATCGTGGGCGCCGGCGCCACTCCCGTGGCCGGCGATGCCAACTATGATCCCATGCATGTGGTGGACGCCGGCGGCTCCCCCGCCTCCGTGGCCTATGGCGGCAGCTTCATCGACTCCGCCTCCAACTTCGGCCTGATCCGCGGCGGCCATGTGGACGCCTGCGTGCTGGGCTGCATGGAGGTTGACGAGGAGGGCTCTCTGGCCAACTGGATCATCCCCGGCAAGAGCATGGCCGGCATGGGCGGCGCCATGGACCTGTGCTGCGGCGCCAAGGAGGTCATCGTGGCCATGACCCACACTGCCAAGGGCAACGCCAAGATCCTCAAGAAGTGCAAGCTGCCCCTGACCGCCTCCCACTGCGTCACCATGATCATCACCGAGATGGCCGTGATGAAGATCGTCAAGGGCGAGGGCATTGTCCTCATGGAGTACAACCCCGAGCTGGGCACCAAGGAGGAGGCTGTGGCCGCCATCCAGGCTGCCACCGAGGCCACCCTCATCGTCTCCCCGGACCTGAAGCCCATGGAGGGCGATCTGGAGTCCCTGAAGGTCTGATTTTCCCCTGTTTGTTCCAACGCCGCCCCGTCTCCCCCGAGACCGGGGCGGCGTTTTCTCTTGTCCCGGAGGGGCAATAAAAAGAACGATCATTCACCGATGGGATGAAATTTGTTGCAAATTTTTTTGCCCCGGCCCCTTGACATCCCTAGGGGGCATAGTATAATAGATACATAACCAGTTATATAATCAGTTATGTATCTAGGAGGTGGGCCCATGCCCCGCACATCCCCCGTCCTGCGGGAGACGGTGTGCCACCTGGTCCACCAGGTGGATCATGTCCTGAACCGGGAAAATGCCAAGGCGCTGGAACCCTACGGGGTCACCATGTACCAGGCCATGAGCCTGATCTATGTGGCGGACCACGAGGGGGAGCGGACGGTGAACCAGCGGGCCATCGAGCGCTTTACCCAGCTGTCCAACCCGGGGGTGACCAAGCTGATCACCGCTCTGGAGCGGCAGCAGCTGCTGGAGCGCACCCACGATCCCGAGGACGCCCGCAGCTACATTCTGCGCACCACCCCCAGGGGCCGTGAGATGGCGGAGACCTTCCGTCGGCTCATTTTGGAGACGGACCGGCGCTATACCGCCAATCTGACAGCGGAGGAGAGCGGCCAGCTGGTGGCTCTGCTGCAAAAACTCACCAGGAAATAAGGTACACATACATTTGACAGGAGGATCTCGCACATGAAATTTCAGGAACTCTACGAGAGCAAAAAGGGCACCCTGGAGGACGCTCTGAGCTACATCCGCAGCAACGACGCCATCTGCCTGGCCGGCGACTGCAACGAGCCCACGGTGTTCTGCTCCAACCTGCACAAGATCGCTCCCCGGGTGGAGAACGTCACCGTGCTGAAGGCCCGGACCGGCAACTTTGAATTCGTCACCGGCGACGGCATGAACGGCCATATCAACACCGGCGGTTTCTTCTACGGCCCCAGCTGGAAGGTGGGCCATCAGAAGCTGAACACCTCCCTGATCGTCACCGACCTGCCGGACTTTGCCGGCTTTGTGGCGGACTACCGGCCCTGCAACGTGTTTGTGGGCCAGGTGACCCCCATGGATGAGAACGGCAACTTCCAGATCGGCCTGTGCATGATGTGGGAGGCCGACTCTCTGGCTGCGGTGATGAAACAGCCTGACCACCGGATCATCCTGGAGGTCAACCCCAACCAGGTCCGGGTCAAGGGCGGCCTGGAGATCAACATTCAGGATGTCTCCTGCCTCTATGAGGTCAACGAGCCCCTGCTGACCATCCCCTCCATGGAGCCCACCGAGGTGGAGGACACCATCGGCGGCCTGGTCAGCGAGCTGGTCCACGACGGCGACACCATCCAGCTGGGCATCGGCGCTCTGCCCGACGCCGTGGCCCATCACCTGATGGACAAGAAGGATCTGGGCCTGCACACCGAGATGTTTACCTCCGCCATGGGCGAGATGATCCGCCGGGGCGTCATCACCGGCGAGCGCAAGAACTACTACAAGGGCGTCCATGTGGGTTCCTTCGCCGGCGGCGATCTGGCCCTCTATGAGACCATGCGGGACACCCCCACCCTGCGTATTGTCCCCGGCAGCTACGGCGTCAACCCGGTGACCATCATGCAGAACGACAACATGGTGTCCATCAACACCATTCTGGAAATGGACCTGACCGGTCAGGTCTGCTCCGAGTCCATCGGTCCCCGTCAGCACTCCGGCTCCGGCGGCGGCTTCTGCTTCGCCTATGGCGCCCTGCACTCCAAGGGCGGCCGGGGCATCCTGGCCTTCGCCTCCCAGAGCAAGAAGGGACTGCCCAAGATCAAGCCCATGCTGACCCCCGGCGCCGTGGTCACCATCCCCCGGAACTATGTGGACTACATCGTCACCGAGTACGGCGTGGCCCGGATGCGGGGCCGCAGCGTCAAGGAGCGCTGCGAGCAGCTGATCTCCATCGCCCATCCCGACGATCGTGCCGAGCTGCGCAAGGAAGCTCAGAAGCTGTTCTACATCTGAGAACCGCGGATTTTTCCCAAAACACAGACAGCCCTTCCCCGAAAAGGGGAAGGGCTGTGGGTTTTTCCCTGTTTTCCGGAGGCGGTTCCGGGCGGCCCCTTGGCGCCGGTATTTGGCCGGCATTTCTGTTCCCGCCAAGCTGACCGGTGGGCCTGAACGGCGGGGGCAAGCCCCCGCCCTACAAGCCCGTCGGGAGGGTTCCCAGCCCGTCGGGAGGGGCGGAAAATCAAAAAGGGTGGACACCTGCCCCCGGGAGGGGTAAACTCAAGGGGACAGTCAAAACAGACCCGGCACCGCCGGGCAGCGGAAAGGATCTGATGTTATGCTCTTTGACACACATGCCCACTATGACGCCTCCCGGTTTGACGCCGACCGGGAAGCGGTGCTCTCCAGCCTCCCCGGGGCGGGGATCGGCTGGGTGGTGGACCCGGGCTGTGACCTCCCCTCCTCCCAGAAGGCGGTGGAGCTGGCCCGGCAATTCGACCACGTCTACGCCGCCGTGGGCTTCCAGCCCGAGGAGTGCGGCGGCTACACCTCCGCCGACCTGGAGCAGATCCGGGCCCTGGCCCTGTCCTGCCCCAAGGTGGTGGCCATCGGGGAGATCGGCCTGGACTACTACTGGAAGGAGAATCCCCCCCGGGAGCTGCAGCAACGGTGCTTCCGGGACCACCTGGCCCTGGCCCAGGAGCTGGGTCTGCCGGTGATCGTCCACGACCGGGAGGCCCACCAGGATAGCCTGGCCATCGTCCGGGAGTTTCCCCGAGTCCGGGGGGTGTTCCACTGCTTTTCCGGCAGCCTGGAGGACGCCAAGACCCTGGTGAAACTGGGCTGGAGCCTGAGCTTCACCGGGGTGGTCACCTTCAAGAACGCCCGGAAGGCCCTGGAGGTGGCGGCGGCCATCCCGGCGGACCGGCTCATGCTGGAGACCGACTCCCCCTACCTGGCCCCGGAGCCCAACCGGAGGAAACGCAACGACAGTCGGAATCTGGTGTATATCCGGGATAAAATTGCCGCCCTCCGGGGGATTTCTCCCCAGGAGCTGGAGGAGCAGACCACCCGCAACGCCCTGGCCTTCTTTGGCCTTCAGGGATAACCCCAGAAAAAAAGCGAAAGGACTTCCGGGCCTGAACCGGAAGTCCTTTGCTTTTAAGAGAGAGAGAAAAGAGAGGGAGGTATTTGTCATTCCTGCCGTGTTCCTCCTGGGAACGATGTTATCATACCCAATAAATACGGCCAAATCATGACGGAGTTATGAACCTTTTGTAAAGGGTGGTTCGCCCCCTAAGGATTTGGACAAAAAGTTGCCCCGGTCCCTGAAGGGACCGGGGCGCGTTTTTGAGAGAGAGAGAAAAGAGAGAGGGAGGTATTTGTAGCTGCTGTTCCTTTGGAACAACTTTATCATAAAATACATTCGTTTCCAAACCGTGACCAAATTATGAATTGTTTGTAAACACGAATTATTTTCTATGGGTGCACAGATGTGTGTTTCCGGCGGAATCCCTCAGCCCAGAAAATAGTCCATGTCGGACACGGAGAGCCCCTTCTGGAGGCAGGCGTTGATGCCGTAGCCCACCACCTTGGCCAGCTCGGTGACCAGGGTGTCCACATCCTTGGGGGTCACCAGCACCTCCCCCAGGCCCTCCTCGGGCCGGCCCCCGAACTCCCGGGCAAGGGTGGCCCCGTCCACCACCGTGGGCACCCCCAGGGCAATGACCGGCACTCCCAGGGTGTCCCGGTTCAGGGCTTTCCGGGCGTTGCCCACCCCGGAGCCCGGGGTGATGCCGGTGTCGGCGATCTGGATGGTGGTGCACAGCCGGTGGACGCTCCGGGCCGCCAGGGCGTCCACCGCCAGGATGAAGTCGGGCCGGATGCTGCGGCTCACCGCCTCCACCAGCTCCCCGCTCTCCACCCCGGTGGTGCCCAGCACTCCGGCGGCCAGAGCCGCCACCGGAAAGAATCCCCCGAACTGCTCCGGGTCCCGGTGGGTGAGATGCCGGGTCACCAGCACATGGTCGGCGCACCGGGGGCCTATGGCGTCGGGGGTGACGCTGCGGTTGCCCAGCCCCACCACCAGGGCCTCCCGGCCCTTCCGGGGCAGCAGCCGGTCCAGGCAGGCCCCCACCGCCTCCACCGCCCGGGGGAAGGCGTCGGTGCCGGCGGTGCGGTAGCCGCTGAGATCCAAGGTGAGATAGGTGCCCCGGGGCTTTCCCAGGGCCTCCGCCCCGGCCTGGGTCCGGACCTCCACCACCGTCAGCGGCCAGCCCGCCTCCTCCTCCTGCCGGGTCTCCACTCCCTCTACCTGTCCCCCCTGCTCCAGGGCCCCGGACTCCAGGGCCAGGTCGGTGCGCACTTCCGCCATGGTCAGAACTCCTCTCCGGGGCGAAAAACGCCCCCATATCTTGTATGTGAAAAATCCAAGCCCTCCCAGTATTTGCGCTTTTCCGGGAAAGATGCGGGAGCGGGAAAATTTTTTGAAAAAAACATTGCTTTTTTGGGCGGGGAGTGCTAAAATACATATCTGCACGGGTATCTCGTGCCCTGTTTTCAAAGAACTGCCTCTGGCAGTTTCGGCGCTCTGCCGCCGTTCGTGGGTGTTTTCACCCATGGAAGTTTAGTAAGAGGAGGTGTTTGGTTTGCCGAATATCAAGTCCGCCAAGAAGCGCGTTCTGGTCATCAACACCAAGACTGCTCAGAACCGCGCTGCCAAGTCTGCGCTGAAGACCGATCTGAAGAAGTTTGACGCCGCCGTGGCTGAGGGCAGCAAGGCCGAGGCTGAGGTCGCCTACAAGGTGGCTGTCAAGGCTGTCGACAAGGCCGCCGCCAAGGGTCTGATCCATGCCAACAAGGCCGCCCGCAAGAAGAGCCAGCTGACCATCAAGCTGAATGCTGTCGCTGAGTAATTTCCGCGGAAGATAAGTGCGTGTAAATAACCGTCTGTCCAGTACAGGCGGTTTTTTACTGCCCATTTTTACCCGCCCGGCGGTTGTAAAACCTCCGGGTGACGGATATAATGAGATATATTTTGAACAGACAGAAGGGGGGAGACAACATGAAGCAGATCCAGGTACATTCCAGGCCTCTGCGGTTTTTGCTGCGGGTCATCCAGACCTATCTGGATCACAATGTGCCCCGGGCCGCGGCCCAGGTCAGCTATTACCTGCTGTTTTCCCTGTTTCCGGTGCTGATGATCATCATCAGCATTTTGGGCCTGCTCCATCTGGACGTATCCTCCGCCATGCAGGTGGTGGAAAACCTGCCCATCCATGAGGACGTGCTGGAGGAGTACGTCACCTATGTGGTGACCAACGAGTTCCCGGCCCTGCTCTGGGGCGGCATTCTGATGGCGCTGACCGCCAGCAGCGCCGCCTTCCGGGGGCTGATGCGGGTATCCGGGGAGATCTGCGGCCAGCCCACCTTCCGGGGCTTTGCCATGTATCCCGTCAGCTTCGCCATGAGTGCCGTGCTGCTGCTGACCATCTTCGCCTTCCTGGTGGCCACCGTCACCGGCCAGTGGTTTTTGAGCTGGATCACCACCCGGTTCCACTTTACCGCCGTGATCTGGGCCTGGCGCTGGATGAGATTCCCCATCATGTTCGCCCTGGGTGTGCTGGCCCTGTCCGCCCTGTACCGGGTCAGCCTCAGCAAAAAGGCCCTCCCCGGGGGCAAGGCCTGGCCCGGGGCGGTGTTCGCCTCGGTGGCTCTGGTCATCGGCACCGCCGTGTTCTCTATCTTTATCAGCATGTCCTCCCGCTATTCCCTGGTCTACGGCTCCCTGGCCTCCATCATCATCCTGATGCTCTGGTTTTTTGTCTGCGCCAACATCCTGGTGCTGGGCAACGTGGTCAATTACGCCCTGACGGTGGAGCGACAAGGGGAGGGACGGCCCTTTACCTTCTATTTTCGTGGAAGGTTTTTCTAGGCAAAATGGTGGGTGAAACCGGTTATTTTTTATTTATTCGGAAACAATTTTGCTTTCATCTAATTCTAATGGAAATTAAAGATTTCCCCATTGACGTTCATTTTGCATTAGGGTACAATGATTCCATCAAGATTTGAGAACGAGGTGTTTTTCATGGCAAACTATAAGAATCTTTACATGCGGTTCATGGACCGCAACAATATCAAGTATACGGATGTCAAGGAAAACGTCGTTAAGGTAGTCTACACCGGCGACAACCTGAAGACCATTCCCGTCTTCGTTTTCTTTGACGCGGACGGCGAGCCTCTGGTCTCCTTCAAGTGCTGGGAGATTGCCAATTTCAAGGATGAGAAGATGGCCGGCGGCGTTATCGCCTGCAACCAGCTGAACAAGGAGTATCGCTGGGTCAAGTTCTACCTGGACGACGACAGCGACGTGGTGGCCCAGATCGACGCCTATGTGGACGAGGAGACCTGCGGCAGTGAGTGTGCCAGCCTGGTGAAGCGGATGGTCAACATCGTGGATGAGGGCTATCCCACCTTCATGCGGGCCATGTGGGCCTGAGCCGGTGAAGGCTGTACATACAGACAAAAAAGACAGGGTCCGATGCCTTTGCATCGGGCCCTGTTTTTGTCGAATTTTTGGGGTTGATTGTCTTCCGTCTCCCTCCCGCTGGGGCGGGTACCCCCCGGGTCCGGCCCAGAAAATGCTTCGTCGCAGTTCAAAAAGCGCTTCCGCATGACAGAGGGCGGGGCCCACGGCGCTTTATTCCGGCTCCCCGGTCACCACGCACCGGTCCAGGGCGTAGTCCAGCAGAATGCCGATGAGTTCGTTGCGGCTCCGGCCTGTTTTGACGGCCAGAGCGTCGATCCGTGCCGCCGTCTCGCTTCTGATGCGGATGGAAAAGGTCTTGTGGCCGTCCTCCCCCTTGAGTTTGGGGGTCAGAATCAGATTGTCCTCTGCCATATGATCACCTCATTCAACCACAGTTTAACCTTGAATCAGGTGATTTAATATGTTATAAAATATGTTATAAACCACATCGCAAAACCAAGGAGAATCATTATGAACGAATTCCAGAAATCCTACTTGATCCTGTTCAACGCCTGCACCGACGCCCTGAGGGCGCTGGAGGAGCGCAACTACGGCAAGGCCCGGCAGCTGCTGATGGAGGGCCAGCAACAGGCCGAGGGGGCCTTTTTGGAGGAGCAGGCGGAGGTTGCCCCCTGAAATGCCTTGACGGGGGGAAAAATGTGTGGTATAGTCCACCCATACGACAAGGCGACGACGGGGAATCGTCAGCCCCCTTCGGGCTCAGAGAGCGGCCGTTTTGGTGCAAGGCCGACCCGGAAGGACTGACAGGGCGCCCCAGCAGCCGCGGCCCCAACGGAGTGCTCAAAACGCTCCCAGTAGGCCCCGCCGGAGTGGTTCCCCGTTATCGGAACGTTGAGGGCGGTCCCCTCTTTTGGAGCGGGCCGAATTCAGGTGGTACCACGGACTTTTGTTTTCAGTCAAAGTTCGCCCTGAGTCTTTGAAAAGAGGACTCAGGGCGATTTTTATTTTCCCCATTTTTATTTTAGGCCGCGGCAGCCAGCCGCGGGCGAAAGGATGATTTTGTAATGAAAAACACCGAAAAGACCATGGAAAAGTTGGTGACCCTGTGCAAGGGCCGGGGCTTCATCTTTGCCGGCAGCGAGATCTACGGCGGCCTGGCCAACACCTGGGACTACGGCC
>CABRZO010000096.1 GCA_902475455.1 uncultured Eubacteriales bacterium
CCTGTCCATCTACACCTGTTTTGACCCGGAGGCCCAGGCCAAGGTGGATGCGGTCTACAGCAATCCCGACGCCCTGGCGGGCTATGAGTCCGACTCCGGTCAGTCGCTGCAATCTGCCATCACCGTGGTAGACAACGAGACCGGTGCCGTGGTGGCCCTCTCCGGCGGCATTGGTGAGAAAACCGTCAACCGGGGACTGGTACGGGCCACCCAGAGCCTGAGACCCCCAGGATCCTCTATCAAACCCATTTCCGTCTATGCCCCGGCGCTGGAAGAGGGACTTATCACCCCCTATTCTGCGGTGGATGACACCCCCTTTATGCTCAATGACGGAAATCCCTGGCCCAAGAACTCCAGTCGCAGCTACTCCGGCTTGACCAGCATCTATACCGCTGTCATCAAGTCTCTGAATACCTGCGCGGTGAAGACCCTGGATCTGGTGGGACTTCAGACCTCCTATAACTATCTGGAGAACAAGTTTGGCATTTCCTCTCTTGTATCCTATTATGAGGGGTCCAATGGCCAGGTGTATTCCGATGTGGACTACGCGCCCCTGGCCCTGGGCGGCTTGACCGAGGGCGTCTCCACCTATGAGATGGCCGGCGCCTTCTCGGTCTTTGCCCGGGACGGCATCTATATTGAGCCCCATCTCTATACCCAGGTCACCGACAGCGACGGCAATGTGATTCTGGAGCATGACGAGACCGGCGAGGCCTCCCTCAGCGAGGACACCTGCTATTATATGAATCAGATGCTGGAGGGCGTGGTCACCAGCGGTACCGGTAAAAATGCTCAGATCTCCGGCATGACCGTGGCCGGCAAGACCGGTACCACCACCAATAACTATGACCGCTGGTTCTGCGGTTACACCGGCTACTATACCGCCGCGGTCTGGATCGGCTATGATCAGCAGGAGGACATCAACGCTTCCGGTAACCCGGCAGTGGACCTGTGGCAGCAGGTCATGAGCAGCCTGCTTGCCACCACCAGCAAGAATGTGGTCTCCGCCACCTACTGCACCAAGAGCGGGGATCTGGCCACCAGCGCCTGTACCTCTGCGGGCTGTGCCGCCACCGGCTATTTCCTGGAGGGCGACGCGCCGACGGATTACTGCAGCATCCACACCACGGTGACGGTGTGCTTGGATTGCCCCATTGGCGATACCGGCATGTACCACCTGGCCGGTGAGTACTGCCCAGAGGAAAGTCTGGCCGAGATGTCGGTGCTGGACTTCTATCGGGATGACGCAGCCGCCTCGGTCACCGTGGGCGACAGCTATCAGCTGAAGTCCTGGGTGGAGGCAGAAGGCCCCTGCACCCTCCACACCGCCGAGTGGTCGGCCAATCAGGAGCTGATGAAGGAGCAGACGTTGACGGTTTCCTCCAGCTCTTACACCAAGACAGTGGGCGATGCACCCTTCTCCCTGGGGGCTTACGCTGTGGACGGCGCCGGTAACCCCGGCGGCACCATCAGTTACTCCTCCAGCGATACCTCGGTGGCTACCGTGGACGCCAACGGTACCGTCACTGTGGTAGGCGAGGGTACTGCGGTCATTACCGTGACAGCGGCACCCACTGAACTGGCAGAGGGTAAATCCACTACCGTGACGATCACTGTTTCCGCGGCCGCAGGCGGCGGCGACGGTGGCGGCGGTATTGGAGACATTATTGAAGATATTTTGGGCGGAGGAGGCAGCAGTAGCAGCAGCTCCCAAACCCAACCGTGAGGAATCAACAGAAGCGCCACCCATCCGGGTGGCGCTTCTGCTATTTTCTGGCGAGGCTTTTGGTGGTGAGAAAACTGATGGATACGGCCGCCAGCACAGGGAACAGGATCAGCCCTTTCAATCCCCATAGTTTGGCCCCCAGAATGGCGGCAAAAAAGGAGATGGCCGTGGGCAGCTGAAGCTGACGTCCAACAAGCTTTGGCTCCATTACGGTGCGGGTGGTCCATACCAACAGCCAGATCAGTACCAGACCCAGGGCCTGGAGCTGGTCGTCCAATAAAAATCGTATGACGGCCCAGGGCAGCAGCATCAGCCCCGAGCCCACCAGAGGGAGTAGATCCACCAGGGCGATCAGCGCCGCGAAAAACAGCCACCGCCGTACCCCCAGCAGCGCAAGCCCCAGGGACAGCTCCAGAAAGATGAGTCCCACCAGTTTTCCCTCCGCCCGGCACCAGTGTCCCAGCTGGCTGGCGGCAGTACGCTGGACCCGTCCCGCCCAGCTCTGCCAATCCTCCGGCAGAATTCTACGCAGCAGTGCGCTGATCTCCGGATAGCTGATGGCACAAAAGAGAAAGGAGAGCAGAAACAGCCCGGTTTCCGCCAGATGGGAGGGCAGGGCGGTGATGATACCGGAACTCCAGGTTCCCAGCCGGGTGAGCAGTTGAGCCAGCAGCTGTTCTTTTTGTTGGCTGAGAGATTGGATGGCGTTGCGGCAGAACTCCTGAAGGGAAGGCGGCAGCGCTGTCATAACCCGGTAGAGCCAGTCGTCCAGCAGGTGTTGGGACTGGAGCATGGGGATGACATTCTGGGCAATGTCCCGAATGGAGCGGACCAGCGACAGGATGCCGTAGCCCAGCAGCAGAACGGTTGGTGTCAACAGAATCAGCAGGATGAACAGGGAGGAGAGCCAACGGGGGATGTGGAGCCGTTCCATATTTGCCATGGGCTTTTGCAGGCAACCTGCCAGAAACAGCGCCAGGGCAAAGGGCAGGATGGCGCTGCGCAGTTGAGGAATCAATAAAATGGCGGCGGCGCACAGGATCAAGGCGGTTTTGCGTTTGCTGATCTTCATTGCAGAGCCATCCTTTCGTCAAAATCACTGAATTTGGGTGAATAAAACGTGCATAATCCATCGTTTTTTTGAATGTCTTTTCATTGAAAACAAATGGTTCCTATGGTAAGATAACACATACATACAAATGACCGCCACTGGCGGACGTGGAGGTGGCAGGCGTGGCCCAGCGCCCAAAGTATTTTATCGTGGAAGCGGACAAATTGCCCGAGGTGTTTCTCAAGGTGGTCCAGGCCAAGCGAATGCTGGAGCTCCGGGAAGTGAGCACCATCAACGAGGCGGCCCAGCGGGTGGGCATCAGCCGCAGCGCCTTTTATAAGTATAAGGATTCGGTGATGCCATTTAATGATATGATGAGCGGGCACATCGTCACTTTCCAGTCGATTCTACGGGATGAGCCCGGGGTGCTGTCCTCGATTTTGAATATCTTTGCCACATCTGGGGCAAATATCCTCACCATCAATCAGTCCATTCCCGTCAACGGCTGCGGCGCGGTGACCATCAGCGCCGAGACCTCGGGGTTGCAGGATCCGCTGGATGAGCTGCTGAGAAAGCTCAACGAGCTGGATGGAGTGGTGCAATTTGAAATTCTGGCCGGCTGACACCAGCCGTCATAAAATAAAAGTAGAAGAGCAGAGGTGTATTTATGGTTAATGTAGCGATCCTGGGCTTCGGCACCGTTGGCTCCGGTGTGGCGGAGGTCATCCACAAGAACGGAAACCACATTTCCGAAAAGGTGGCCAATCAGGTCAATCTGAAATATATTCTGGATATCCGGGATTTCCCCGACAGCATGTTTGCCGACAAGGTGATCCATGATTTCGCTGTCATCGAGCAGGACCCCGAGGTGGACGTGGTGGTGGAGACCATCGGCGGCGCCACTATCGCCCTGGATTACACCCGCCGGGCTCTGATGGCCGGCAAGAGCGTGGTCACCTCCAATAAGGAACTGGTGGCCACCCATGGCTATGAGCTGCTGCAGCTGGCCAAGGAGAACAAGGTGTCCTATCTGTTCGAGGCCAGCGTGGGCGGTGGCATTCCCATCATCCGGCCCATCAGCCAGTGCCTGGCCGCCAACGAGCTCACCGAGATCGCCGGCATTCTGAACGGCACCACCAACTATATCCTGACCCGGATGATCCGGGCGGGGCTGCCCTTTGAGGATGCCCTGAAGGAGGCCCAGGAGAAGGGCTACGCCGAGCGGGATCCCTCCGCGGATATCGAGGGCGCCGATGCCTGCCGCAAGATCTGCATTCTGTCCGCTCTGGCCTTTGGGCACCATATCTATCCGGATCAGGTGCCCACCGAGGGCATCACCCATATCACCCTGTCCGACGTGACCTTCGCCCGCAGCGGCGGCATGAAGATCAAGCTGCTGGGCCGGGCCATCCGCCGGGAGGACGACAAGGTGTGCGCCTATGTGGCCCCCCACCTGGTGCCCGATGAGTCCCCGCTGGCCAATGTGGAGGACGTGTTCAACGCCATCTCCGTCAAGGGCGACGCCATCGGCGACGTCATGTTCTATGGCCGGGGCGCCGGCAAGCTGCCCACCGCCTCCGCGGTGGTGGCCGACGTGATCGACGCCGCCAAGCATCTCAAGAGCAAAAAATACATCACCTGGGAGGACGGCGGCCCCGACGCGGTCTATTCCATCGACCAGGTGAAGAACCGCTGGTATGTCCGCGTCAAAGCGGGCACCGCAATGCCCGAGGGGGCAGTGGTCCTCTCCAACCCCGATGACAAGGCCTGCGCCGCCTTTGTCACCGCGGCCCCCCTCTCCGAGCAGGAGATGCGCGGCCTGGTGCCCCAGGAGGCCCTGCTGGCCGCCTATCGGGTGCTTGACTAATGTATATGCCTTTTGGCTTTTCCCAAGTCGTTTTGAACAGATTTTAGTTATGGAGGTCGTGCAGTCACATGGGACTGATCGTACAGAAATTCGGCGGATCTTCCGTCGCCAATGCGGAGCGCATTCGCAATGTCGCCCGCATCATCACCGATACTTATAAGGCCGGAAACGACGTGGTCGTGGTGCTGTCCGCCCAGGGCGACACCACCGATGACCTGATCGCCAAGGCCGCGGAACTCAACCCCAGAGCCTCCAAGCGGGAGATGGATATGTTGCTGGCCACCGGTGAGCAGCAGTCCATCGCTCTCTGCGCCATGACCATTGAGGGCATGGGCTTCCCTGTCATCTCCCTGACGGGCTGGCAGGTGGGGATGAACACCAACTCCACCTACGGCAACGCCCGGATCAAGCGGGTGGAGGGCGAGCGCATCCGCTCCGAGCTGGATAAGAAGCGCATCGTCATCGTGGCCGGCTTCCAGGGCATCAACAAGTTTGACGACATCACCACCCTGGGCCGGGGCGGCAGCGACACCAGCGCCGTGGCCCTGGCAGCGGCCCTGGGGGCTGATCTGTGCCAGATCTACACCGACGTGGACGGCGTCTACACCGCCGATCCCCGTAAGGTGAGCGGTGCCCGCAAGTTGGAGGAGATCTCCTTCGATGAGATGCTGGAACTGGCCACCCTGGGTTCTCAGGTGCTCCACAACCGCAGCGTGGAGATGGCGAAGCGCTATCACGTCAATCTGGAGGTTATCTCCAGCTTCTCCGGAAATCCCGGTACCAAAGTCAAGGAGGTCGCAAAGACTATGGAAAATTCTCATGTTGTGGGTGTCGCCAAGGACACCAATATTGCCCGTCTCGCTCTGGTGGGTCTGAGCAACAAGCCCGGCACCGCCTTCCGTATTTTCTCCCTGCTGGCCAAGAACAAGATCAACGTGGACATCATCCTCCAGTCTATCGGCCGTGACGAGACCAAGGATATCAGCTTTACCGTGGCCAAGTCCGACCTGACCGCTGCCCGGGAGCTGCTGGAGGCTCATCGGGAGTCCATCGGTTTTGACTCCATCCAGGTCAGCGACCAGATTGCCAAGGTGTCCATTGTGGGTGCCGGCATGATCAATAACCCCGGCGTGGCCTCCGATATGTTCGGTGCCCTGTATAACGCCGACATCAACATCAACATGATTTCCACCAGTGAAATTAAAGTCTCCGTGCTAGTGGACATCGCCGACGCCGACCAGGCGGTCCAAGTGGTCCACGACAAGTTCTTCAAGGAATTCGGTGAGTAATTTCTCCGGAATAGCAGCGCCCCCAGGCACAAAAGTGCCTGGGGGCTTTTCAGGTTCTGTGTTTTGCCTCAGTGAGAGCCCAAACCGGTCAGCAGCTCATTCAGCTCTTGGGGAGTGCGGGCCCGGCGGGCGGCGGAGATCAGTTGGTTTTGCCGGGCGGGGGAGAGCTGGGAAAAGGCGTTTCTGGCGTTGGGGTTTTCCATCAGGGCTGTGGCCAGCCCCAGAGGCAGCAATCCCAGCGGAGCCACTTGGGGGTCCATCCAATCACCACCTGTTTCAGCGTTGCTTTTTCAGTATAAACCTCATGGGGACAAAGTATAAGCGGCGCCATGCCTTTTTCAAAGGCATGGCGCCGCAATATATTTATTAATATTGGAAAGTGATGGGCTTGCTGGCCTCCAACACCCGGAGATAACGGCTGCATTCCAATTGAGCCGCCTCCAGATTCAGATTGCGGTAGTTGCCGCACTCCTGGCGAAGGGCGCCGAATACCGGGCCGTTATGGGCCAGAATCTGCCGCAGCACCAGCTCAATGGCCTCCAGCACCTGCTCCTTGGGGGTGTCGTCCACCAGCAGATAAAACCCGGTCTGGCAGCCCATGGGGCCGAAATAGAGCACCTTGGGGCCGATGGGGGAGGAGCGCACATAGGTGGCGAAGAGGTGTTCCACCGAGTGCATGGTCAGGTTGTCCATATAGTCGCCGGCATTGGGCTTCCGGGTCCGCAGATCGTAGGTGGTGACAGTGCCGTCCACCCGGGAGATGTACAGTCCCGGCTCCAGCTTGTCGTGGTCCACGGTAAAGCTCTGAATTTTCTGAATCTCCTGGGCCGGAGCTTCCACCAGGGAAACAAAGCGACGCACAATGGAACAGGCCAGTTCTGCGGCCTCGGTGGCAAAGCGCTCAAAGCTGGCGGGAGCGTGGCCGGAGGCGTCGTCGGACATGGTGCGCAGCACCACAAAGGGAATGGAGTTCAGGTAGCAGACCTGGCCGATGCTGGCACCCTCCATCTCCCCGGCGATGGCGCCAAACTGATCCACAATGAACTGCTTGCGCTCGGCGGTGTGGAGGAACATATCGCCGGAGGCAATGGTACCCACCCGGTAGTTGCAGCCCTGCTCCCGGACCGCCTGCTCCAGGGCGGCAACCATACCGGAATCACAGGGGATCTTGCACACGTCCAGGCTGGGGATCTGGCCCAGAGGCAGCCCCAGGGCGGTGACATCCATGTCGTGCTGCACCACATCCCGGGCTACCGCCACATCCTTGATGCCCAGCTCGTCGCAGAGGGTTCCAGCCACGCCGGTGTTGATGACCTTGTCCACTCCGTATTGCAGGATCAGGGTCTGGGCGCAGACCCCTGAGGCCACCTTGCCTTCGCCGCAGACCACCGCCACCACGTCATGGCCGTCCAGTTTGCCCTTCACATATTCCATCCCGCTGATGACCCGCACGACCTGGTCGGTCATGAGTTCCCGCAGGTTGTTGATTTCCACTTGCATTGCGCCGATGATGCCCAGCATATCTATCGTCCTTCCTTGCGTCAAATTTCTGCCTCATATTTTAGCAGTAACCCGGAGGCAATTCAACCAAAAAAGTCATGACCAGCACCGGGAAGAAAATAGTCGAAAAAATTTTGATTTTAGGGTTGACATTTGCTCTGAATATGGCTATAATAATCAACGTTCGCGGCACGGTTATTCTGCCGAGGCGAAAAACTGGGGGTATAGCTCAGCTGGGAGAGCGCTTGAATGGCATTCAAGAGGTCAGCGGTTCGATCCCGCTTATCTCCACCAAACGACCTGAAGTTTCCAACTTCAGGTCGTTTTCTTTTTTTTCGTAGGGAAGGAAGGGCACCAGGGCCCACCGACTGCGCATAGAATACTGTGGAGGTGAGGCTCAGGTGAACCCCTGCGAACTGACTGCGTCCATCACGGCCCTTGCCAACGCTATGGCCAGCCAAATGACGGAGGACGAGCTGAATCTGGTGGGTGTCACACTGACCCAATTGGGCGATACGCTGATTACCATCGCCACCCACAGAGGGATTTGCGGCCCCAAGTCATAAAAAGCAAACAAGCGCTCCAAGTGGCGGAATTCCGCCGGTTGGAGCGCTTGTTTTGTGTCAGGAATTTAATTGGCTGCTGGCCTTGATTTTGATGGTCCAGGGGATTACTTCCGAGGAGACCGATTCTCCCCCAATCATTTTCAGCAGTTTGTTGGCAGCCAGGATGCCGGTGTTCAGACCTTCGTGGGAGAGGGAGGTGATTTTGATGCCTCCCAGTTCGCTGAAGTAGCTGTTGTCAAAACTCACCACCGCCATGTCCTGGGGGACCTGGATTCCCGCGTTTTTCAGCAGAGAGATCAGAATATAGGCCACCTCGTCGTTGTAGCATACCGCAGCGGTACAGTCCTTGATATAGTCGATCAGATGCATGTCCATAACACGGACCCGGTTTTCTGTGGTGTACCAGGCCACTGGCAGGCTGTTTTCCGTCAGCTTGCCGTGGTCTCTGAGAGCATGAATGTAGCCGGAATAGCGTTCAATGCCCTGGATGTCGTCGCTTTTAAAAATACCGGCAATGTGACTGTGTCCCTGGCTGACCAGATATTCCACCAGCTGATAGCCACCGCCGAAGTTATCATCCAGCACGGAGACGCAATTGGGTAGGGCAGCATAACTGCCGTTGATAAAGATCACCGGAATGCCCTTTTCTTGGAGTTGACGATACAGATCCAGGTTCGGGTTGGGCAGGGCGGTTTTGGTGCCTTCCACAATGATACCATCCACATCCTGGGCCAGAAGTCCCTCCAAAATCTGCCGCTCCAGGGTGATTTTGTTCTGGGTGGCCAGCAGCTGCATGGTGCAGTTGTGATGAGAGAGTATGTCCTGGATGGAGCGCAGGATGCTGGGGAAGATGTAATCGCTGATATAGGTGGTGATAATGGCGATCTTATAGGTGCGGTGCGCTGCGTTGAGGCCGGCGCGGGTAATGTGAGACCCGCTGCCCTGTCGTTTCTCAATCAGGCCCTCATTGACCAGAACACCCAGCGCCTGGCGAACGGTTTGTCGGCTGACTTGATATTGCTCGCTGAGTTGGATTTCTGTGGGCAGTTGCCTGGTATCATGAAAGGCGCCGTCC
>CABRZO010000097.1 GCA_902475455.1 uncultured Eubacteriales bacterium
CGGCCGCACCATGTTGAGGCCATGGACGGCGAAGATGGTCAGGATCTCATGGAGGGAGCCGCTCTGGTGGGGTACCCGGAAGCAGGTACAGATCTTGTCCCGGCCCGGCCGCAGCTCCATCTGAGTGGACACCACCACAAACCGGGTGGTATTCTCCTCATTGCTGTTGATATCCTCCGCCAGAATCTCCAGGCCGTAAATCTCGGCGCTGCGGCGGCTGCAGATGGCGGCCTTGGTCTTGTCTCCGCTCTTGGCCACCATCAGGGCGCTGCCCGCCGTGTCATCCTGGGGCACCCGTTTCCAGTCCGGATGGGCGTTCAGATAGCTCTCGCACTGGAACAGGCCCTGTTCATGGGAATAGACGGTCTGGATGTCCTCCAAGCTGGTGCCGGGCAGGGCCATCAGGCAGTGGGCCACCCGGACGGTGGTCTCCCCCACCATATGGCAGTCGTACTCCGTCAACAGATCGTAGATCTGACGGATGGCGCCGGTAGAGGTGTTTTCAATGGGCAGAACTCCGTAGTCCGCCTGGCCACTCTTAATGGCGGCGAAGACGTCCCGGAACTGTTTCAGCCCCTTGGCATGGACCTCCGGCCCGAAAAAGTTCATGGCGGCCATCTCGCTGTAAGCCCCCGGTTCTCCCTGGTAGACGACCCTGGGATGCTCAATCGGCTGCCGCGCTTGGGCAATATCTGCCATAATGCGGGCATAGGTAGGGTCCTCCCCCTCCTGCACGATCCGGCGCTGCTGCCGGCGGCTGATGCCCATGATGGTCTGATAGAGCAGTGCCACATCGGTTTTCAGATCCGGGTTGGTGAGGCAGGCCATCTTATCGGCGATGACCTCCCGTTCCCGGCCCGCGTCCAGCACCGGAATACCTCGGGACTGCTTATACTCCCCCACCCGCTGGGTCACCGCCATGCGGCGCTCAAACAGGGCCACAATCTGGCGATCCACCTCGTCGATGGCGCCCCGCAATACATCCAATTCACTCATAGGGTGCTCCTCCCCTCCAGCAGCTCACAGACCGCCAGGGCCGCCGCCGCCTCAATGACCGGCACCGCCCGATGGACCACGCAGGGATCATGGCGGCCCTGGATGGCGATGACGGCGTTTTCCCCCTTGACCATATCCACGGTCTCCTGGGGCCGGGAAATGGACGGTGTGGGCCGCACAGCCACTTCAAAGATCACCGGCATCCCATTGGTGATGCCGCCGTTGACGCCGCCGTTGAAATTGGTGCGGGTCCTGACCTTGTCCCCCTCCATATAGGGGGTGTCGTTATACCGGCTGCCCCGCATGGCGGCGCAGTCAAACCCGGCCCCGAAGGCGATGCCCTTTACCGCGGGCACTGCAAACATGTGCTTGGCCAGGATGCCCTCCACATTGCGGCCCAGGTCCGGAGAACCGATGCCGGGCTCCAGCCCCAGGATGGCGCACTCGATGGCGCCCCCCACGCTGTCCTGCTCGCCCCGGGCGGTCAGAATGGCCTGCTGCATCTCCTGGCCCCGGCCGTCGTCCAGGGTGGGGAATTCTTTGGCGGCCAGGGATTCAAAGAGCTCCCGGGTCAAATCCAGATGATCCTCCAGGAACCGGCGGTCTTTCACACCCTCGACCTGGCTGATGTGGGCTCCCACGCAGATGCCGTGGCGGGCCAGAATCTGCTTGGCCACCGCCCCGGCAAAGACCAGGGGCGCCGTGAGCCGGCCGGAAAAGTGGCCTCCCCCCCGGTAGTCCTGGAATCCCTTGTAGCGCACCTGGCCAGTATAGTCGGCGTGGCCGGGCCGGGCCAGAAAACGGGTGGAAGCATAGTCCCGGGAGTGCTGGTCACTGTTTTGAATAACGGCGCAGAGCGGGGTGCCGGTGGTCTTGCCCTCAAAGAGGCCGGATAGAATCTCAGGCCGGTCCGCCTCCTTCCGGGGGGTGGACAGAGGGCTCTTGCCCGGGGCCCGGCGGGCCATCTCCAGGGCCACCGCGTCCAGGTCCAATTCAATTCCGGAGGGCACATCCTCCAGCACCACGCCGATGGCGGGGCCATGGGACTCCCCGAAAATGGTATAGTTCATATGCTCAATCCAGCCTTTCTATCCGTCCGCCCAGGGCGACATAATCTTCCCAGAAGTTGGGGTAGGATTTGGCCACGCACTGGGCACCGGTGATGGTGACACACTCTTTCGCCCGGGTGGCGGCGATGGCCAGCATCATAGCGATGCGGTGGTCATTGCAGCCGGAGACAGTGCCTCCCGTGAGCCAATCCACTCCGTGGATGGTCAGGGAATCCGGCCCCTGGACGATGTCCGCTCCCAACCGGTTCAGCTGGGTGGTGACGGTGTCCAGCCGGTCGCTCTCCTTGATGCGCAGCCGGACGGCCCCCACAATCCGGGTGGTCTGTCCTGCCCGCAGGGCGGCCATGGCCGCCAGCGGCGGCACCAGGTCGGGACACTGGCTCACATCCAACACCACCTCTCCGGGGCCCTGTAGCATGCCGTAAAAATCCTGAATAACCCCATCCCCCTGGGCGGAGTTGGGATTCAGCCCCTGGATCAGCACGGGACTGCCCAGCAGCCGGGCGGCAAAGTAGAAGCCAGCCTGGGAGTAATCGCTCTCCACCGTCACCTCCAAGGGGCGGTAGGTCTGGCCTCCGGGGATGCGCCAGCCCCCCTCCACCGGCTCCACCCGGATGCCAAAACGGGCCAGGGCGTCCAGGGTCATATCCACATAGCCTCGGGACTCCAGGGGAGTTGTTAACATAATTTCAGAATCCCCCTCCAGCAGGGGCAGGGCGTACATCAGCCCGGTGATGAACTGGGAGGAGACATCTCCCGGCAACTCAAACCGACCGCTTTTCAACTTTCCCCCCACCCGGAGGGTGCCGTTCTCCCGTTTGAACAGGATGTTCCGCTGGGCGAACAGGGTTTCATAGGGCCCCTGGGGCCGGTCCATGAGTCGGCCGTGGCCCACAAAGCAACCGCCCCCGGCCACCGCCAAGGCTACCGGAATGAGGAACCGCAGTGTAGAGCCTGACTCGCCGCAATCCAGCGTGGGCAGAGGGTCCAGCTTGTCCCCAGGGCCGCCGACACCGGTGATCCGGCTGCCGTCCTCCGTGGCCCGGGCTCCCAGGGCCCTCATACAGTTCAGGGTGGCGGTGATGTCCTGGGACAGGGCCACGTTGGACAGCCTGCTCTCCCCCGCCGCCAGGGCCGCGGCGATGATAAACCGGTGGGCCTGGCTCTTAGAGGGGGGCGGCGTGATGGTGCCGTAGAGCCGGGCCGGGGTGATTTTAACATCCATAGGCGTCCTCGATCATGGTCAGCAGCTTTGCCTTTTCCAACTTGAACAGATTGGTGCTGCCCAGCTTGTCCAGCAGCACCAGAGTGATCTGGCTGCCGGCACCCTTCTTGTCCAGGCCGATGGCGGACTCATAGCTGGAGCGGTCACAGGGGATGGCCTCGGGCAAGTCGTACATCCGCACCGCATTTCGGATCTGCTCCGGCACCTCCGGGGGCGTGATACCCAGTCTAACTCCCAGCTCCGCAGCCCGGCACATGCCGGCGGCCACCGCCTGGCCGTGGGTATAGGTCTCATAGTGGTAGGCCAGCTCATAGGCGTGGCCCAGGGTGTGGCCGAAATTCAAAATCATGCGGGCGCCGGTATCCCGCTCATCCTCCAGCACCACCTGGGCCTTGATGGCGCAGCAGGTGTGGAGCACCTCTTCGATATGCTCCATGATTCCGGCCCGGCCGCCGCAGGAGAGCAGCAGGTCAAAGAAAGCGGCGTCCCGGATGCAGCCGTATTTCAGCACCTCCGCCATGCCGTCATCGAAAATCCGGTCAGAGAGGGTGTTGAGGCAGTCCGGGTCCATCAGCACCAGCTTGGGCTGCCAGAAGGCGCCGGCCAAATTCTTGCCCGCCTTCAGGTCCACCGCCACCTTGCCCCCCACAGAGGAGTCCACCTGGGCCAACAGAGTGGTGGGAATCTGGACATAGTCCACCCCCCGGAGGATGGTGGCGGCGGCAAAGCCCGCCAAGTCTCCCACCACGCCGCCGCCCAGGGCCACCACAGCGTCGGTGCGGGTGAGACCGAAGGACATGAATTCGTCGTAGAGCCGCTCCAGCATGGCCATGGACTTAGACTTCTCCCCGGCGGGAATCACCATCACGGCCACCGTAAAGCCCGCCTTCTCCAGACTGCTCTTGACTTTCTGGGCATAGAGCGGCGCCACATTAGAGTCGGTGACCACAGCCAATTTCGCGGCCTTGGGAAGCACCGAGCGGCAATGGGTTCCGGCCAGGTCCAGCAGACCGGACTCGATCAGAATGTCATAGGCCCTGCCGGGCAGAGGAATGTTCAGCTTCATCATCTTCAGACGCCCCGCTCTCTTGTTACCGGACGATGGTCTTACCCATCATATCCGCCAGCTTGCTCACCTTCCCCATCAGGGCCCCGAACTGGTCCGGAGTCAGGGACTGCTGGCCGTCGCACTTGGCGTGCTTGGGGTCGTTGTGGACCTCAATGATCAGGCCGTCGGCGCCGGCGGCCACCGCCGCCAACGTGAGAGGCTCCACCAGCCAGGAGTAACCTCCGGAGTGGCTGGGATCCACAATAATGGGCAGGTGGCTCATCCGCTTGATGGCGGGGATGGCGGACACGTCCAGGGTGTTGCGGGTGTAGGTCTCATAGGTGCGGATGCCCCGCTCGCAGAGGATCACGTTCTCATTGCCGCCGGCCATGATGTACTCGGCGGACATGATCCACTCCTCATAGGTGTTGGCCAGGCCCCGCTTCAGCAGCACCGGCTTGGACATCTTGCCCACTTCCTTCAGCAGATCGAAGTTCTGCATGTTCCGGGCGCCGATCTGGACCAGGTCCACCTTCTCCTCAAAGAGCTCGCAGTACTGGGGGCCCATCAGCTCGGTGACGATGGGCATGCCGGTCTCCGCCTTGGCCTCCAGCAGCAGCTTCAGACCGTCTACCCCCATGCCCTGGAAGGAGTAGGGCGAGGTGCGGGGCTTGAAGGCGCCGCCCCGGAGCATACCGGCCCCGGCGGCGCTGACGGACTTGGCGATGGAGACGATCTGCTCCTCGCTCTCCACCGAGCAGGGGCCCGCCATCACGGCGAAATTGCCGCCGCCCACCTTGATGCCGTTGACGTCCACCACCGTGTCCTCCGGGTGGAACTTGCGGTTGGCCTTCTTATAGGGCTCCTGGACCCGCATGACCCGTTCCACATGCTCATTGAGCATGATCTCGTCTTCATCCAGGGCCACCGTGTCGCCCACCAGGCCCAGAATGGTGCAGCCCACACCGTTGGTGATGCCCACCTTCAGGTTCATTGTCTCAAACTTGGCAACCAGCTTTCGGATATCTGCCTGTTCCGTGCCGGGTTTCATAATAACGACCATAGTACTCTCTCCTTATCAAATCTGAGTTTTAAAACAAAAAGGGACCCATTGACAGAATCAATGAGTCCCACTTAAGACAATAGTACGATCACCACGCAGGCGTCACTCATTCATCCCATCTCATTCAATGCACGCTGGCAAAGCCGGTGCCCATAAATCGGGACCAGCCAAAAAAGAAGCCATAATAGCACTGAGAAATCTGGATGGAATGGCGCATTGCGGTGCCTCACTTTGCTTGAGTTGTTTTCATTATAACAGCCTACGCCGAGAATGCAACACTTTTTTCCATTTTTATCTTGACACTGAAGATATTGGATGCTATCATAGCGCACGAGAAATTTTACGGCCTAAGGGGGCTTATTCATGGCAAGGAAATGGGTGGCTGTCTACAACGAAGAGGACATGCCCTACGGTGACGAGATCCGCATTTCCATTGAAGGCGTGGAGTGCGGCTTTGTGGCGATCCCGGAAAACGGCGACGATCTGGGGCTTTATCCCGCCGACACGGAGGAGGAGGCCCGGGACGATCTGGCCTACATGTTCGCCGGCTACGACACCTTCCGCTGGCTGGACGAGGACTGAGCCCGCAAGGGTTGCTCCCCGTCTAAACATCACCCCATCAATTCAGGCGCTGCGCAGAAACTGCGCAGCGCTTTTTTATGCGCCGGATTTGACAGCCGGAACCTGACTTTTTATAATAGAGTCATTGCGGCGGAACCCCGCATCCCCGCCGGCATAAACTAGAGAGAGAAAGGATGCTTTGACCATGTTTCCACGTTCCAGCGGTATTCTATTGCACCTGACCAGCCTGCCCGGCCCCTACGGCATCGGCACCATGGGGGAAAACGCCCGTGCCTTTGTGGAATTCCTTCAGCAGGCGGGCCAGAGCTACTGGCAGATCCTCCCCCTGGTCCCCACCGGGGAGGGCAACTCCCCCTACATGTCCCCCTCCTCCGCCGCCGGCAATCCCTGGCTTATTGACCCGGAGCTGCTGGCCCGGGAAGGGCTGCTGACTTCGGAGGAGCTGGAAAGCGCAAAAATCCCCAATCCTGACCGGGTGGATTTCAACTTTTTGGCCGAGACCCGGCTGCCCCTGCTGAAAAAGGCCTTTGACCGCCGGACCCCGGAACAGGCCCAGGCCGCGGAGCAGTTCTCCCGGGAGCACGCCGACTGGCTGCCGGACTATGCCCTGTTCATGGCCTGTCACGAGCACTTCGGCAAGCCCCTGTCCGACTGGCCCGACAAGGCGCTGGTGGGCCGCAAGCCCGCCGCCTTGGAAAAATATCGCAAGCTGCTCAAGGAGGAAGTGGCGTTTCACACCTTCCTGCAATACCTGTTCTTCACCCAGTGGCAGGCCCTGAAGGAGTACGCCAACCAGCGGGGTGTCAAGATCATCGGCGACATCCCCTTCTATGTCTCCGGGGACTCGGTGGATGTGTGGGTGCGCCCGGAGCTGTTCCAGGTGGGCCAGGACTGCCGGGCCAAGCTGGTGGCGGGGGTCCCCCCGGATCTGTTCACCGACGAGGGCCAGTACTGGGGCAATCCCCTCTATAACTGGGACATTCATAAGGCTGAAAATTACGCTTGGTGGTGCGGCCGGATCCGCCAATCCATGGCCTTCTATGATGTGATCCGCATCGACCACTTCCGGGGCTTTGACTCCTACTGGGAAATCCCCTTCGGGGCCAAATCCGCTAAAGAGGGCTGCTGGCGCCCCGGCCCCGGCAACGATCTGCTGGAGGCCTTCCGCACCCAGGTGCCCGAGGCGGAGTTCATTGCCGAGGACCTGGGGGATCTGACCCCCTCCGCCATCGAGTTTGTCAAGAACTCCGGTCTGCCCGGCATGCGGGTGCTCACCGACGCCTTCAACGACCTGGGCGGTCACTCCTCCTTCCTGCCCCACAGATGCATTCGAGGCGCTGTCATCTACACCGGCACCCACGACACCCCCACCTTTGTGGAATGGCTCTTTGCCATTGCCTCCGAGGACCAGCGGCGGTACGCCATTGACTATCTGCGGCTGCGGGATGACGAGGGCTACGGCTGGGGCGTCATTGCCGGGGCCTGGGGCAGTGTGTGCAGGCTGGCCATGGCTCCCCTCCAGGATGTGCTGGGGTTGGGAGGCGACGCCCGGATGAATCTGCCCGGCTCCATGGGGGAACACAACTGGAGCTGGCGGGTGCGCCGGGAGGCCTTTAATGCAGACGTGGCCAAAAAACTGCGTCATCTGACCTGGCTCTACGGTCGGCTGCATCAATCATAACCGAAAAATGAAGGGCGTGCTGCCATAGCAGCACGCCCTTACTATTTTCAGAAAATCAGAGCACAATGAGCTCCTTGGGGGACTGGGTGATATCGATGCAGCCATCCTCCGTCAGCAGGATGACATCCTCAATGCGGACGCCGAAGCGGCCCGGCAGATAGATACCCGGCTCCGCGGAGACGGCGCAGTGCAGGGGCATGGGCTCCTTGTTGGCGGGACGGGCGCCGGGATCCTCGTGGATCTCCAGGCCCAGGGAGTGGCCGAAGCCATGGCCGAAGTACTCGCCGTAACCGGCGGCCCGGATCACATCATGGGCGGCGTTGTGGATGTCGCAGCCCGGCACACCAGCTTTGGCAACAGCGATACCTGCCTTCTGGGCCTCCAGAACGGTATTGTAGACCTTCACCATCTCCTCAGTGGGCTGGCCCACACAGATGGTGCGGGTCATGTCGGAGCAGTAGCCCTCCACCATGCAGCCGAAATCCATGGTGACAAACTCCCCGGTACCCACCTTCCGCTTGGTGGGGATGGCGTGGGGCATGCTGCCGTTGGGGCCGGAGGCCACAATGGGGTCGAAAGAGTTTTTCCGGGCGCCATAGGTCATCATCAGATAGGTGAGCCGGGCGGCAATCTCGTTTTCCGTGACGCCGGGCTTGATGAAGTTCAGAATCTCGGTGAAGGCCTTATCGGTGCAAGCCTGAGCCCGGCGCATATAGCCCAGTTCCTCCTCATCCTTCTGGGCCCTCAGATCGGTGAGCAGCTTCTGGGCGCTGACCAGCTCCACATCCCCGGGCATGGCGGCACGGATCCGGTCAAAGTCCCCCACGCTGAGATAGCCCTCCTCAATGCCCAGGGTCTTGATACCCTCGGCCTTGACGTGCTCCACCGCCAGATCCAGATGGCCCTTACCAGCGCCAATCATAGTCATTTCCACGTCCTGAATGGCGGCGGCCGCCTCAATATAACGGCTGTCGGTGGTGTAGTAGTTCTTGTGGGGGGTGACCAGCACATAGCCCTCCCCGTGGAAGCCGGTGGCATAGTATTCGCCAGGCTCGCTGGTGATCAGCAGCGCGTCCAGTTGATAGTCAGGCAGCTTGGCGGCAATTTGTTTCAGATGATTCATTTTCTTTTGACCTCCTGAACATAAAGTGTTTTCATTTCCAGAGCGTCCTCGCTCTGGGTGCCGGCAGACTCACAAATAAAGGAGGGACTCCAGTCCCGCCGGGCCACCGCAGCGGCCAGCGGGACAAAATCCGGGCCCCAGCCCTCATCCTCAAAACAGAGGTGGCGGTACTCGCCCCCTTTGGGAGTAAATTCAATGTGGGAGAAGTGGCTGTGGAACCGGCTTGCCCGGTCTGTTCCCAGCACCTGC
>CABRZO010000098.1 GCA_902475455.1 uncultured Eubacteriales bacterium
AGCGCCACTTCCTCCTCAAATTCACCCATCAGGTCCCCGTCCACCGTGTCGGTGATGGTCACCATCACAAAGGTGCCCGGGGCCACCCCGCCGGCGGCGGTGAAATAGACCTTGCCGTCGATGTCCACGGAGTCGGCGTAGGAGCGGCCCACATAGCAGCCCATCTCCTCATCAAAGCCCTCGCAGAGCACCTCCAGGGTCTCCCCCAGCCGGTTTTCGTTCATCTGGTCCATGATCCGGGACTGGAGGTCCACCACCAGCTCCACCCGGCGCTGGGCCACCTCCGGATCCACCTGGTCCGGCATGTCAACCGCCCGAGTGCCCTCCTCCGGGGAGAACTGGAACACTCCGGCCCGCTCGATGCGAACCTGTTCCAGGAAGTCGCAGAGCTCCTCGAACTCCGCCTTCCCCTCGCCGGGCAGGCCGCAGATCAGGGAGGTCCGCAGCACCAGCCCCGGCAGCCGGGAGCGGAGCTTGGCAAACAGGTCGATGATCTGCTGTTTGGTGCCCCGGCGGCACATGGCCTTCAGAATCTTGTCGTTGCAGTGCTGGATGGGAATATCCAGATAATTCAGGATCTTATCGTTCTCCGCCATCACGTCGATGAGCTCATCGGTGACCAGGTCGGGATAGAGGTAATGGAGTCGGATCCAGTGGAAGTCCAGCTTGCACAGCTCCCGCAGCAGCTGGGCCAGCATGGGCTTATGATAGAGGTCCATGCCGTAGCGGGTGATGTCCTGGGCGATGACGATGAGCTCCTTCACCCCGGCCTCCGCCAGCTTTTTGGCCTCCTCCAGCAGCGACTCCATGCTCCGGCTGCGGTAGTGACCCCGCAGGTATGGAATGATACAGAAGGCGCAGTAGTTGTCGCAGCCCTCGGCGATCTTCAGATAAGCGCTCCAGGGCACTGTGGACACCAGCCGTTCCCCGTCCTCATAGGTGTGGCTGATGTCACCGAACCGCTCGGGGCTCTCCCCGGACATGACGGCCTCGATAGCTTCCACCACGTCGGTGTAGCTGCCGGTGCCCAGCATGCCGTCCACCTCGGGCAGCTCGGAACGGATGTCCTCCCGATACCGCTGGGACAGGCAGCCCGCCACCAGGATCTTTTTCAGCTGGCCCTCCTCCTTCAGGCGGGCCAGATAGAGGATATGGTCAATGGCCTCGCTCTTGGCGGAGTCAATGAAGCCGCAGGTGTTGAGCACGCAGACATCCGCCCCCTCGGGAGCGGGCACCAGAGTATGGCCGGCCTTTTGGACCAGGGCGGCCATTTGCTCGGTATTCACCAGATTTTTGGCACAGCCCAGGGAAATAAAGGCCACTTGATATACGCTCAAAGGGATTCCTCCTCGATCTCTGCGCCGTAGCGGGACAGCCCCGCTCTGATTTCCTCCCAACGGAATCCCCGCCGCAGCAGGGCGTCGGTGGCGCGTTTGAGTAATTTGGGGTCCTGGGTCTGACCCCGCAGCTTTTTCTCCAGAAAGGACACCACCCGGTCCACCGGGTCGGACTGCTCCTCCAGGGCCTGGTCCCAGAGCTCCCGGGAGACGCCCCGGCGCTGGAATTCCTGCCGGAGCTTTTGGGCGCCGTAGCCCCGGGCGGTATAGTGCCGCACAATGCTCCGGGCATATTCCAGCTCGTTGAGGGCTCCCAGCTCCTCCAGCCAGTCCGCGGCGGCCTGGGCGTGTTCCGGGGTCTCCCCCTTCTCCACCAGCCGCCGGGTCAGCTCCCGCCGGGACAGGGGCCGCTCCCCCAGCATCCGGGCGCCCCGGGCCTTGGCTGAGCTGAGGCCCCCGGCCTCCTTCAGCCGGCTCAGTTCCTCTTCCTCCAGGGTTCTTCCCTGACTCAAGGCGAAGGCCACCACCTCATTTTCGGTGACCTTCAGGGGCTCCGATTCTCCCTCAAACCAGACCAGAAACCGCCCCCGCACATGCCGGGACGGTTCCAGTTTTTGGACAATCTTCATCAGCCCTCAAAATCTTCCGCCGACACATCCACTGGGGCCCCGGACTCCAGGCCCTGGCCCACATCCCGGCCGGCTGCCTTGGCGGCGGCCAGGGATTGACGGCTCATCAGCTTGTAGGCGTTTTTGCGGATCTCCGCCTCCAGGGCCTCCGCGTCCTCGGGGTGGGTGCGGAAATACTCCTTGGCGGCGTCCCGGCCCTGGCCCAGACGGGTCTCGCCCATGGCGAACCAGGAGCCGGACTTCTGCACCAGATCCAGCTTTACGCCCAGATCCAGCAGCTCGCCCAGCTTGGAGATGCCCTCGCCGTACATGATGTCGAACTCCGCCTCCCGGAAGGGGGGCGCCACCTTGTTCTTGACCACCTTGGCCCGGGTACGGTTGCCAATCATCTCGCCGTTGGCCTTCATGGTCTCCACCCGGCGCACGTCGATGCGGACGGAGGCATAGAACTTCAGAGCCCGGCCGCCGGTGGTGGTCTCCGGGTTGCCGTACATGACGCCGATCTTCTCCCGGAGCTGGTTGATGAAGATCACAATGCAGTTGGTCTTGGAGATGCAGCCCGCCAGCTTCCGCAGGGCCTGGCTCATGAGCCGGGCCTGGACGCCCACGAAGCTGTCACCCATCTCGCCCTCAATCTCGGCCCGGGGCACCAGGGCGGCCACAGAGTCCACCACTACCACGTCCAGGGCGCCGGAGCGCACCAGGGCCTCGCAGATCTCCAGCCCCTGCTCGCCGGTGTCCGGCTGGGAGATCAGCATGGAGTCAATATCCACCCCCAGGGCCCGGGCATAGTAGGGGTCCATGGCGTGCTCAGCGTCAATATAGGCCACCTCGCCCCCCCGCTTCTGGGCCTCCGCCACAATGTGCAGGGCCAGGGTGGTCTTACCGGAGGATTCGGGGCCATAGATCTCAATGATACGGCCCCGGGGCACTCCGCCGATTCCCAGCGCCAGGTCCAGAGACAGGGAGCCGGTGGGGATGGCGTCCACCACCGCCTGGGTATTCTCCCCCAGCCGCATGATGGATCCTTTGCCGAAGTTACGCTCAATCTGGGCGACGGCGGTCTCCAGCGCCTTCTGCTTATCGCTGGCGGGGGCCGCCGACTCCAGAGGTGGCTTTTTTGCTGCCATGTCAGTTCATCCTTTCCGCGCCCCGTTCTGTTTTTTGGGGGCGCGCTCCAAATTTCTAAGTTCAGTATAACCGGTATGCAGTCCCATAAAAGGGACTTTGGTCAGGGACACCCCTTAAAAACGGCCCTCCACCGAGCGCCAGATATTCTGGGTGTCCAACCGGGTGTCGATGTCGTGGTATCCCTGCTGGGCCATCAGCTGCTCCACCGCGTCCGCCTGGTCAAAGCCCACCTCAAAGATCAGGGCTCCGCCGGGCCGCAAAGCGTCCTGCCAGTACTTGGTGATGCTGCGGTAAAAGTCCAGCCCGTCCTCGCCTCCGTCCAATGCCATGTGGGGCTCAAAATCCCGGACAGAATGGTCCAGCCCGGGAATGTCCCCGGAGGGGATGTAGGGGGGATTGCAGACGATCACGTCAAAGGCCCCCAGCATGGCCGGCGGCGCCTTCCGGGCGTCCGCCTTCAGGCACATGACCTGCCGGGTCAGGCCGTTGCGGCGGGCGTTGCTCCGGGCCACATGGAGGGCCTCCTCGGACAGGTCCGCCAGCACCACCCGGGCCTGGGGCACATGCTTGGCCACCGCCAGGCCGATGCAGCCGCTGCCGGTGCACAGGTCCAGCACCCGGCACCCCTCCCCTACCTGGCTGGCCAGCTCAATGGCCCGCTCGGCAATCAGTTCGGTATCAGCCCGGGGAATCAGCACAGAGCGGTTGATATCCAGCTGGAGGTCATAAAACTCCCACTCGCCGATCAGGTAGGCAGCGGGCTCTCCCTCCACCCGGCGCTCCAGCAGCTCCCCGAAGCGCTGCTCCACATCTTCGCCCACATAGAGCCGGCTGTCCTGATAAAAGGAATCCCGGTCCTTGCCGGAGGCGTAGCAGAGCAGCTCCCTGGACTCCAGGGCGGCGGCCTCGACCCCCGCCTGCTTCAGCTGGCGGCGGCCGTCCAGATAAAGATCATTATAGGTTTTCGGCATGGATGTTCACACCCATTCTCTCTCTAAATTCTCTGTTTCCCACCGAGGGAAGATTACCATTTGTCCTTGCCCTTCTCTTCCGGGATCACCTGCTTCAGGGACTCGATGCCCACCTCGATCATGGAGTCGTCCGGCTCAAAGGTGGTGAAGTTCTGAAGCCAGAGGCCCGGGGCGGTGATGACCCGGGTGACCGCATTATCGTGGCGACCCACATAGCGGTTGATCTCGTAGGCGATACCCACCACCACCGGGATCAGCACCAGCTGCAGCAGGATGCGCACCAGCACATTGGGCGGTGTAAAAACGGAAAAGAGCACGGAATAGCACAGGATGGCCAGCACAATGACCACGAACAAAAAGCTGGTGCCGCAGCGGGGATGGTGCCGGGGCATTTTGCGGACGTTTTCCACGGTGAGCTCCAGCCCCCGCTCATAGCAGAAGATGGTCTTATGCTCCGCCCCGTGGTAGGAAAACACCCGGCGGATATCCTTCATTTTAGACACCAGGATCAGATAGCTCAGGAAGATGATGATGCGCAGCACACCCTCCACCAGGTTCTGCCCCAGCACGTTCATGGGGATCAGCAGCTTCAGCAGGCTGGTGACCACCGTGGGCAGCAGGAAAAACAGGCCCACAGAGAAGGCTACTGCCACCAGGGTGGCAAAACCCACCACCAGGCTGTCCAGCTTTTTGCTGTCCAGGTGCTGCTCCAGCCATTGCTCCAGCTTGGAGGGTTCCGCCTCCTCCGTCCCCTCATCCGGGTAGAAATCTGCGGAGTACATCAGAGCCTTGACCCCCTCCACCATGGTTCCGATAAACGCAAAGGCGCCCCGGACAAAGGGGACCCCCAGGATGGGGTAATGCTCCCGAGTGAGCTTCAGCTCCTCGGTTTTGATCACCAGCTGGCCGTCCTGGTCCCGGACCACAATGGACTGTTTGTCCGGCCCTCTCATGTAGATCCCCTCGATCAGGGCCTGGCCGCCGATGGAGGTGCGAAAACAGCTTTCTTCGTTACTCTGGGTCGATTGCTTTGGCATAGAAAACTTCCTTCTTTAGTGTATCAAACATCCGTTCGATTTTCAAGCATGTAGGGAAATTATTTCGACTCCTCCGGCCCGGGCAGGGCGGAAGCCGGCGTCACGCTGGTCATGGGCAACAGAATGGTGACCACACAGCCGTGGCCGTCCTGGGCGTTGGCAATGTCCAGCCGTCCCCCGTGGCGCTGGACGATCTCATCACAGACTGCCAGGCCGATGCCGTTGCCCCGGGCCTTGGAGGAGCCCTTATAAAACTTCTCCTTGACATGGGGCAGCTCGTCCTCGGGGATGCCGGAGCCGTAGTCCCGGATCACGATGGCCACAAAGCCGTCCTCTTCCCCGATGGTGGTGTCGATCTGCTTACCGGCGCCGCCGTGCTTGGCGGCATTGTCCAACAGATTGGAAAACACCTGCCGCAGCCGCTCTGGGTCCCCGGGCAGCGGGGCAAACTCCCGCTCCGGGTCGGTATAATTGAGGGTAATGCCCTCTTTCCGGAAGAACTCCTGATAGGTATAGACCGCGTCCTCAAACTCCGCCTGGATGTCGATCATCTCAATGTTCAGATTGAAGCGTCCGTCCTCAATGCGGGAGAACTCCAGCAGTTCCTCCACCATCTTGGTGAGGCGGCGGGACTCGCTGACGATGATATGCAGGCCCTTTTTGAAATCCTGGGCGTCGGTGAGTTTGCCGGAGATCAGGGTCTCACCCCAGCCGTTGATGGCGGTGAGGGGGGTGCGCAGCTCGTGGGAGACGGAGGAGATAAACTCCGACTTCATCTGCTCATTCTGGCTGATCCGGGTGGACATATCGTTGATGGCGTCCACCAGATCGCCGATCTCGTCATCGTACTGCTTTTCCAACTGGATTCCATAGTAGCCTGAGGCGATGCGTTTGGCGATCTCGGTGATGCTGGCCATGGGGTTGATGATGGTGCGGACGAAATACATATTGACCAAATAGGTCAGGGCCATGACAAACAGAGCCGCCGCCACCAGGGCCACGATCAGGGTGGCCAGCTGCCGGTCCACCAGCCGCAGAGAGGTGACCATGCGGAGCACCCCCTTCACCTCACCATTGCTGATGATGGGGGCGGAGACCGCCATGATGCGCTCCCCGGTGGCCGGGTCCCGGCCGCTCCAGGGGGCGATATCCCCGGTGTTGATGGCCATGGTGATGTCAGCGGTATTGGGCTTGCTGCCAGAGGTCAGGCCCGAGGAGGACAGGAACACGCTGGGCTCCGCCTCCACCGTCAGAAACTGCAGCTCCAGCCGGTCTTTCTCATCAAAATCCGTCACATAGTATTCCGCCATCCACTGGTATTCCGACTCATTGGTGACATAGCTGGCAAAGAAGTCGCTGACGGTTTTGACCTTGGTCTCCAGTCCGGAGCGCATGGTGTTGTAATAATACCGGCTGATCATAATGGACAGAATGATGACCACGACAAACAGGATGGCACTCACAATCAAAAAGCTGTTGCGCAGCCACCGATTGCGCAGTCCTCTGCCCCCCCGGAATCTGCTGAAAACCGGGTTGGTCTGTCCCGTCTTTGCCATCCTCATTCACCTGCTTTCTGTCCTGCCTCTAATGGAATCTTTCGACTTAAAATCCCCACTTGTAACCATATCCCCATACGGTGGTGATATAAGTGGGGCTGGTGGGGTCATCCTCCACCTTAATCCGCAGACGCCGGATATTGACATCCACGATCTTGACCTCGCCATAATAGTCCCGGCCCCAGACCGCCTCCAGAATTTCCTCCCGGGAGAGGGCCTTGCCGGGGTTGTCCATAAACAGCTTCATGACGCTGTACTCCACCTGGGTCAACTTAATGCGCACCCCATTTTTCTCCAGGGTGCGGTTGCGGGTGTTCAGCAGGAAGGGCGGCTGGGAAATCTCCCCGGTCTCCGCCTGGCTGTCCCCGCCGGAACGCCGGTACAGGGCGTCCACCCGGGCGGTGAGTTCCGCCGGAGAGAAGGGCTTGGTGACATAGTCATCGGCGCCGGTCATCAGGCCGGTGACCTTGTCCATCTCCTGGGATCTGGCAGTTAACATAATGATTCCAATTTTGGAGTTATTGCCCCGAATGCGCCGGCACACCTCAAACCCGTCAATGCCGGGCAGCATCACGTCCAGCAGCGCCACCTTCACATCCGGGTTGCGCTTGAGCTTCTCCAGGGCTTCTTCTCCGCTGGAGGCCTCGATGGTATCATATCCCGCCCGCTTCAGGTTGATGACCACGAAGCTGCGGATGTTGTCTTCGTCTTCCAAAACCAAAACTTTGCGCATGGTATTTCCCCCTTAATCTGTGGACCAATCCGTGAAAATCAGTTTGAAGCGCTCCACCAGCGATCCACTGTTCAGGCCGCACTCCCAGTCACTGTCCAGGAACTCCGCGGAATAGGTGGCGTCTCCATCCTCCGTCAGCAGGAAGCGCTCTCCCATGGTGGCGCGGCTCTCCCGGTTAGACCCGGTATTTTTATAGATGGCCAGGAAAGGCTGCGGTTCCTCCGTCAGGCTTTCCTGATGGTAGAAGGTGATGCTGCGTTCCACCGTGGCGCCCACATTGGTGTCGCTGCGGCTGAGGATCAAGCCGTTCATGTATCCGTCCTGCCGACCGGTGAACCAGGACTCCGGCAGGCTGAGGTACCAGCCGTCCGCCGTGTTGTGGTAGGTATATCCCACAGTCTGGGAGCTGCCCTCCACGGTAAACTGAATCCAGTTGATCACATAGGCGGAATCTGACCCCTCCACCATGGTACTGGAGCGCAGCGGAATGGCAATGGGGAGCTCCAGCACATTGTCGCTGTTGATATCCTTGGGGTCGGTCAGATCCAGATGGATGGTATCGCTGTTGCCGGTGGTGCTGTCCATGGTAATGTTGACCAGCTTCTTGTCCACCACGCTCAGCACATCCGTCACCAGGCTGGAGGTGTTGTTGCGCTGATAGCTGCTGACATACAAAGCCGGATAGCTGCCCACCAGATAGTTGTACCGCACCGACTCCAGGCTCTCTGCCGTGGCGGACAGGGATACGGTGTTGATGCTCATCATGGTGTCTTCGGACCAGTCATAATAGGTGGCGGTATTGCCCCCCTCCTCGGCGGAGTTAAGCTGGATGGAGATGATCTCCTCCTGATTGTCCTGGTCCAGATCTCTGACCTCATATTTGGTATAGCTGGGGGCGGTCATCAGTTCCGTCACATTGCCGTTTTCAATGGAGTAGGCGGACAGAGCGTACACCGTGCTGGAAATGCGCCACCCCACCACGATCTCCTCGGTGGGGGTGGCGTTGAGCTGGCAATAGACCACAGAGTTGACCATGTCCCCGTCGCCCTCAATCATACAGGAGAGGGTATAGCCCTCCTCCCCGTTGGAGGTCAGAATGCAGATTTTCAAAGGCCGCTCCTTGCCGGAGCTGTCCCGCAGAATGGCGATGGCCTCATCTACCCCGTCGCCGTTCAAATCTCTCAGCTGAACGGACTGGGTATTGGAACCGGAGATGGGCGGAGAATACTCGTAGCCTTTATCCAGCAGCTGCTCCAAACTGTCCTGAAGGCTTTCATATTGGGTGGATGGCTTGGGCAGGGTGTAAAGGTCCTCCGGCGAGGTCAGTCCGCATCCGGACAGCACCAGGGCACTCAACGCCGCCAGCAGCGCCACCAGCACGCCTTTTTTCACTCGTTCCACCTCCTGGCACACAAAATTCCAGAGTGTATTATATCACAGGGTTCTGAAAATGAATAGACCAAAATCCTCGGATAGATGTATATTTTGTATGGAAATACCTATTGCCAATCCGTTTAACATCCTGTATAATAGCTTCGTTATATGCCGGTGTGATGGAATTGGTAGACGTAGTGGACTCAAAATCCACCGCCAGC
>CABRZO010000099.1 GCA_902475455.1 uncultured Eubacteriales bacterium
CAGCACCCGGAGATTGAAAATATCCCGGAAAACCGTATGATCGGCTACACCTGCATGATGCCCAACTCCACCCCCCTGGTGGAAGTGGCCCAGGACGGCCAGACCGCCCAGGGCATCTGGTACACCATCGCCCAGGAGACCGTGGGCCGCCCCGGCGGTCACAGTGAAGGCCTGTGGCGGGGCGAAAAGATTGCCGCGGACTTTGTCCGGGAGGGAGAGCGGTGGAAGATCTGGCATCTGGTGGTGTCCAATGACTACTTCAACCCGGCGGGCACCAACCACTCGGATCAGCCCCTGGAGTTCCCGGAGGGCCAGGACCCCCGGCAGCTTCAGTTCGGCTCCCCCACCATTCCCATGCTGACCCACGACAGCAGGCTCCACTGGGCGGACAACTATCCCCCGGAGCCCCAGCCCTACCACCACTATGAGCCCGGCATGGGCTATGGTCCCGAGGGCTGGCGCACCGCCATCACCCGCCCCGCCGCCGCCATCTCCCAGCAGCGGATCGTCCGGGGCAGAGCCCTGCGGGAGCAGGCCCGGAAACGGCCCCGGCCTGGACCCGGCGGACCCGGCGGACCCGGCGGTCCCCAGCAAGATCCGGAGGTGAACTGAGATGAAACGACATCTTTCTGTGGAGCAGCGGCTGGAGCAGGCCCTGGCCAGCCAACAGGTGGAAAAACTCCACGGCAAACACAACTATTTCCACGCCCGGAACTTCTCCGCCGAGGAGTGGAGCACCATCTGGTCCCAGAGCGACAACACCGCCTGGGCCCATGGCTTCGGCCGGATGCGGGGCTTTGACCAGATCTGGTACAACTCGGTGACCATGTACGACTATTCCGTCTACGAGACCTACATCGACCTGGTGCAGATGTTCCCGGAGATCGGCGGCCTGGACCCCCGGCCCGTTATGGAGCTGTCCATGCACACCCTGGTCAACGGCATCATCGAGGTGGCCGAGGACGGCAAGACCGCCCGGTCCTCCTTTGTCACCCCCGGCATGCTCTACGACTGCATTAACTCCATGGCGGTGAAACAGGGCATCTCCTTCTGGGAGCGCTACGGCTCCGACTTCGTCTGCGAGGACGGGGCGTGGAAATACCTCCACGAGCATGTGTGCCCCGACTTCGGTATGCCCTTCGATTTTGTCAACATGGCCGCCGACGAGTACGAGCGGGCGGTGAACCCCGCCCTGGGAGGCCCCATGGCCCCGCCGGCGGGCCGGGACGACCGGGTGGAACTGGCGGACCCGGGTCCCCTGCATCAGAAGTACTCCATCTTCCAGCCGGTACAGAACACCGTTCCCTGGCCGGAGCCCTATGTGTCCATGAATGACCAGCACAGCTACGCCACCCTGGTGGAACCCATTTCATAATCAAATCAATCATCATACTCCTCCCGCCAGAGCGGGAGGGGCGGAAAAGGAGCGTGTCATATGGCATACGTCATCGGAAAAAACTGCTCCACTTGCCACTACTGCTTCAATACCTGCCCGGTAAAAGCCATCAAATTTGTGGGAGTGGAGTACGCCATCGACCCGGACAAGTGCATCAACTGCGGCCAGTGCGCCCAGGTCTGCCCCGCCGGGATCATTTACAATCCCGACCAACAACAGCCCGTCCCCCAGGCCCAGCCCCAAACCATCACCGCCGACGCAGTGGTGCTGGGAGCCGGCGGCAGCGGCCTGGTGGCGGCGGTGCGCTACCGTCAGCTCACCGGCAAACAAGTGGTGGTACTGGAGAAGGCGAAAAAGCCCGGCGGCAACACCAATCTGGGCCACGCCTTTGTGGTGCGATACTCCAAGATTCACGCCGCCGCCGGTATGCCCGACCTGCGGGAGCAGGCGGTGGAATCCATCTGGAACGGCTCCAACGGCAAGGACATCAGCAAGAATCTGGTCCGCCGGGCGGTTTATGGCCTCACGGACATGTTTGACTGGCTGTGCACCTTTGGCGGCGTGGAAGAGCGCTTCAAGCTGGTGGATCTCCGGGAGCACCCCATTCCCAACGGCCCCTTCGTCTTCTGCCCCGGCTTCTTCGACTACCCGGACCGCACCCTGAACGTGAAGTCCACCGACCACTCCATGGGCCCCGGCTGGATGGGCACCTTTGTCATCGACAAGATGCTGGAGCAGTGCAAGGCCCTGGACATCCCGGTGCTCACCGAACACCGGGCCATCCACCTGCTGGTGGACGAGGCCGGCGCCTTCCAGGCGGTGGAGGCCCAGACCCCCGCAGGATCGGTGACGGTCCGGGCCAAGTGCTGCCTGATCGCCTCCGGCGGCTTTGCCCGCAACGAAAAGCTGATCCGCCAGCTGCGGCCCTCCTTCTATGAGGGAATGCCCGTCCACTCCTTCACCGTGGCCTCCAACACCGGCGATGCCATCGGCATGGCGGAGGAGATCGGCGCTGCCCTGGACCTGGAGCATGTAAAAATCCCCCTCTTCGGGCCAGTCCATCACCCCTTCAACTACGGAGTGGTCAGCCTGGTCAACTCCCCCCGGGTGGCCATGGTCAACCTGGACGGCCGTCGCTTTGCCAACGAGGGAGCGCCTCCGGAGCCCGGCAACCCCTTCAGCCCCCTGGAGCACCAGCCCCAGAAAATCGCCTACGCCATCTTTGACAGCGACACCGTGGAACAGATGGGCCGGGAGCTGCTGGAGCGTACCGCTCGGGACGAGAGCCTTCACAAGTGTATGCTGAACTGGCGGGGGGAACTGGAGTACGAGTGCGCTGAGCTGGACATCGCCGCCCACAAGGCCGACACCCTGGAGGAACTGGCCCGGAAGGCCGGCATCGACCCGCTGGGGCTGGCCGACGAGGTGGAAAAGTACAATATGTTCTGCACCCAGGGCCAGGATGAGGACTTCGACAAGCCCGCCCCCTTCCTGACCCCCGTGGCCAAGGGCCCCTTCTATGCGGTGCTGCTGATGCGCTTCAACGAGGGCGCCGAGGGCGGCCTGGTCAACGACGACAACCTGCGGCTGGTCAAACAGGACGGCACCCCCTTCTCCGGCATCTATGTGGCCGGCGACTGCTGCCGGGGCGTGCTGAAGCGGGACGACGACGGCGGCAAGTGCAGCGAAATGCCCTGGGCCATGGCCTCCGGCTATCTGGCCGGTGGGGAGATGGCGGACTACACCAAATAATCCCCTGGCTTATCTGCAAATAAAGACACTTTCCTTTGCAAACCGCGTCCTTTCTTGTCCGAGTCTTCTGCTGATATACTTGCCTCAAGACCCCGGACCAATCAGGAGAAAACCGAGAAAACAGGAAAACAGAAGGAGTTGTAAAGAATGAAGAAGATTACCGCATTGCTCCTGGCGCTGGCTATGGTGTTCGCGCTGGCCGCCTGCGGAGGCGGCAGCACCTCCACCCCCGGCTCCGCCTCTTCCGCCGGTTCCACCGCCAGCTCCGGCTCCGGCGACACCACCCCTGTGACCACCAGCGGCGACCCGGTGGAGGGCGGTTCCATCACCGTGTTCTGGCAGGAGTTCTATAACGGCTATGACCCCTCCATTGCCGACAACCGCAACTACGCCCTGTGGTTTGACCGTCTCTGGTCCCCGGACTGGAACTCCAGCCGGGAGGAATACCAGTGGGACAGCGAGTACATCACCATGGACTACATGACCGGTCAGATCGCCGACAGCTGGAGCTTTGACTCCGAGGCCATGACTCTGTCCGTCACCATCCGGGACGATGTGTACTTCCAGGAAAAGACCGGTGATCTGGCCCAGTACGATGTCTATGGCGGCCGTCAGCTCACCGCCGAGGACGTGGCCTGGTCCTACCAGCGGCTGCTGGGCCTGGACGGCGTGGCCAAGTGCGAGAGCGAGCAGGACTGGTCCTCCAAGCTGCCCATGCTGGAGTCCGTGGAAGTGGTGGATGACCTGAACCTGATCTTCCACTTCAACACCGGCTCTGAGACCGCCCTCAACGACTTCATGATCGCCGGCGTCTGCATCGGCGGCGTGGAGTGGGACACCCTGACCACCGAGCAGAAGTCCGACTGGCACTACGCCTGCGGCACCGGCCCCTACATGATCGTGGACTATGTGGCCGACTCCTACATGACCTTTGCCAAGAACCCCAACTACTACCAGACCGATGCCGACGGCAACCAGCTACCCTATCTGGACGAGATCAAGCTGGTCTGCATCACTGACTCCGCCAACTCCGTGGCCCAGTTCATCTCCGGCTCCATCGACATTCTGGGCTGGGGCAACGACGTCATCTCCGACTCTGAGAAGCAGCAGCTGCGGGACTCCATGCCCGAGGGCAGCTTTGTGGAGTACAGCTATGTCACCAACCCCTGCGGCATCTTCCTGAAGCAGTGCTATGAGCCCCTGGCGGACATCCGGGTGCGCACCGCCATCCAGAAGGCCATTGATATGGAGACCATTACCACCGAGTACTACGGCTACGACCTCTCCGAGCTCCAGCTCTTCGGCGTCTGGTCTCAGAGCACCGACTGGTCCTCCGTCAGCGACTGGGATCAGGAGCTGACCGACAGCTTCGCCTATGATCCCGAGGCCGCCAAGGCCCTGCTGGAGGAGGCCGGCTACGGCGATGGCTTTGAGTTCACCGTCACCCTGTTCGCCATGATGGACGTGGATCTGTACACTTTGGTGGCCGAGCAGCTGGCCCAGGTGGGCATCACCATGAACATTGAGACCGTCCCCACTCCCCCCGAGATGCAGGCCATCGGCATGGATCAGACCGACAACCGCTGCATCCCCGGCACCGTCTGCCTGTACTCCATGAACCAGGCCAGCCAGAGCTACCTGTCCTACGGCAACAACAACAACGGCGCCTTCAACGACCCCGAGATGGATGCTCTGTTTGAGGCCCTGACCGCCTCCCAGACCCTGGAGGAGCAGGTGGCCAACGCCAAGGCCGCCGACGAGTATGTGGCCCAGCAGCACTACACCATCCAGTGCGGCCCCTGCGAAAAGGTGAACTCCTACGTTTCCAGCCGGATCGGCGGTTACTCCGGCGAGCGGCTGTGGAAGAACTGGAACGTCACCACCATCCTGACCAACATCTGGGTGAACGAGTAATACTTGTCTCCCGGACCCGGCCATGGTATCATAAGCAAAAGAAAAAGGCGTCGGTTTTCCGGCGCCTTTTTCCGCATCAGACAACACACAAGAACAGGAGGCAGCACAATGACCCAATCTGGTATCACCCCCTTCCACTCCGAAGCCGGCCGCGCCATGCGGAAATTGTATGAGCAGGGACAACTCTCCGGTTGGCACGGCTTTATCGGCAGCAGTGTCAGCCGCTGGCTGCGTCCCGCGGATCTGCGGGAATTTCAGTCCTGCCTGGACTGGAGCCAGCCCTACCGGCCCATCGACGCCGGCTGTTACCCCCGGCTGGCCCGGGAGTGCTTCCTGTTTTCCCAGCAGGAAGGCACCAACTACGGAGAGGATGACAACCCCTTCCCCTTCAATTTTCAGGTGATTCAGGTCAGCGGGGACGGGGCCAGCTACCGCATCCTCTGGGAAAAAACTCTGCGCCACCATCCCCCCATGGAACTGAGCATCCATCTGACGGTCCACTCCGTGCGCAGCAACGGCCCCGGGGGCGTTGTGTATCACTGCCAGCCCATCAACACCATTGCCCTGGCCGCCCTGAACCGGGAGTGGGGCCGGGATCTGGTGGAGGAGCTGTCCCACGGCTTTGCCAATGTGCGCAACGTAGTGCCCGACGGCATTGACGTGGTACCTTGGGGGATGACCGGCTCCATCCAGCTGGGAGCGACCATGTCCCCGGAAATGCTGGTGGAACTGACGGACTTTTTGAAGGAGATTGGGGAGCACACCAAAAACCACCAGGCCGTCATGCTGGACGGGGAGGGGATCATCTGTAGCTCCTGTTCTGAGTACGCGGTGTTCGGCCTCATCAACACGGTGGAACACGCTGCGGAAATTCGGCTCAAAATGCTGGCGGCAGGCGGGAAGTGATGTGGCCGTGAATCACGATTGCATCATTGAGGCCCCCTTTCTGATGGAGGTGCTCCACACTCCATCCCCGCAGGAGCAGCTGGCCCTTCAGGGCAGACCCCTGGCGGGCAGCCCTGGCTTTCCCGGCCCGGGGAAGGATATCATCTCTTTTGAGGAAACCCTTCACATCAGCCACTCCGTGGGTGTGGCCAAACACCCCAGATTCGCAGGCCTGGCCCCCCACCGGCACAATTTCATTGAGATGATGTATGTGTGCAGCGGCCAGGTCATCCACGAAATCGACGGCAAGGAGATCCGGATGGGCCCCGGAGACATCCTGCTGCTGAACCAGTACACCACCCACAGCGTCCGCCCCTGCGGAGAGGACGACATCGCCGTCAACCTGGCCATCCACCCCCGCTTTTTCGACGAGACCTATGAGCTGGCGGCAAAGCGCACCATCATCTCCGACTTTATTGTGGACATTCTGCGGGGGGCCGTCCACTGCAACCAATACCTCTTCTTCTCCTCCCGGAGCCACCTGCCCATCCACCACCTGATGGAAATCCTGCTGTGTACCGCCTTTCCCCATGTGGACGACATGTCTCCCCGCAACAAAAAATCTGACGGCGATGTCAACCGCAGTCTGATGTTCCTGGTGATCTATTATCTGTCCAACGATCTGACCAATCTGGACAATCAGGGTTCCTATTCCTATGAACAGGTCATGATGCGCACGGTGGAGGAATATATCCACTCCTCCTACCAGACCGCCACCCTCCGGGAGCTGGCGGAGATACTGAACCAGACGGAATCCGGCCTGAGCCGTCAGATCAAGACCATCTTCGGGGCCACCTTCAAAGAGCTGCTCCAGGCCAAGCGGTTTGAGCGGGCCATCCTGATCCTGCAGGAGACCAACCTGGCCGTCAGCGACATCGCCCTGGCGGTGGGCTACGAAAACTCCAGCTACTTCTACCGCCGCTTCCGGGAGATTTATCGGATGTCTCCCAAGGAATTCCGGGAGCAGAGCCGGGCGGAGGAGGCAAAACACAACTGAAAATGGCGGCGATCCGCTGCAAATAAGGTCGTGGTATCATTCAAACCACGACCTTATTTTTTGTCCCCAGGTACCGATATAATAGAGGTCAGATGAAAGCGGAACACCCGATGTAAAGCCGAAAGTGAGATGATTTGCGATGTCTGAGACGATTCTGGAGGTCAAGCACCTGAAGACCTACTTCTTTAACGGTTCCTCCGTCCTGCGCGCTTCGGACGATCTGTCTTACAGCGTCAAAAAAGGGGAATGCGTGGCCATTGTAGGCGAATCCGGTTCGGGCAAAAGCGTCAGCGCCCTGTCCGTCATGCGGCTGATCCCCTATCCCCCCGGTCTGACCCTGGACGGGGAAATTCTGTTTCATGGCAAAGATCTGCTCAAGCTGTCCGACGAGGAGATGGGCGAGATCCGGGGCTCCAAGATCTCCATGATCTTTCAGGAGCCCTCCACCGCCCTGAACCCGGTGATGACCATCGGCGCCCAGATCTGCGAGTCCCTGATGATCCATCAGCACATGCGGAAAAAGGACGCCATGAAGCGGGCGGTGGAGCTGCTGGCGGCGGTGAACATCCCCAACCCGGAGCAGCGGGTCAAGCAATACCCCTTTGAATTCTCCGGCGGCATGCAGCAGCGGGCCATGATTGCCATGGCCATGAGCTGCAACCCGGAATTGCTCATCGCCGACGAGCCCACCACCGCCCTGGATGTGACGGTTCAGGCCCAGGTGCTGGAGCAGCTCAACAAGCTGCGGGAGGATATGGGCACCGCCCTCATCATCATCACCCACAACCTGGGGGTGGTGGCCCGCTACGCCGACAGCGTCAAGATCGTGTACGGCGGCAAAATCGTGGAGGAGGGCAACACCTACGACGTGTTTGAACACCCCCACCACCCCTACACCATCGGTCTGATCAACGCGGTGCCCCGGCTGGATCTGCCCCGGAGCCACGGACTGCACACCATCGAGGGCGAGCCCCCGGATATGTCCACCATCCCGGTGGACAGCTGTGCCTTTGCCGGCCGGTGCAAATACGCCACGGAAGAATGCCGCACCAAGCGCCCCCCGCTGGAGCATCTGGAGGGCGAACACTATTGTGCCTGCTTCCATATGGACGCAGCGGTAAAGGAGGCGCCCTGATGGTCGAAGAAAAAATCCAAGCCCCCACCGTGGAGCTGCCCTCCGGACCGGAGGTGCGGGAGCTGCTGGACAAGCGGATCGCCCAGCAGCCCAAGGCCCAGACCGAAAAACAGATGATCCTGAAGGTGGACAATCTGAAGATGTACTTCCCGGTAACCCGGGGTCTCCTCAAGCGCAAGGTGGCCGACGTCAAGGCCGTGGACGACGTGTCCTTCGGCATCGTCCGGGGCGAAACCCTGGGCATCGTGGGGGAATCCGGCTCGGGAAAATCCACCATCGGCAACTGCGTCATGGGCAACTGCAAGATCACCGGGGGCCATATCATGTTCGACGGCATCGAATTGGAACGCCAGTCCACCCGGGAGCTGCGGAAAATTCACAAGAATCTGACCATGATCACCCAGGACCCCTACGCCTCCCTGGACCCCCGGAAGACCATCAGCGACATCATCCTGGAGGGGCCCCGCATCCACAAGCTGTTCTCCAGCAAGGGGGAGGCTCGGGACATCGTGGGCCAGATGCTGGAGCTGGTGGGCCTGAACCCCAAATTCGCCAACCGCTATCCCCACGAGTTTTCCGGCGGCCAGCGCCAGCGCATCTCCATCGCCCGGGCCCTGGCCATGAACCCCTCCTTCATCGTCTGCGACGAGATTGTCTCCGCCCTGGATGTGTCCATCCAGGCCCAGATCGTGGGCCTGATGATGAAGATTCAGCAGGAGCTGGGACTCACCTACATTTTTATCGGCCATGATCTGTCGGTGGTGCGCCACCTGTCCAACAACGTGGCGGTAATGTACCTGGGCAAGAT
>CABRZO010000100.1 GCA_902475455.1 uncultured Eubacteriales bacterium
CATGCTGGTTGGAGCCGGTGAGCTGGTTGAACAGGGTGGTCTTGCCGCAGTTCTGGTTGCCCGCCAGGGCAAAGGTGATGGGGGAATTCTCCGGGATGGGGGGCGTCTTGCTGCCCCGGCGGGAGCGGAAGTGCTCCTCCCCCATCTCACCCCGGCCCGGGTGGGCGATGTCCGGGGTGCGCTGGGGGCTGGCGTGGGTGTGGTCGTTGGGGTGGGCGTTCTCCACCTCAATCTGTCGGGCGTCCTCCAGCCGCAGGGTGAGCTCATAGCCCCGGACCTCGATCTCAATGGGATCCCCCATGGGGGCCCGTTTCCGCAAGGTCACCTCCGCCCCGGGGGTGAGGCCCATGTCCAGCAGATGCCGGCGCAGACTGCCCTGGCCCCCCACCGCGGAGATCATGGCGTCCTGATTCAGTTCCAGTTCTGACAGCTTCATACAAACCACCTGGCTTATTTTGTCTGATTCCGTAAGTTTAGGCCATTTTAGCACATTCCCCATCCCCCTTCAAGAATGGCTCCGCTGGAAAACCGGGGCGAAGGCTGGCATAAAATGGGCGGTTTGACCAGAAACCGCTGTGGGAAGAGACAGACAGAATCCGGGGCCGCCGGTTTCTTAACCAGCGGCCCCGGGGGAGCGATATTTTTGATTCAGCGCAGGGCGGGGTAGATCAGGGCATAAATCACCAATACGGTGATGGCCAGCCCCGCCACTGCGTAGAAAATGGTGGCCACGGAGATCTGTTTGGCGGCTATATCCCTTCGGATGAGCCGCAGCAGCACATAGAGCCAGAAGATCAGGGCCAGCAGGGTGGCGTAGCGGAAGAAGGCGCTCAGAATCAGGGCCACCGGGAAGATGATGTTGTTGGCCCACAGCAGCTTTTCTATACGCCGGTCCTCCGGGCTCTGGCCCCGGTCCCGGGGCGGGGTGAAATGCTTGGATTCCATGGGGCGCTCCTTTCTCCGGGGGTGTGGTGAACGGGTGGGACCATTGGTCATTCCTTAATTTTATTGTAGCATCGCCCCGGGGACAAGTAAACCAGAAATTTCCTCCGCACCCCCGGGCCGGGAGAAACCCCCGTTCCCCGGTTTCTTTTGTCAAAAAAGTGTGATACAATCACACTGGTTATTTCTGTTGATTCATGGGAGGAGCTGTCCTATGTCCTGCAAAGAGGAATTTATCGAGCTGTTTAAAACCCACATCACCCGGCCCGGGGCCGACGCCCTGCTGGACTATCTCACCAATAAGTGCGACTTTTTCACCGCCCCGGCCTCGGCCCGGTACCACGGGGCCTACGAGGGGGGACTGTGTGAGCACTCCCTGAACGTGTACCACTGCCTGAAGGAGTATCTGGAGCGGGAGCGGGTCAAGGAGCTTTATGGCCTCAGTTACAGCGATGAGACCATCGCCATTGTCTCCCTGCTCCACGACTTGTGCAAAATCGGCTGCTACCAGCCCGGGGTCCGGAACGTGAAGGGCCCCGACGGCAAGTGGACCCAGGTGCCCACCTACAACTTCCACGACCCCATGCCCTACGGCCACGGGGAGAAGAGCGTCTATGTGGTCAACGGCTTTCTGCGGCTGACCCGGGAGGAGGCCTTTGCCATCCGGTACCACATGGGCTTCTCCGGCAATGAGGACGCCCGGCAGGTGGGCAACGCCTTCCAGATGTACCCCCTGGCCTTCTGCCTCAGCGTGGCGGACATGGAGGCCACCTACTTCCTGGAGGGGGAGGATAAGTGACCCGGCAGCAGTATGAGGCCCTCTCCGCCCCCTTCCGGGAGGAAGGGCGGAAAAGAATCCTGCTGGGGGCCAACCGGGGGGTGACCTGGCTGTGCTATGCCGCCTACCCGGTGCTGCTCATCGCCCTGGCCCTGCTCCGGGACCAACGGTTTTTCTGGGCCCTGGGGGTGCCGGCGGTGTCCTTTGTGCTGCTGAGCCTGGTGCGCAGCAAACTGAACTTTCCCCGGCCCTATCAGGTGCTGGACATCACCCCCCTGATCCACAAGGAGACCCGGGGCAAGAGTATGCCCTCCCGGCATGTGTTCTCCATCTTTGTCATCGCCATGACCTTCCTGTGGGTGCTGCCCTGGGCTGGAGTGGTGCTGCTGATCCTGGGGGCGCTGCTGGGGCTGGTCCGGGTGGTGGGCGGAGTCCACTTCCCCCGGGACGTGCTGGTGGGGGCCGCCTGCGGCGTAGGCTGCGGTCTGGTGGGCTATTGGGGGCTGGCCCCACTGTTTTAAATATTGAGAATGAGGAAATGAGGTCCGTTAGAATGGTATTAAAGGAAGAGCAGATTTCCGGTCAGGAGAAGTTCCGGGGCCGTGTGGTCTCCCTGCGGGTGGACCAGGCCCGGATCGGCGACGGCTCCATCCGGGAGCGGGAGGTGGTAGAGCACCCCGGCGGCGTGTCGGTGGTGGCCCTGACCCAGGACGATCAGGTGCTGATGGTGCGCCAGTTCCGCTACGCCCAGGGGGAGGTGCTGCTGGAAATCCCCGCCGGCAAGCTGGAGCCCGGGGAGGACCCCTTTGAGGCCATGCGCCGGGAACAGCGGGAGGAGACAGGCACCACCTCGGAACACTATGTGTCCCTGGGGGTGTGCTACCCCACCCCGGCCTATGACACGGAAAAGATTTACATCTGGGCGACCCGGGTGTCCGGCTGGGGAGAGCAGAAGCTGGACGACGGCGAGCTGCTGGAGGTGGAGCGGGTGCCCCTCCGGGAGGCGGAGCAGATGGTGCTGCGCAACGAGATTTCTGACGCCAAGACCCAGGTGGGCATTCTGAAGGCCGCCGCCCTGGTGCGGCAGGGTCAGCTCTGATGGGGGCGGGCCACAGTCGGATGCCCGGCTTTGTGGGCATCGGCTTTCAGAAGTGCGGCACCACCACCCTCTTTGACCTGCTGGCCCAGCATCCGGACATCGCCCTGGCCCGGGATGTGAAGGAGCCTATGTTCTACCGGGTGCCCCCTTACTACATCCTCCACTGGCCCTGGCGGCGGTGCTACTACGCCTGGCGCTACTTCGGCCACATCTCCGCCGACGACCCCCGGCTGGTGGGGGAGGTCAATGCCGGGCTGGGTTTTAATGGCTGCGCCGGGATGCTGACCCGGGATTTTGACCACAACACCAAGCTGTTTTTTATGATGCGCAACCCGGTGGACCGGGCCTGGTCTGCCTTCAAATTTTTCTGCGCTCTGGGCTTTTTGCCGGGAAAGGTCATCGCCGATGACATCGCAAACGGCCACGCCGCCGCCTTCCACCGCTACTGCGAAAGCGTGCTGGGGGACCCGAACCAGCGGCAGCAGATTGGGAAACATCGGCTGAAGTACCTCTGCTTCTCCCAGGGCAACTATGCCGATATGATCGGGGAGTACGCCGCCTTCCCCCACCAGCACTTCATCCTCTTTGAGGAGTTTGTGAAGGATCAGCGGGGAGAATGCGAGAAGCTCTATGACTTTCTGGGGGTTTCCGCCCCGGAGGAGGGCATTCCCTACGGTATGAAGGCCAACGAGACCAACCGCCGGGCGGTGACCCCCTTCCAGGCCAAGTGGCGCCTGGTGGTCAAGGGCTTTGACTATACCTTTGATGAGTTTTTCGCCCTGAGCCACTGGTTCCCCTGGGCCTATCGCAAACACAAAGCCCACACCCGCCGGTGCTTTTACAAGTGTACCGCCCCGGATGAGGAGAAGAGCAAAATGCTGCCGGAGACCAGGGCCCTGCTGGAGGACTACTACCGGCCCCAGAAGGACCGGGTGGCGGAACTGCTGGGCCGGAGTCTGGACGAAATCTGGTTTGCCTGAGAGAGGAGTGATGGTATGATCACCCTGTTCAACCGAAAGAAGCTCTGGCTGGATTCCGCCCCCGAGGAGGCGGCCCGGGTCTGGAGCGCCCTGGAGCAGGCGGGGATTTCCTATGAGTTAAAACCCTGCGCAACCACTCTACCTTTGGCCGCAACTTCCGCGCCAACCGGGGCTATCGAGATTTTCAGGGGGGAATCCGTCACTCCGACATGGCGGACCGGATGTGCTACACCTATGTGATCTATGTGCGCCGCCGGGATTTTGAACGGGCCCGGGGGCTGCTGGAATAAGGAGAGATTGGAACCCATGGACGAAAATGTGATCTGGCAGGACAACAAGGTGTCCTATGCCGACCGGTGCGCCAGCCTGGGCCAGAGGGGCTGCGTGTTCTGGCTCACCGGCCTCAGCGGCAGCGGCAAATCCACGGTGGCGGTGGAGGTGGAGCGGCGGCTGCACCAGCTGGGCAAACACGTCTACCTGCTGGACGGGGACAATGTGCGCCACGGCCTCAACGCCGACCTGGGCTTCTCCGACGCCGACCGGACGGAGAACATCCGCCGCATCACCGAGGTGGCGGCGCTGTTTGCCGATGCGGGGCTTATTACCCTGGTGAGCTTTATTACGCCTTTTGAGGCCATGCGCCGGAACGCCCGGCAGAAGCTGGGGGAGCGGTACCATGAGGTCTATGTGCGGGCGGACCTGGCCACCTGCGCCGCCCGGGACCCCAAGGGGCTTTATGCCAAGCAGATCAGCAATTTCACCGGCACCGGCTCCGCCTATGAGGAGCCGGAACACCCGGATCTGGTGCTGGACACCGCCGCCGAGACGGTGGCGGAGAGCGCCGACAAGCTGATGGCGGCCATTCTGGCGGCCATCTGAACACGGAAAGGAAGCAAGCAAAGCAAATGTCTCAGTTTGATACCCTTTATGACCGCCGGGGCACCGGCAGCGTCAAATATGACCTGATGAAATATGAGGGCCGTCCCGAGGACACCCTGCCCCTGTGGGTGGCGGATATGGACTTTCCCGCCCCCGCCTGTGCCGGGGAGGCGCTGCGGGAGCTGTCCCGGCCCGGCATCTTCGGCTACAGCTTTCCGGATGAGCGATACAAGGCGGCGGTGACGGGCTGGTTTGCCCGCCGCTTTGGATGGAAGCCCCAGAGGGAGTGGTTGGTGGAAACCCCCGGCGTGGTCTTTGCCCTTTGTACCGCCGTCAAAGCCTTCACCCAGCCCGGGGACGGGGTCATGTGCCTGCTGCCGGTGTACCCCCACTTCTTTGAGGCCGCCATCGACAATGGCCGCCGGCCGGTGTACGGCCACCTGAAGCAGGGGCCGGAGGGCCGGTATGAGATCGACTTTGAGGAGCTGGAGCGGCTGCTGGATCAGGAAAAACCCAAGCTGTTTATTTTGTGCTCCCCCCACAACCCGGTGGGCCGGGTGTGGTCCCGGCAGGAGCTGGAGCGGCTGGGCAAGCTGTGCTTTGACCGGGGGGTGCTGGTGGTGGCCGACGAGATCCACTGCGATTTCACCTATCCCGGCCATCCCCACACCCCGTTTTTGAGCCTGGGGCCGGAGTTTGAGCAGAACGCCATCGCCTGCACCGCCCCCAGCAAGACTTTCAACCTGGCGGGGCTCCAGTGCTCCAACATTTTCATCCCGAACCCCAAGCTCCGGAAGGCCTTCCAGCGGGAGCTGGCGGCCCAGGGCATGTCCGGCAACAACACCCCGGGCAGAGCCGCCTGCCAAGCGGTCTATGATCAGGGGGAGCCCTGGCTGGAGGAGCTGCTGGTCTACCTCCGGGGCAACTACGAATTCCTGCGGGACTTTGTGGCCCGGGAACTGCCCCGGCTGAAGGTGTGCCCCCTGGAGGGCACCTACCTGGCCTGGGTGGACGCCCGGGGGCTGGGGCTGGATCAGGCGGGGCTGGAAGACCTGCTGCGGAACAAGGCCCGGGTCTGGCTCTCCGACGGCGCCGGCTACGGCGCCGGGGGTGAGGGCTTCTGGCGATTTAACCTGGCCTGCCCCCGCAAAACCCTGGCTGCGGCCCTGGAGCGGATCCGGGACGCGGTGGCTGAACTGTAAATGATCCCCTGTTCGGGAGGGCGCCGCCCTGGTTGGCGGCGCCCTCCTGTTTTGCGTTTTGGCCCGGGAAATAAGCATAAAAAGCCGGAAAATGTAGAAAAACGCCCAAGAAGAAAGGTTGTTACAGTCGAAATATCAGGAAAAAACAGGGAATTAAATTGACGTTTATCGAATTTTCTGATAAAATAGGAGGCAAAATTTTTAAAAGTATTGGGCTGGAGGCATATCATATGGGGAAAAAACGCATTTTGGCTATCATACTGGCGCTGTTGGCGTTTCTTCTCTGTGATGTGATTTTGTTCGCCGTAATGACCCAACGTTATCCCCAACGGGTGATCCTGCCGGAGGAGCTGTACGGTTCGGAGCTGGAAAACCTCAAGGAATTTGAGTTGGGAGAAGATGGCCTGCTTACCTCCCAATCCACCGACCCCTGGATCCTGTTCCCCCTGGAGGAGGAGACCAATGTGCGGCAGGTCACCATTTATCTGTCGGAGGTGTCGGAAAAGGGGCAGCGGGTGGATGTCTTTCTGGAGCCCACCTATTGTATGGAGTCCGTCACCCTGGAAAACGGGCGTATCAGCGTCTCCTTTGCCAGCGCCCTGACCCAGGGTGGTGTGACGGGAATCCGGCTGGATCTGACCGAGCGGGAGAATGACGCCTTCCGGGTAGAGCGGGTGGTGGTGAACAGCTGGACGAGCCTGGCCCTCACCATTCTGAGCTTGTCGCTCTGCGTGCTGGCGCTGGTGGCCATGGTGGTGGCGGAGATTTTGCTCTGGCGCCGGCTGTTGGCGCCGGGCTGGGCCCGGTCCGTTGAGGACGGGGAGTCCCGCTGGCGCAGATGGGCCCGGCTGATGCCCGCCGCCTTCCAGGGATTGTGCAAAGTGGCGGTGGTGGTGGGCCTGTGCCGCTATAACCTGCTCTTCAGCGATCTGGGAGATCACCAGCGGCTGCTGTATTGGATGCTGCTGCTGGGTACTGAGGGCATCTGCCTGGGCGCGCTGATTATCCGCTGCACCGGCCAGCGCAGAAATCTTCCTCTGTGCATGGCGCTGCTGCCCTTCTGGGGTGTGGCCCAGTTTGCGGCGGTGGAGCTGTTGAGCATTTCCCAGTTCAATTTTCAAAGCGTCCGGTACCTGCTGCTGAATGTGCTGTGGTGCTGCATTCCCGGGGCGGTGTTGATGGTGGTGCTGCGCTGGGGCGCCCTGGCCATTACCCTTTCTTCCGCCCTGTTCACCGCCTGGGGGCTGGCCAACCACTTTTACGGGGCCCTGCGGGAGAACCCCCTGGAGTACTCCGATCTGGCCCAGGCCGGAACTGCCGCCAATGTGGTGGGCAACTATGACTTCCGGATAGAGACGGTGACGGCGGCGGCGGTGCTGGCGGCACTGGCGGTCTCCGTGTGCCTCTTTGCATCCCTGGGCCGGTGCTGCTGGAAGCGCAGCTGGAAGCGGGAGAGCTGCACCCTGGCGGGGGTTGTGGCGGCGGTGGTGGTGTTCTGCCTGGGCATCCCCGCCTTTGGCCTGAATCAGGCCTGGAATATCTCGGATGTCAGCGAGAAGTACGGCTACCTGCTCTCCTTCTTCTCCTACGCCAAGGCGGGGTTGGGGGACGGCAAGCCCGACAACTACACCGCTGAACTGGCCGACAGCATTTTGGAGGAGGCCGCCCAGACCGGCGGCGGAGAGACCGCCGGGGGAGCCGACAGCGATACCCCCAACGTCATTGTCATTATGAACGAAGCCTTTGCGGATCTGCCCCAGCTCTACGGTTTTGAGACCAATGTGGACCCCCTGTCCAACATCCACAGCATGGACAACACCATCACCGGAACCCTGCTGACATCGGTGTTTGGCGGAGGCACCTCCAATACGGAGTATGAGTTTTTGACGGGCAACAGCCTGTTTGCGCTGCCGGCGGGCAGCTGCCCCTATGTGCAGTACATGTCCAACACCCAGCAGTCCATCGCCTGGCGGATGCAGAATCTGGGGTACAGTGTGGCGGGCTATCACCCCTATTACGGCAACGGCTACCGCCGGGATGCCAACTACCCGCTGCTGGGGCTGGACCCCTTCTATGATATCGAAGCCGACCTGCCTGGCCAGGAGTATCTGCGCAGCTATCTCAGCGACAGCTCGGATTTTGAAAATGTGATCTGGCTGTATGAGCAGAGTCAGGAGGATGAGCCCTTCTTCCTGTTTAACGTGACCATGCAGAACCACGGAGGCTACAGCGCCAGCGTTCCTCAGGTGGAGGTCACGGTGGAGCCGGAGGATCCGGAGCTGCAGCTGCCGGCCCTGGAGGAGTATCTGTCCCTGATCTATGAGACCGACCAGGCCTTTGCGGAGCTGACGGACTACTTCTCCCAGGTGGAGGAGGATACCATTATCCTGATGTTCGGCGACCACCAGCCCGGCCTGGGAGACACGGTGATGGACCAGCTCCAGGCCCAATACAGCGGAGATGATGACCTGGTGGCCAGCGGCAACCTGCGCTACCGTTCCTCCTTTGTCATCTGGGCCAACTTCGACATTGAGGAGGCCTCCGATGTGCTGACCTCCCCCAACTACCTGCGGGCCATGGTGCTGGAGCAGGCGGGGATGGAGCTCAACGCCTATGAAAGCTTCTTGCTCCAGCTCCAGGAGGAGTTCCCCGCCATGAACGCCTTCAGCTGCCTGGACAGCGACGGGGTGTGGTATGACCGGGGTGCGGTGGAGAGCCAGAGCCTGGATGACTACGCCTGTTTGGTCTACAACAACGTGTTTGACAAGAAGCATATGAACCAGGACTATTACAACTGATAAAAGTCCGGGGCCGCCCTGCCATGGGCGGCCCCGGACTTTCGGTCTGTCGAAAAACCATAGGTTTAGGCAGTTTCACAGAATTCCGTCCTCCGAAGAGGACGGAACGAAATTCAATTCTGTCATTTCCGGGGACATGCGCCTCGGAAATGACCCTTCTCATGCAGGACAGGGTGACTTTTGTGCAAGCAATCGAGCCCTGGCCTGCATGCATCTCTTTTGTCGGAAAAGGCCTGCGGCCTTTTTCGACAAGCTCAAG
>CABRZO010000101.1 GCA_902475455.1 uncultured Eubacteriales bacterium
ACTTGATGCCCTTGGAATAGTCGGTGATGATGGAGAAGGCGGTAACCTCGGTGGCGGTGCCGGAGGTGGAGGAGATGGCGCAGAAGCGGGCCTTTCTTCTCAGAGGAGGAATGCCGAAGACCTTGCACATATCCTCGAAGGTGATCTCGGGATACTCATACTTGATCCACATGGCCTTGGCGGCGTCGATGGGGGAGCCGCCGCCCATGGCGATGATCCAGTCGGGCTCAAAGGCCAGCATGGCCTCAGCGCCCTTCATGACGGTCTCAACGCTGGGATCGGGCTCGATGCCCTCAAACAGCTGGACCTCCATGCCCGCTTCCTTCAGATAAGAGACAGCCCGGTCCAGGAAACCGAACTTCTTCATGGAGCCGCCGCCGACGCAGATGATAGCCTTCTTGCCGGTGAAGTCCTTCAGGGCTTCCAGGGCGCCTTTGCCGTGATACAGGTCGCGGGGGAGAGTGAATCTTGCCATAATAATAACCTCCTATGTGATTTCAGTGGATGGAACTGAATGAAATAACGGGTGATGTTCCGTGCTCTTATCATAGCACGACGGCGGGCAAAACGCTTGTGGAAAAAATACAATATATGGATGAATTTTTATTTTCACAAACAAAATATTGTAGAAGATCCGGGGCGCTGGGGGCCGTTCCGCTCACCATTGTTATTTTATTAACAAAGTACCGGGAAGTCAAGATAGGAGCTATATGAGTTTGGACGGGGGCTATATCAGAAGTGATATAGCCCCCGAAAAGACGGCAAAAGGGGACAAGCCCCAGTAAGGCAGATCAAGTTCTGTCAGAAGTGGAGTTTGTCCCGATAGAACAGGATGGCCTCCTGTTCCTGGTGTTTTTCATTGAGTTGTCGGGTTTCCAGAAAGGTCATGAACAGGGAGCTGACCGGACAGGTGAATTTGACGCAGTAGCTGCTGCGGACGCTCTCGGGGCTGTCCGGCAGGCTGGCAAATTCCAGGGCGGTTTTGGGGGAAAAGGTGGCGGACAGCAGGGAGGAGGGGGTCTCAAAGAAATCGGATTCGCTGGCCATCCCCCGGTACAGGGGAACCTCTTCCAAGCCCGTCCGATGGAACAGGGCCTGAAGGAAGCCACACCGGGCCAGAATATAGTCCCGGCGGAGTTCCTTAGCCCCCAGGCCGGAAAAGACGTCGGGCTTTCGGGGTATGGTGCCCTGATAGCCGATGAGGCCCAGTTCCGCCATCACAATTTTCATGCCCTTGATCCATTCCCCGGACCAAGGGTTCAGCACATAGTCCCGGGCGGTGCGCTCCTCCAGGGCCAGCAGCCCCTGTTGAGACAGATAGCGCTCCAAATCATTGTAAAGAAGTAGGGAGCCGGTGGGCTCGGAAAGCCGCAAAATGCCTCCCTGACGAAAAAAGGAGGAATTTTTTTCTAGCCAGTCGGCAGCGCCCCGGGCGGATTCCTGGATGGCCTTCAGGGTGGCCCGGGTGGCCTCCGGGTCCGGGTTGATGGTGAGCCGCTGGGAAAAATGGTCGCAGGCGGCCTGAATCGTGGTCACCTGCTCCGGCCTCAGTCTGGCGCCCTCCGGGTAAAATTGAAAGCTGTTGACGTACTCCGCCGGCATCTCCCAGCAGTCCCCGGCGTCCTCATAGCCGGTGATGCGCCAGACAAAGGTGGCGCTGTCCGGGTCGTAGGATTCCAGAAAGCCTGGGGTCCGTCGTCCGTCCAGGATTCTCCCCCGGTTGCCGGGCACCAGGTGGGCCAGGGTACCAAGTTCAAAGAGCTCGTCGGGTTCTTTGGTGGTTTGGGGTGTTGACATCATATCCCTCCTTCCAGGGAAAATCGGGGATCAGTTGGCCCGGGCCATGTCCAGCTCCTTGAGGAAGAGCTTGTCCAGGGTAGAAAAACGGTAGCCGGACTTGGATACCAGCACATCACAGCAGGGCTCGGAGAAATCCTCCACCGGCCGCTGGACCAGGTGGTAGCGGTCCAGCACCTCCTGCTCCAGAGGATAGACCATCATAAAGGTGTTGGGGATCTGCCGCAGCATGGCCAGCTGGCCCATGCTGTCGTAGACGTGGATCTTCCGGTCGGTGCCCACCTGGGTCTCCTGATCCGGCACCTGCCGGGCGGCGCTGAGAATGTAGGAATCCCCGTGGGTGATCTCCGTCAGATGTTTTAAGTCCTCATAGAGCAGCGGCTGCTTCTGGGAGACGGGGTTGTGCCGGCTCATGGCCGCCTGATAGGAGAACTGGCACACCTCCTGGACATTGAGGCCCTGTTCCCGGAGCAGGGCCTGGAAATAGGGCTCCATGGCCTTCTGGTAGCGGAGGATGCCCAGGTGAAAGCCCCCGTCCAGCACGTTCTGCAGCGCCCCGATGGCACTGGTCTCCTTGTAGTCCACCAGCATTTTCCGCTCGCTGTCCAACTGGCTCAAAAAGCGGGTAAAGGCCCGGGAGATGTACCCGGCCCGGGGAACGCAGAGGCTGAAGCGCTGGAGGGTGGTCTCCCCCTCGGACATCCGGCGGATCTGTTCCAGCTCCTCCAGAATGATCCGGGCGTGGGAGAGCAGATCCTCCCCGGCAAAGGTGAGGGTGACCCCCTGGGGGGTGCGGTTGAAGATGGTGATGCCGGTCTCCTGCTCCAGCTCCCGGATGGCCCGGGACAGATTGGGCTGGCTGATATACAGCACTTCCGCGGCCTTGTTGATGGAGTGGTATTCCGCCACTTTGACGGCGTATTTCAGATGTTGCAGGTTCATGGACAACCTCACTTTTCCGGGCGATAACCGGCCCCGGGGATCAGATCCTCGTTGTGGAACAGCGCATTCACTGCGCTCTGATACTCGCTGAGGTGCCGGGTTTTGCGAATGACCTTTTGATAGGGTTCATAGTTGGTAAAGCTTTGAATCAGATAGGCCCAGACCCCCTTCATCTTGCACAGCACCGGCCCGTCCCCGTAGAGCACCTGCCGGTAGCCTTCAAAGAGCTCCCCGTGGAACTGCTCCAGCGCCCCCTTGTCGGGCGTGCCCCCCAGCAGCCAGGGGTTGCAGATGAGGCCCCGGCCCAGCATCACCGTGCCCACCTGGGGATATTCCGCCTGGAAGGTCTCCAGGTCGGAGCCGGTGAACAGGTCGCCGTTGTAGGTCACCGGCCAGGGGGGATTATCCAGGGCCAGCCGGAAGGCCCCCATCCGGGGAGAGCCCTTGTAGTAGTCCTTCTGGATCCGGGGATGGATGATGAGCTCGGTGCAGGGATAGCGCCGGAACAGCTCCAGCAGCCGGGGCCATTCCGCCTCGTCGTTGCGGCCAATCCGGGTTTTGATGGAGATGTTCAGAGGGCAGGCCTCAAAAATCTCGTCCAGAAATCGCTCCAGGGCCTCTGGCTGGCTCAGAAAGCCGGAGCCCTTGCCCTTGGCTACCACGGTGCCCGAGGGGCAGCCCAGATTCAGGTTGACCTCCTTATAACCCAGTTCCGCCAGGTCCCGGCAGGTGGTCAGAAAATAGTCCGCCCGGTTGGTGAGAATCTGAGGCACCAGCGCAAGCCCCTGATTGTGCTCCGGCAGCACGTCGTTGCGCTCCCGGGTGTTGAGGCCCTTGTTCATGTTGGGGGCGATAAAGGGGGTGAAATAGCGGTCCGCCGGCCTGAAATGCCGGTGATAGGCACTGCGATAGAGCCAAGTGGTGACCCCCTCCAGGGGTGCTAGTTCAAACTGCACAGTTATTCCCCTCCTTTTTCGTGAAAATTGTACCATGCGGCAAGGGGAAAGACAAGCCATTTCCGGGACAGAGTGCTATAATGATGGCGGAATCAACCGTAACCGGCTGATTCCGTGGCCATTTGTGAGGAGCTGATACCATTGCGCTATTTAAAACAATTTACCATCATTCTGTTGATCTCGTTTCTGGGCGAGGTGCTCCATTACATCATCCCGCTGCTGATCCCCGCCAGCATTTACGGCCTGGTGCTGATGCTGCTTGCCCTTTGTACCGGGGTGGTGAAACTGTCCTCCGTCCGGGAGACCGGTAAATTTCTGGTGGACATCATGCCCGTCATGTTCATTCCCGCGGCGGTAGGTCTGCTGGAATCCTGGGGGATTCTGAAGCCCGTCTGGCTGCCGGTGGCGGTGATCACCGTGGTGAGCACCGTGGTGGTTATGGCGGTGTCCGGCCTGGTGTCCCAGCTGGTCATGCAGCGGGGCGAGAAGGGGGAGCGGGTGCAATGAACGAAATGCTCACCAGCGCCACCTTTTTTGGGGTCTCTCTGAGCCTGCTGACCTATCTGCTGGGCATGTGGCTGAAGAAAAAATTCCGGTTTGCCCTGTTCAATCCGCTGCTGATCTCCATTGTAATCACCATGCTGGTACTGGTGGCCTGCCATGTGGATTATGAGACCTACAACGAGGGGGCCAAGTACCTGAGCTATCTGCTCACCCCCGCCACCGTCTGCCTGGCCATCCCCCTCTATGAACAGCTGGGGCAGCTGAAACGCCACTGGAAGGCGGTGTTCGCCGGCATTTTGGCCGGGGTGCTCACCAGCCTGAGCTGTGTGCTGGCCATGGCGGTGCTGTTCGGGCTGAGCCATGAGACCTATGTGACTCTGCTGCCCAAGAGTATCACCACCGCCATCGGCATGGGGGTCTGTGAGGAGCTGGGAGGCCAGGTCAGCATCACCGCCGCGGTGATCATTGTCACCGGTGTGCTGGGCAACATCATCGGTGAGGGGGTGTGCCGCCTGTTCCGGATCCATAACCCGGTGGCCAAGGGGGTGGCCCTGGGCACCTCCGCCCACGCGGTGGGCACCGCCCGGGCCATGGAGATGGGAGAGGTGGAAGGGGCCATGAGCAGCCTTTCCATTGCCGTGGCGGGGTTGCTTACGGTGATCGGAGCCTCGGTGTTCTCCATGTTCTGGTAACAAGAAAAAGATCGTCGGCCGCGTACAGGAAACGCGGTCGACGATCTTTTTTGTCTTGTTCAGGTGGCGGTGGGGTCCAGGGCGTCCCGAAGGGCGTCTCCGATGAAGTTGATGGCCACCACCAGCAGGATAATGACCACCCCGGGGGGCACCCAGAGCCAGGGCTTGCCGGTGAGGATGGACAGGTTTTCCGCTCCGTTGAGCATGCTGCCCAGGGAGGCGGTGGGGACTTGAACGCCCATGCCCAGAAAGCTCAGGGCGGCCTCGTCCAGCATGCTGATGGCCACCACGCTGGTGGCGTAGACCAGCACCGGGGCGATGGTGTTGGGCAGAATGTCGCTGAAGAGCAGATACCGCCGGGACATGCCGCTGAGCTGGCTACTCTTGACGAAGTTGGACTCCCGGAGGGAGAGGGTGTTGCCCCGGACCAGCCGGGCCACCCCGGGCCAGTCCACCAGGCCCAGGATCAGGATGATGGACCAGAGGCCCGGTTCAAAGATGGAGGCGGCCACCAGCACCAGCAGGATGTAGGGGAAGCTCATGATGGCGTCGGTGAGGCGCATGATGACCATATCCACCACGCCGCCGAAAAATCCGCTGATGAGGCCCAGCACCACCCCCACGCAGGTGGAGATGGCGGCGGCCAGCACTCCCACCAGCAGGCTGATCCGCGTGCCGCTGAGCAGCCGGCTCAGCTGATCCCGGCCGATCTGGTCGGTGCCCAGCCAGTGTTGCAGAGAGGGGGGCTGAGAGAAGGCCCCCACGGTTTCGTTGGGGGAATAGGGGCACAGCAGGGGACCGATGAGGGCGGCCAGTACCAGCAGCAGCACCACCACACAGCTCACCATGGCCAGCTTGTGGCGGCGGAAGCGCCGCCAGACGGTCTGGAGATAGGTTTCACTCTCCTGGGGAGTCAGGACGGTCCGGGGTTGGGCCGCCTTTTGACGGAGGTATTTCTTGCCGTTCACGATTTGCCCTCCTTCTGGAAGGAGATAGTGGGATCCGCCACCGCGTAGAGGATGTCGGTAATCAGGTTGCCCAGCACCACCACCACGGCGGTGAACAGGCACACCCCCATAATCACGGGATAATCCCGGCTGGTGATGGCGCTCATGGTCATCAGCCCCAGCCCGGGCCAGGAGAACACCTGCTCCACTACCACGGCGCCCCCAAAGAGCACCGGGATCTCCATGCCGATGACGGTGATCACCGTCAGCATGGCGTTGCGCAGGGCGTGCTTATAGATGACCATCCGCCGGCCGATGCCCTTGGCCTTGGCGGTGCGGAGGTAGTCTTGCTGCAGAATTTCCAGCACCGCGGAGCGGAAATAGCGGATGTTGGTGCCCGCCATGCCGAAGGCCAGCACCACCGTGGGCAGAATCATGTGCCGGATCACATCCAGCGGACCGCCGCCAACCCCAAGCGTCACCATACCGCTGGAGGGCAGCAGCCCCAGTTTAACGGTGAAGAGGTAGATCAGCAGCAGGGCCAGGAAGAAGCTGGGCACGCTGGAGCCCAGAAAGGACAGGGAGACCACGGTGTAATCCCCCTTGGAATAGGCGTGGGTGGCGGAGAAGATGCCCCCGATCAGGCTCAGGATGAGGCTGAGCACCAGGGCGGCCCCCATCAGCAGCAGGGTGGGCCCCAGGTGGGAGAAGATCATCTGGGAGACCGGCTGGAAGGTGGAGTAGCTGGTGCCCAGGTTGCCCTGGAGCAGTCCCAGCAGCCAGATGAAATACTGAATGTAGGGGGGCTTGTCCAGTCCCCAGTTGACGGCCCGCTGGGCCAGGGCGGCCTCACTTACCCGGGCGCCGGTCATCATCTCCAGGGGGTTGCCGGACAGGCTCATCAGGGCGAAGTCGATGACGGTGATCAGAAAGAGCACCGGGATGGCGATCAAAACGCGTTTCAGGATGTATTTTGCCATGGTCAGGCTCCCTCCTTTGGCTGCAGCCCCCGGCGGCAGGCGGTGAGATGGTCGCTGCCCGGAGAGAGGGGCTCCAGGATGCCGGTGTAGCTGTCGCAGTCCGGGCAGGCGAAGGGACACCGGGGCCGGAACCGGCAGCCCGGGCCGGGCTGAATCCGGGAGGACACCTCGCCGGTGAGGGTGATGCCCTCCTCTCCCCGGACATCCGGGTCGGGCACCGGAGCCGCATCGCAGAGGGCCCGGGTGTAGGGGTGGGCTGGGTTGCGGAAGAGCTCCTTGGCCGGCGCAAGTTCTACAATCTGGCCCAGGTACATGACGGCAATCCGGTCGCTGACGTAATTGACGGCCCCCAGGCCGTGGCCGATGAAGAGGTAGGCCAGCCCCAGCTCCTGCTGAAGCTGCCGAAACAGATTCAGAATCTGGGCCTGGATGGACACATCCAGGGCGGATACCGGTTCGTCGCAGACGATGAGCCGGGGCCGCAGGGAGAGGGCCTTGGCGATGGCGATGCGCTGGCGCTGGCCACCGGAGAACTCGTGGGGGTAGCGGTTTTTGGCGCTCTTGGGCATGCCTACCAGGTCCAGCAGCCGGTCCACCTCGGCTTCCACGTCCCGGCGGGAGGCCAGGCCGTGGTAGACGATGGGGTCCGCCAGCAGATGAAACACATGCTTTTTGGGGTTCAGGGAGGAGTAGCTGTCCTGGAACACCATCTGTAATTGGGTGCGGACCTGCTTCAGCTCCCGGGGGCCGGCGGTGGTGAGCTCCAGATCGTCAAAGCGGATGGAGCCGGAGGTGGGCTGTTCCAGCCGGACGATCTGGCGGCCGATGGTGCTCTTGCCGCAGCCGGACTCTCCCACCAGACCCAGGGTGGTGCCGGCGTCAATGGAGAAGCTCACATCGTCCACCGCATGGATATGGCCGGTGACGTGGGAGATCACGCCTCCCTTGATGGGGTAATATACTTTCAGGTGCTCCACCTGGAGCAGCGGTTCTGTTTGGCTCATGCGCGCACCTCCTGGACCTGGCAGCAAGTCACCCGGTGGCCCGGGGCCAGCTCCACCGGCTGCTGGGGCAGGGCGCAGTCGGGGCAGGCGTGGGGACAGCGGGAGCGGAACCGGCAGCCGGTGATGGATTCATAGTGCTCGGGCACCGTGTCCTGAATGGACTCCAGCACCCGCTCCGAGGTGTCCCGGATGCTGGGCACGCTCTTCAGCAGCGCCCGGGTGTAAGGGTGGGCGGGGGAGTGGAACAGATCCCGCACCGGGGCCTGCTCCACGATCTGGCCAGCGTACATGACGATGACCTCGTCGGCCATCTGGGCCACCAGCCCCATGTCGTGGGTGATCAGCAGAATGCTCATGCCGTTCTCCTGCTGGAGCTGCTTTAAAAGCGCCATGATCTGCTTCTGGATGGTCACGTCCAGGGCGGTGGTGGGCTCGTCGGCGATGAGCAGTTTGGGATCGCAGCTCAGGGCCATGGCGATCATCACCCGCTGGCGCTGGCCGCCGGAGAGGGTGTGGGGATAGGTGGCGAACACCGCCTCCGGGTCCGGAAGCCCCACCTTTTCCAGCAGCTGGATGGCCCGGGCCTTGGCCTCCTTCCGGGAGAGCTTCCGGTGGCGGCGCAGCCCCTCCATCAGCTGGTTGCCCACGGTGAACACCGGGTTCAGGCTGGTCAGGGCGTCCTGAAAGATCATGGACAACTTGCTGCCCCGGACCTGATCCAGGGCCTTTTCCGACAGACCGATGAGTTCCTGGCCGTCAAAGACCACGCTGCCGCCGGTGACGGCGCCGCCCCGGCCCAGCAGGCCCATAATGGACAGGCAGGTAACGCTTTTGCCGCAGCCGGATTCCCCCACAATGCAGAGGGTCTGGCCGGGGAAGGCGTCAAAACTGACATCGTTGACCACGTCGCCGGTGCCGAAGTCGCCGGTGAAGGTGGTTTTCAGATGTTGTACGGAGAGGATGGGTTCCATTGTGCCTCACTTCCTCCTGTAAATAGTCTCTGTTTGATTTTGTCAACCGTCTGTTCCAAACCTCAGACCGGGGTTTGGGGCTTGGAGCCAACGGCCGAAGATCGGGAAAGAGCGG
>CABRZO010000102.1 GCA_902475455.1 uncultured Eubacteriales bacterium
CTGCCGGTCATTCTTTCGTGGCCTTGGCGTTGGCTTTGGCCTGGAACTTCTCGTTGTCCACTAGGAAACGCTCATGGGTGCCCTGGCCGATGAGCCCGGTCTCGTCAAAGACCTGGGCGGAAAACACCAGCCGCCGCCGGTCTACTTCGATGAGCTCGGTCTCGGCGGTGACGGTCATCCCCACCGGGGTGGCGGCCAAATGCTGCACATTCAGAGAAGTGCCCACGCTGCCCTGCCCCTCCTCCAGCTCCGGAGCTACGCTGGTCCAGGCGGTCTGCTCGATGAGGGCGATCATGGCGGGGGTGGCGAACACCTCCAGAGTGCCGCTGCCCATGGTTTTGGCGGTGTTGGCCTCAGAGACCACAACGCTCTGACGGCCCTTGATTCCGGGTTGTAACATGTAAAAAACCTCCGTATGGTAATGAAACTAGCGCCGGCGGCGCGAAACATTCTTCCGTGGGGACTCAGGCCGGAAAGGGGACCGGTCCCAGCTCCCGGGTGGCCACGGCAAAGCCGTCCTTCCGGTAGCCGGCGAACCGGACCAGGGCGAAGCCCATATTCAAATCAAAGGTGGTCAGCTTTTGGGGGTCGGCCTCCAGGGCTTGATCCACGCAGTCCAGCAGGGCCTCCAGGGCGGTGGCGGGCTCCAGGGGGAACCGCTCATGGCAGGGATACACCGTGTCATAGTCCTCGGAGAGTGCCCGGAGCTGCTCCAGACTGGAGCGGTAGTCGGCGGGAGAGGAGCTGGGGGTGAAGAGAAACACCGGCTGGGCCATCACCGTGTCCCCGGAGAAGAGCAGCCGATTGTCCCGGTCCAGCAGGACCACAGACCCCCGGGTATGTCCGGGTACATGGAGCACCTCCAGGGTGCGTCCGCCCAGGTCCAGCGCCATGCCCTCCTCCAGGGGGTGGAGGATCATGGCCTCACCCCGGTCCCGCCGGTAATCCCCCCAGTCCGCCGGGTGGAGCCAGGCCTCGGACCACTCCCCGTCGCCGCCGGTGTGGTCCCCGTGGGCGTGGGTGTGGATTAAATCCACCGGCAGGCCGCAGAGGGTCTCGCAACGCCGGCGCAGCCCGTCGAAGGAGCCGAAGCCTGAGTCCACCAGCACCGCCCGGTCCCGGCCGGCGATCAGATAGAGATTGATGCCCTCATCCCAGATGGCCCACAGGCCTGGGGAGAGGTTGGAAATTTGATACTCCGCCATGGAAAGACCTCCTTTTGCTTGGGTTTACACATATCCCTCCAGACCCCGGACGGACACTTCGCCGGAGATCACCGTCTCCCGGGTGCCGTCGGGGTAGCGGACCACCAGGCCGAAGTCGTTGTCCACATCTTCGGCGATGGCGGTGCGTTCCTGGCCGTTCCGGAGCAGCCGGACCTCCCGGCCCAGGGTGGCGCAGTCGGCCCGGTAGCGCTCCACGCTCCATTGGCCCGCCTGCCAGTCGGCGTACATGGCGTCCATGGCGTTGATGAGCTCCGCTGCCAGCCGTCCCCGGTCGATGGGGTGGCCGGCAGCCATGGCCACGCTGCCGGCGATGCTTTGCAGCTCCGGGGGAAAGTCCTCCAGGGCCTGGTTGGCGTTGACTCCGATGCCCACCACGATGTATTGCAGGGCGCCGCTCTCACCCTCCACACTCATCTCGGTGAGGATGCCGCAGACCTTCCGCTTGGACAGCAGTACGTCGTTGGTCCATTTGATCTGGGGCCGCAGGCCGCACACCGCCTGAATGGCGTCGCACACCGCCACCGCGGCGCAGGCGGTCAGGTTGATGGCCTTTTCCGGCAGCACCTGGGGCCGCAGCAAAAAGGTGATGTAGACCCCGGTGCCGGCAGGGGACTGGAAGGTGCGGCCCAGCCGGCCCCGGCCGGCGGTCTGCTGGTCCGCCACCGCCACGGTGCCGTCCTCCGCCCCCTCCAGCGCCAGCCGCTTTAAATAGTTGTTGGTGGAGTCGGTTTGCTCCAGGCAGATCAGAGTTTGCCCCAACTGTCTGGCCTTGATCCAGGGACGGATGGTGCCCTCGGTGAGCTTGTCGGGCCCCTCGGTGAGCCGGTAGCCCCGGTTGGTGGCGGAGTCGATGACGTAGCCCTCTTTCCGCAGGTTGGCCACCGCCTTGCTCACCGCCGTCCGGGAGATGCCCAGGCTCCGGCTGATGTCCTCGCCGGAGCAGTACTGCCCGGCGTTTTGCTTTAAAATGGAGAGAATTTTTTCCTTGCTCATGGCTGCCCCGCCTTTCCTCTGTTCGCAGTTTAGTGTAGCATAGTCCGGTGAAATTCGCAAATCCTGGGGCAAAAACATTGCAATTTGGCGCCCAGTGTGATAGGATACCCGCTGACCGGTTCTCCACACCCGGTCCAACCGGCGCGGAATTTCCAGTTCCGCGCCGCTGTGCGGTCTATGTTTCGCCGTACTCTAAATATAAAATGGAGGTATCCCGCAATGAGAAACAATCTGACCCGCCGGCTGTGCACCGGCGGCGTGATCGCGGCGCTGTACGCCGTGCTCACCCTGGCACTCCCCATGCTGTCCTATGGCCCCGTCCAGATCCGGTTCGCTGAAGCTCTGACGGTGCTGCCCTTCTTCCTGCCTGAGGCCGTCCCGGGCCTGGCGGTGGGCTGCTTTGTGGCCAACCTGATCGGCTCCCCCTACGCCCTGGACTGGGTAGTGGGCACCGTCGCCACTCTGCTGGCGGCCCTGTGGACCTGCAAACTCAAACATAAATGGCTGGCGCCTCTGCCGCCGGTGATCTGCAATATGGTCATCGTGGGGGCGGAGATCGCCTGGTTCGAGGGAGGCTTCACCGCTGCCTTCTTCCCGGCCTGGGGCTACAACGCTCTGAGTGTGGGCATCGGTGAGCTGCTGGCCTGCTACATTCTGGGCATGATCCTGGTGAATCTGCTGCCCAAGATCCCCTATTTCCGGCAGATCACCCCGGAAGCCCGGATGAAATATCTGCTTTTACACTGATTGCTCTGTTTATGGCCGTCCGTACAGTGGAGTGTACGGACGGTAATTTTTTATATTTGTAGGCATGTTTTTCTTGACAATAGAATTTATTTCGGTATAATAGAAAAGCTAGTGTGCCCACATAGGGCCACTATGCCAATTTATTTCCTTGCCTCTGACAAGAGCGGAGGCCATTTGTCCATAAGGAGGTGCAAATCAATGGCTAAGGTCAATGCAAACTATGAGGCGATGCTGATCATCAACCCCGCCGTGGGTGAGGAGGCCATCGCCGCTGTCGTGGAGCGCTTCAAGTCTCTGATCGAGAAGAACGGCACCCTGGCCGAGGTTGATGAATGGGGTACTCGTCGTCTGGCGTACGAGATCAACCACATCAACGAGGGCTACTATGTGCTGATCAGCTTCAACTCCACCCCCGATCTGCCCGCTGAGATTGAGCGTATCGCCAACATCACCGACGGCGTGATCCGTTCCCTGGTCGTCTGCAAGGACGAGTAAGAAGGAGCGTTTTTTACTATGTTGAATCGTATCATCCTGATGGGCCGCCTGACCCGCGACCCGGAGCTGCGTCACACCGGCAGCGGTACCGCGGTGGCCTCCTTCTCCCTGGCTGTGGAGCGGGACTTCCGTGACAAGACCAGCGGCCAGCGCACCACCGACTTCATTGATGTCGTCGCGTGGCGCCAGACCGGTGAGTTCGTCTCCAAATACTTCACCAAGGGCCGCATGGCCGTGGTGGAGGGCCGGCTGCAGATGCGTGACTGGCAGGACAGAGACGGCAACAAGCGCAGAAGCGCCGAAGTGGTGGCGGACAACGTCTATTTCGCCGACTCCCGTCGGGACGGCGATAATCAGGACGGCGGCTTTGCTCCCGCTTCCACCGGTTATTCCCCCGCTCCTTCCAGCTACGCTCCCCCCGCCAACCAGAACTTTGGTTCCGGCCCGGTCAGCGACTTTGCTGAATTGAGCGACGACGACGGCGAGCTGCCCTTCTGAGCGCTTACCGCCTGAACAAGACTTCTGAATGCGTCTTTGGACGCATTTCTCTCAAATTACTCAATGATAGGAGGTTTCGTTATGGCTTTCGATCGCAATCGCTCCCGTAAGCGCAGAAAGGTTTGCGTGTTCTGTGTGGACAAGATCCAGACCATCGATTACAAGGACACCAACAAGCTGCGCCGCTATATCTCCGAGCGGGGCAAGATCCTGCCCCGCCGCACCACCGGCACCTGCGCCATGCACCAGCGTCAGCTGACCACCGCTATCAAGCGGGCCCGTCAGGTCGCTCTGCTGCCCTACGTGCTGGATTGATCCCGGCGTCAAAAGCCTGCCCGCTTTTTTAAGCGGACAGGCTTTTTTGTTTGCTGATCCGGGAAAGTTTGCCCATCTGCTTGCATTTTGGCGGAAAATGAGATACCCTTTAGAAGATGGCCCTGGGGGCCGTGAACTTAGCTTCGTTAATTTTGATAGAAGGCGGGATGCAATCTATGACAAATTATAAACCCATTAAGGAAGGAAAGGTCCGGGAGATCTATGACAATGGCGACAGCCTCATCATGGTGGCCACCGACCGGATCAGCTGCTTTGACGTGATCCTGCACAACAAGGTGTCCAAGAAGGGCGCTGTGCTCACCCAGATGTCCAAGTTCTGGTTTGATCTGACAAAGGACATCATCCCCAACCACATGATTTCCGTGGACGTCAAGGACATGCCCGAGTTCTTCCAGAATGAGGAGTTCGCCGGCAAGAGCATGATGTGCCGCAAGCTGGAGATGCTCCCGGTGGAGTGCATTGTCCGGGGCTACATCACCGGCAGCGGCTGGGCCAGCTATCAGAAGGACGGCACCGTCTGCGGCATCACCCTGCCCGAGGGACTGAAGGAGAGCGACAAGCTCCCCGAGCCCATCTACACCCCCAGCACCAAGGCGGAGATCGGTGACCACGATGAGAATATCTCCTACGAGCAGAGCGTGGACTATCTGGAGAAGCGCTTCCCCGGCAAGGGGGCCCAGTATGCCGCCAAGCTGCGGGACTACACCATCGCCCTGTACAAGAAGTGCGCTGAGTACGCCCTGAGCCGGGGCATCATCATTGCCGACACCAAGTTTGAGTTCGGCCTGGATGAGAACGGCAACATCGTGCTGGGCGACGAGATGCTGACCCCGGATTCCTCCCGGTTCTGGCCCGCCGAGGGCTATGAGCCCGGTCACGGCCAGCCCTCCTTTGACAAGCAGTTCGCCCGGGACTGGCTCAAGGCCAACCCCGACAACGACTGGACCCTGCCCCAGGAGATCGTGGACAAGACCATCGACAAGTATCTGCAGGCCTACCGGCTGCTCACCGGCACCGATCTGCCCTATTGAGTGTAAGAGGGGGCGCGCCGCTTGGAACACTGCGGCGCGCCCCTGTTTTTCTACCGCAGAGGAGGCGGCAAAATCATGCATGCATTTACCTATTATGCCCCCACGGAAGTGGTGTTTGGCCCCGGCACCGAGGAGAAGGCGGGGCAGTATGTGACCAAATACGGCGGCAGCCGGGTCTTTGTGGTCTACGGCGGCGGCAGCGCCCTGCGCAGCGGCCTGCTGGACCGGGTGACCCGGTCCCTGGAGGGGGCCGGGCTGGCAGTGGAGGCCTTTGGGGGCGCCAAGCCCAACCCCACCCTGGCCCATGCCCGGGCGGGCGTCCAGCAGGCCCTGGCCTTTGGGGCGGACTTTATCCTGGCGGTGGGGGGCGGCAGCGCCATCGATACCGCCAAGGCCATCGCCCACGGGGTGGCCAACCCGGAGCGGGACATCTGGGACTTCTGGAGCCGGAAGGCCCCCCTGGAGCGCTCCACCCCCGTGGGAGCCATCCTGACCATCTCCGCCGCCGGTAGCGAGATGAGCAACTCGGCGGTGCTCACCAATGAGGAGCTGCCCCGGAAGCGGGGGCTCAGCACCGATTTCAACCGGCCCAAATTTGCTATTCTGAACCCGGAGCTCACCTACACGCTGCCCCGGTACCAGATCGCCTGTGGTATTGTGGACATTATGATGCACACCCTGGATCGCTACTTCCAGCCGGTGGACAACGCCCTCACCGACGCCCTGGCGGAGGGGCTGCTGCGGACCGTGGTGGAGCAGGGCCGCCGGGCTATGGAGGACAGCCACAACTATGAGGCCATGAGCGAACTGATGTGGGCGGGCTCCCTGAGCCACAACGGCCTCACCGGTCTGGGTGGCCCCGGAGACTGGGCGGTCCACCAGCTGGGCCATGAGCTCTCCGCCCGGTTTGACGTGGCCCACGGGGCCTCCCTGGCGGCGGTCTGGGGCAGCTGGGCCGACTATGTCTCCGCCCAACACCCGGAGCGCTTCGCCCGCTATGCCCGGAAGGTCTGGGGCGTGACAATGGAGGATGACGCCCAGGCGGCCCGGCAGGGCATCCGGGCCACGGTGGACTATTTTGCATCCCTGGAGATGCCCACCTCCTTTGCTGACTGCATCGGAGTCCAGACCCCCGAGACCTGCGCCGACATGGCCTACCGCTGTGCCTATGAGGGCAGCCGCACCATCGGCTCTCTCCGGGTCTTGAACCAGGAGGACATCCGCAACATTTATGAGGCCGCCAATCACTGAGCAAAGAACGTAAGCGCCGCCCCGGACTGATTTGTGCAGCCCGGGGCGGCTTTTTAACAGAAAGTTAACATAAAGTTCACGATTTGCCTACTTGATTTGTAGGTGTTTTTATGTTAATCTATTGGAAAATCAAGAAAGGAGGGAGATATATGGATCAGAAGCGGATTGATCTGGAGGATCTGATCTATACGGATGACTGGCACGCCAGCGAGCGGTAACGGGGTTTCACCAAAATGGAATACCGGCAGTCATGCCGTGTGGGTCGCGCTGAATTCGTCGAATCGATGAATTAGCGCTCTTTTTATACCCAAACATAGATTGATCAAGGGCCGGGACACCTGAAAAAAGGTGTCCCGGCCCTCTGGTTTTTTTAAAGTGATACGAAAATGGGGTCGTGATGGATGGCGGGCAGGATTTTCTCCAGCAGGTCGGCGGTGCGAAGCTTCAGGCTGGAGGTGTTTTTACAGGGATGGCAGCCGAAGGTGTCGCTCTCGGTCACCGGGGTGTCGATGACCAGCTGTACCTTGTTGTCCCCGTCGTTCATGAGCCCCAGCACGCTGACGCTGCCGGGATGGGTGTCCAGCAGCGCCTCCATCTGTTCCCCGGAGGCGAAGCTGAGCCGGGCCACCCCCAACTGGTGGGAGAGCTCCTTGGTGAGAAATCGCTTGTCCCCGGGCATCATCAGCAGGTAGAACTGGGTCTGCTGCCGGTTGCATAGAAACAGGTTTTTGCAGATCAGGGTGCCCAGGGCCCGGTCGATGTCCTCGCAGACCTCCATGGTCTCCGCCGCCGGGTGATCGATGCGCTGAAAGTCGACGCCCAGAGCGTCCAGCAGGTCGTAGCAGCGCACCTCCCGCGCCTCCCGTCCGGAGCAGTCGGCGGGCCGGCCTTGTTGCAGTTGCATGTTGATTCACTCCTTGGATAAAAAGCAAGGCAGGGGAACGAGGGCGGACGCCGTTGTTCCCCTGCCGTTGTGGTTTGTTACTGTGGAGAATTACCGGTTCAGGATCTCCATGAACTCGGTGCCGGTGATGGTCTCCTTCTCGAAGAGGTAGTGGGCCAGCTCATCCAGCTTGGCCTCGTTGGCCTTCAGCAGGTCATAGGCCTTTTTGTGCTGGGTGCGGACAATGTCGATGACCTTGGCATCCACCGCCTGGGCGGTGGCGTCGCTGCACTGCTGGCTGGAGCTGTGGCCCAGATAGCCGCCGCCGGAGCGCTCCAGGCACACCATGTCGAACTCCTCGGTCATGCCGTAGCGGGTCACCAGGGAGCGGGCCATCCGGGTGGCCTTTTCAATGTCGTTGGAGGCGCCGGTGGTGATCTCGTGGAAGTGGACCTCCTCGGCGGCCCGGCCGGCACAGATGGTGACAATCCGGTTTTCCAGCTGGGTCCGGGTATACATCACCGGCTCGCTGGTCTCCAGCTGCTGGGCAAAGCCAAGCACACCGGAGGTCCGGGGCAGTACGGTGATCTTCTGCACCGGAGCGGAGTGGGTCTGCAATGCGGCGGCCAGGGCGTGGCCGATCTCATGGTAGCAGGTGACCCATTTTTCCTGCTCGCTCATGATGGCGTTCTTCTTGAGGTAGCCCACGGAGATCACGTCGATGCTCTCGGCCAGATCCTTCTGGCACACCTTGTCCCGGCCCTGGCGCAGGGCCATCAGGGCAGCCTCGTTGACGATGTTGCGCAGCTCGGCGCCGGAGCAGCCCGATGCCAGCCGGGCGATCTCGTTGAGGTCGATGGTGTCCTCATGGGCGACCTTGTCCAGATAGTGGCGTAGAATTTGCATCCGGCCCTCCAGATCCGGCAGCTCCACGGGCACCTCCCGGTCAAAGCGGCCGGGCCGGCGCAGGGCGGCGTCCAGCAGCTCGGGCCGGTTGGTGGCGGCCAGCACGATGATCTCGCACTTGTCGTCAAAGCCGTCCAGCTCTGTCAGCAGCTGAATCAGGGTGGAGTCGTTGGAGGAGCTGACCCCGGAGCGGGAGGCGCCGATGGCGTCAATCTCGTCGATGAAGATGATGCAGGGGGAGAGCTCCCGGGCCTTCTGGAAGAGGCTGCGGACCTTCTCGGCGCCGGTGCCCACATACCGGTCGATGAAATCGCTGCCGGAGATGGACAGGAAGGGCACCCCGGCCTCGCCGGCCACTGCCTTGGCCAGCATGGTTTTGCCGGTGCCGGGAGGGCCGTAGAGCAGAGCGCCGTGGGGGATGCGGGCGCCGATGGCACGGTACTTGGCGGGATGGCGG
>CABRZO010000103.1 GCA_902475455.1 uncultured Eubacteriales bacterium
TCTGATCAGCGGCCCCGCCTCCGTCTCTGAAGCGGGAGAAAACGGCCCTCTTCCGCCGCTGGTGGAGGCCGCGGTGGGCATCATCCAGGAAGAGTTCCCCTTTCTGGAGGGGTTGGACGAGCTGGCGGAGCGGCTGGAGGTATCCAAGGCCCACCTGATCCGTACCTTTACCCAGAAAATGGGTATCTCTCCCGGCCGATATATCACCCATTTAAGGGTAGAATATGCCAAGCTGCTGCTGCGGGGTGAGGACGCCTCTATCACCTATGTGGCGGAGGCATCAGGGTTTGCCAACGCCAATTATTTTGCCAAGGTATTTCGCCGGGAGACCGGCATGTCCCCCAGTGAATATCTGGAAAGCGTTCCCCGGCAGGACCGGAAACGCCCCTCAAATCGGGATCCCTTCCTGTGGTAATCGGGCCCATACAGCACATTTTGATATATTGTTTTCTGTGGCTTTTGATGTTTCTTTTCGCATTCCTAAGATTGTCTTTCGCTTTTTTCCGACTACCCCCTTATTATATTCGTCTTTTTTAACAAAAAGAATAATAAAATAATTAACATTTTAACGAAACTGCATTAAATATACCCAGATGTCATTTGATATGCGCGCAAGGCGCATTATATGGCGTCTGGGTATATTTTAATGGAACACTTTCATTTACAGTTTAGACATATTTATTATATCATTAAGATACTTTTACGACGCTATCTTTTCGACGTCGTTGGAATCAAGGAAGAAAAGAGGAGGAGAAATGTCATGAAAAGAGTACCGCGTGTGTTGGCCCTTTTGCTGGCAGTCGTGCTGATATTTCCACTCTCTGGATGCGGTTCGTCAGACGGAAAGACCCATCTGACCTTCCAAATCTGGGATGTCGGCCAGCGGGACGGCATGCAGGCAATGTGCGACGCCTACACCGCCAACGTAAACCCTGATGTTGTCATCGAGGTGCAGGTGACCAGCTGGAGCGAGTATTGGACCAAGCTGGAAGCCGCCGCCGAGAGCAACACCCTGCCGGATCTGTTCTGGATGCACACCGACCAGATCCTCTATTACTCCGAGTTCGGAATGCTGGCGGATGTCACCGATCTGTTCCCCTATGAGGAGCATTACAGCGACATCTCCATCAGCAACGCCCAGGGGTCTGACGGACGGATGTACGGCGTGCCCAAGGACAAGGATAACATCTGCCTGGTTTACAACCGGGAGATGTTTGACGCCGCCGGGGTGGCCTATCCCGACGAGACCTGGACCTGGGACGACCTGACCGCCGCTTCCCAGGCCATCTATGACGCCACCGGCTGCTACGGCTACATGGCCTATAACGACGAGCAGCTGGGCTACCACAACTTCGTCTACCAGAACGGCGGCTGCATCCTCACCGAGGATAAGACCCAGGGCGGTTTTGACCAGCCCGCCACCCGGGAGGCCATTGAGTACTATGTGAATCTGCAGGATTACGAATGGTGCCCCGACCAGGCCTACTTCGCCGAGACCACACCCGGCACCGCCTTCTTCTCCGAGAAGGGAGCCATGTTCCTGGAGGGCAGCTGGAACCTGCTGGCTCAAATGACCAACTACCCCGAGATGGTGGGTAAATGGGATGTGGCGGTGCTGCCCGCCGCCCCGGATCCCGTCAGCGGCGATGGCCGGGCCACCATTTCCAACGGCCTCACCTACGCCACCGGCGCCCACGGCAAAAACCTGGAGATCGCCCTTGACGTACTGAAATACTTTGCCGGTGAGGAGGCCCAGCGCATTCAGGGCGAATCCGGCGCCGCTATCCCCGCCTACGAGGGACTGGAGGAGACCTGGATCAGCGCCTTTGACCAGTTCGACTATGATCTGGACCTGGAGGCTATTATGAGCCAGTTTGACTACTGCGTGCAGTACGTCAACAACTCCGCCCGTCCCAAGTGGAAGAGCGGCGTGGTAGATATTATGACCAGCATCTACAACGGCTCCGTGGACATTGATACCGGCCTGGACAACATCCAGAATCTGATCAACACCGAGACCGCCAAGAAACTGGCCGATTCCTGAGAGGAGGGGTGAGACGTGAAGAGAAAGACATTCAAGCTGTCCGCCGCCGCCCGGCGGGAGCAGAACTGGGGCTATCTGATGATCGCCCCCACCATGATCGGTCTGATCGTGCTCAACCTGTGGCCCTTTGTTCAGACCATCTACACCAGCTTCTGTGAGCACCTGGGCTTCGGCCACTATAAGTTTATCGGCATCGGGAACTATGTGGAGATGTTCCAGAGCCCCGAAGTCTGGCGGGCCACCTGGAATACCATCCTGTTCTGCATCCTGACGGTGCCGGTGGGCCTGTTCCTGTCCCTGCTGGTGGCCATGATGCTCAACGCCAAGATCAAGGGCAAGGGCGTGTTCCGGACTATCTTCTTCCTGCCCATGGTCTGCGCCCCTGCCGCCGTCACCATGGTGTGGCGCTGGATCTTCAACAGCGATTACGGCATCCTCAACCAGCTGCTGGGCACCCACATCAACTGGATCACCGATTCCCGCTTCGTGATGATCGCCTGCGCCATTGTGGCCATCTGGAGCAACATCGGTTATGACGCGGTGCTGCTGCTGGCCGGCCTGCAGAACATCTCCAAGTCCTACTATGAGGCCGCCGAGATCGACGGCACCAGCAAGGTCAACCAGTTTCTGCAGATCACCCTGCCCATGGTCTCCCCCACCCTGTTCGTGGTTATGATCATGCGCCTGATGTCCTCCATCAAGGTCTATGATCTGATCTACATGATGGTGGAAGACACGAACCCGGCACTGACCTCGGTACAAAGCCTGATGTACCTGTTCTACCGGGAGACCTTCGTGGCCGGCAGCCGCGGATACGGCGCCGCCATCGTGGTCTGGACTGTGCTGCTGATCGGTATTATTACCGTCATCCAGTTCATCGGCCAGAAAAAGTGGGTCAACTATGATGTGTAAGGGAGGGGAAACGCGATGAAACAGAGCTCAATACAACGCACAAAGCGGCTGACCACCGTTCTGATCTATGTATGCCTGATCCTGGGCGCCATCATCATGATCTTCCCCTTCGTGTGGATGATCCTCACCAGCTTCAAGACCCAGACGGAGAGCATGCAGATTCCTCCTATCATCTTCCCTTCCCACTGGAATCTGGACAACTTCGTGGACGCCATCGCCTCTCTGCCCTTCGTCAACATGTATGTGAACACCGCCCTGATGATCCTGTTCCGGGTCGTCTGTGCCGTGGTGTTCAGCTCCATGGCGGGCTACGCCTTTGCCAAGCTGAACTTCCGGGGTAAGAACATCCTCTTTGGCCTGATTCTGGTGCAGATGTCCCTGCCCTCCCAGATCTTTATTCTGCCCCAGTACCAGATGGTGGCAAAGCTGGGCATGGCCAACACCATTTTCGCCCTGGTGTTCCCGGGTATCGTCTCCGCCTTCGGCACCTTCTTCCTGCGGCAGACTTACATGGGAATTCCCACCGAGATCGGTGAGGCCGCCTGCCTGGACGGCTGCAACCAGTTTGAGATCTTCGTCAAGGTCATGTTCCCCCTCACCGGCACCTCTGTGGCGGCGCTGACCATCTTCACCGCCGTGTTCGCTTACAGCGACCTGATGTGGCCCCTGGTGGTCAACTCCGACCTGAAGATGATGACCCTGTCTTCCGGCCTTGCCACTCTGCGGGGCCAGTTCTCCACCAACTTCCCGGTGCTCATGGCGGGCAGTCTGCTGGCCATGCTGCCCATGGTGATTCTCTATATGATTTTCCAGCGTCAGTTCATCGAGGGCATCGCCAACACGGGTGGAAAGTAATCTCACGAATTCCACATTTACAGCGACAGCCTCTGCACTGGTTTTTCACCGGCCTGCCGGGGCTGTCGCCCTTTTCTAATTTTCTATTGAATCTCAACGAAATATCGCTTAGAATGGGTGTGCTGTGCGCCCCGCTCCCAGCGGGAGACAATAGATCTTTCTTTGCGAGGAGTCTTTTATGATTATCCAAGACAACAAACAGCGGCTGTTTACCTTACAGACCCGCAACACCACCTATCAAATCAAAGCGGATCATAACGGCGTTCTGCTTCACACCTATTACGGCCCCAAAATCCAGGGCGGCGACCTGTCCCGGCTGATCCAGTATGCCGACCGGGGCTTCTCCCCCAACCCCGACGAGGCGGGCAATGACCGCACCTACTCCCTGGACACCCTGCCCCAGGAGTTCTCGGGATCCGGGGCGGGAGATTTCCGTCTTCCCTCCCTGGAGCTGGAACTGCCCGACGGCAGCCATGTGGCTGATCTTCGATATATCGACGCAACCCTGCAACCGGGCAAGTACGCCCTGGAAGGGCTGCCCGCCTTTTTCGGCACCGCCCAGGAGGCGGATACGCTGATCATCACCCTGGAGGACACCTCCGCCAAGGTCCGGGTGGAGCTGCTCTACGGCGTGTTTGAGGAATACGACCTCATCACCCGGGCCGCCCGGATCATCAACTGCGGGGACGAGCCCCTCCGGCTGCGCCGGGCCGCCTCCCTGTGTCTGGACTTCCCCAGTGCCGGGCTGGATTTCATCACCTTTGACGGCGGCCATGTGAAGGAGCGGGGGCTGAACCGGACCCGGCTGCGCCCCGGCATCCAGTCGGTGGGCAGCATCCGGGGCATCTCCAGCCACCAGCACAACCCCTTTGTGATTCTGTGCGAGCCCAGCGCCAATGAGGAGTACGGCACCTGCTACGGGGCTGCCCTGCTGTACAGCGGCAACTTTGAGGCGGCGGCGGAGCAGAGTCAGTTTGACGATGCCCGGCTCACCCTGGGCATCCACCCCTTCCACTTCTGCTGGACTCTGGCCCCCGGCCAGGCCTTCACCACCCCGGAGGCCGCTCTGGTCTGCTCTCCCAAGGGGCTGGGCCAGATGAGCCGGCAGTTCCACCGGGCCATCCGGGAGCACCTGCTCCGGGACGTGTGGCGCGACCGGCGCAAGCCTGTGCTGGTCAACAGCTGGGAGGCCTTTTACTTCGACTATGACCACCAGCGGCTCATCCAGTTCGCCAAAGAGTCCGCCGCCCTGGGCGGGGAGCTGTTTGTTCTGGACGACGGCTGGTTTGGCCACCGGAACAACGATTCCAGCAGCCTGGGAGACTGGTGGGTCAACGAACAAAAGCTTCCCGACGGTCTTGGCGCCCTCTCCGCTGAAATCAATCAGCTGGGGATGGAATTCGGCCTGTGGATTGAGCCGGAGATGGTCAGTGAGGACAGCCGCCTGTATCGGGAACATCCGGATTGGGTGCTGAATCCCCCGGACCGCCCCTACACCCGGGGCCGCTTCCAGCTGGTGCTGGACTACACCCGGCCCGAGGTGCGGGAGTATATCTTTGAGGCCCTGCAGAAGATCCTGGATTCCGCCAACATCGCCTATCTGAAGTGGGACATGAACCGGGCGCTGACCCAGGTCTGGTCCGCCGCCCTGCCCAGTCACCGGCAGGGAGAGGTCTATCACCGCTATGTGCTGGGGGTCTATGATCTGCTGGAGCGGATCCGGCAGGCCAACCCCAACACCCTCATTGAGGGCTGCTCCGGCGGCGGCGGCCGGTTTGACATGGGTATGCTGTACTACACCCCTCAGATCTGGTGCAGCGACAACACCGACGCCATCGACCGGCTGTCCATTCAGTACGGAACCTCCTTCGCCTATCCCCCCGCCACCATGGGGGCTCATGTCTCCGCCATTCCCAACGAACAGACCGGCCGGAGCGTGCCGCTGGAGACCCGGGGCACCGTGGCCCTGTCCGGCACCTTTGGCTATGAGATGGATCTTGGGGCCCTGTCCGACCAGGAGAAGGCAGTGGTGGTCCAGCAGATTCAGGACTACAAAGACAGCTACCAGCTGATCCAGACCGGAGACTACTACCGGCTGTCCGCTCCCTCCGCCGACGGAGCCCCTACCGCCTGGCTCCATGTGTCTCCGGACCGCAGGACGGCGCTGCTCTGCCTGGTCTCCGGCCAGGTGCACGCCGCCCCTCCCTTCCGGCGCATCAAGCTCAGCGGCCTGGATCCCGCGTTGCAGTACCGGCTGGATGGTGACGACACCCTCTGGAGCGGCGATGTGCTGATGCAGGCCGGCTATCCCCTGCCCATGTTGGGGGAGTATCAGTGCCTCCGGCTCTGGCTGAAAGCAGAATAAGCAAAAGAGCTGGCCACAAATTCTGCGGCCAGCTCTTTTCTGTTCACGGGTCATGCCGGGCATGCTTTTTATTCTGGGCCCGCCATTTCTGGGGCGGGATCCCATAGTGCTTTTTAAAGGCCCGGGAAAAATGGAATTGGTTGGAGTATCCGCACCGGACGGCAATCTCGCTGATGGGGGCGTTGCCGCTGCACATCAGCTCCGCCGCCTTGGCCAGCCGCACCCCGATCAGGAATTCCTGGGGCGGACAGCCCACGTTTTCCTTGAACAGCTTGCTGAAATAGCTGCGGTTGAGCCGGCAGGCGTCCGCCACCTCCTCCACCGTCAGGTTGCGCTGATAGTTCTGCTCAATATAGTTCACCGCCTCCTGGATATAGAAGTCCTTGAGCTGGTTGCCCTGGGCACTCAGCCGGGTGGAGGAGGTCTGCACCAGGGCGTCCACAAACAGATACAGGTAGCCGATGAGGTGGAGGGCGGAGGCGTCCTTGTGATCCGCAATATAGAGCATCCGATCCCGGACCTCGGCGCTCTGGACGTCACTGTCGGCCCGGTAGATGGGCTGGGCGGCGGTCAGCCCGGCGTAGCGGAGGGATTCCGAGGCGTGCAGGCCGTCGAACTCCACCCAGACATACTTCCAGGGGTCGGTCTCGTCGGCGAAATAGGTGTTGATCAGACCGGGGCAGATCAAAAAACCCTGCCCCGCCTGGATCTCATAGCGATGGGTGGTCACGCCGTCCTCCTCCGTGGCGTCCAGAAAACCATGCCCGGAGATCACATAGTGGAACAAATAGTGATTTCGGATAAAGGGACCGAAGGACTGCAGGGGGGCACACTGCTCGTAACCGTACTGATAGATACGCAGGTCCAGAAAGTTCTCGTTTGGAAAGACCGAAAAGGAGAATTCTGCCATCCGACTCCCTCCTGACTAATTCCAGGGATTTGTACTCAGTATAGCATAGATACCCCTGAAAACCAAGGGGAAAAGCATGTGATCAATCCCCAAAGCGCATACGCCTGCCCTCTGTCACAGCAGGCGTCGGAAAGGAGATCTGCCATGCCCAGACTCTACTATAAAGAAGCGCAGCGGCGCGCTCAGAAAGAATTTCGCGCCTGCACCAGCCGTGGAGAATACCCCTATCTCCCGGTTCTGGACGACTTTGTGCCCCGGGATCGGCTCAACCGCGGTGAGGATCTGGGGCTACACCAGATCCCCCTGGAATTTGTGGTGGGCACCTACACCGGCGTTCGGACCAACGCCTTTGCCCGGAATTTTATGCCCCTGCTGGAGGAGGATTCCGAATTTGCCACCAAATGGCAAACCCTCTGCCGTGCCCATGTGGAAGAGGGCATCCGGGACCCTATCAAGGTCTACGAGTATATGAATCGCTACTATGTTCAGGAGGGCAACAAACGGGTCAGCGTGCTGAAATTCTTTGGGGGCGATGTGGTCAGCGCCAATGTCATCCGCATCCTGCCCCAGCGCAACGGCACCCGGGAGTCGGAACTCTACTTTGAGCTGCTGGAGTTCTGCCAGCTCAGTGGGATCAGCTATGTGGAGTTCTCTAAGCCCGGCAGCTATCTCCAGCTGCAGCAGCTGATGGGAAAGGGGCCCCAGGAGCATTGGCGCGAAGATGACCGCAAGGACTTCTCCGCCGCCTATTTCGCCTTCCGGCAGGCCTACGAGGCCCAGGGCGGCGGGCGCCTGTCCTCCACGGTGGGGGACGCCATGCTGGCGGTGATTCAGGTCTATGGATACCAGGCTCTTTGCCGCAAAACTCCCTCCGAAATCTGCCGTTTGGTGGCCTCCGTCTGGGAGGAAATCGTGCTGCAGCAGGAAGCTGACCCCATTGACGTTAAGCTGGCGCCGGAAGAGAAAAAGCCGGGTCTGCTGTCCAAAGTATTTTCAGCCGGCGAAAAGTCCCCCCTGCGCGTGGCCTTTCTCTACGACAAGACCCCCACCCAGTCCGGCTGGACCAACAGCCACGAGCAGGGCCGGCTCCATGTGCAGCGGGTGTTTGGCGACGCCATCCAGACCACCCCCTATTTCAACGCCCTGGAGTCCGATCCCTACGCCGTCATCCAGCAGGCCATTGACGACGGCAACACCGTTATCTTCACCACCTCTCCCCGGCTGCTGCCCGCCTCCCTCCGGGCGGCGGTGGAACAGCCCAGGGTCACCATTCTCAACTGCTCCCTGAACAAGTCACACCGATATATCCGCACCTATTACGCCCGGATGTATGAGGCCAAGTTCATCATCGGGGCCATTGCCGGCAGCCTGGCGGGGGTGGACAACGTAGGATATCTGTGCGACTACCCCATATATGGCCAGATTGCGGGGATCAACGCCTTTGCCCTGGGGGTGCAGATGGTGAATCCCCGGACCAAGGTCTATCTGGAGTGGTCTACGGTGGGAGGCGTGGAGGAGGCCATCCGCCGGCTCACCGACCGGAATATCCGGCTCATCTCCTCCCGGGATCTGACCCGCAAGGGGGACCGGAGCTGGACCAGTTTCGGCCTGTCCCTGATCTCCGGGGAGGATCGGGTGAT
>CABRZO010000104.1 GCA_902475455.1 uncultured Eubacteriales bacterium
ACACCTTCTGGGCGGGCAGGTGGCCGCCCTCGCCGGGCTTGGCGCCCTGGGCCATCTTGATCTGGATCTCGTTGGCGGAAACCAAGTATTCGCTGGTGACACCGAAGCGGCCGGAGGCCACCTGTTTGATCTGGGAGTTGCGCTCGGGATCCCGGAGCCGCTCCGGGGCCTCGCCGCCCTCGCCGGTGTTGCTCTTGCCCCCCAGGTGGTTCATGGCAATGGCCAGACACTCGTGGGCCTCCTGGGAGATGGAACCGTAGCTCATGGCGCCGGTCTTGAAGTGCTTGACGATGGAATCCACGCTCTCCACCTCGTCGATGGGCACCCCGCCGTCCTCCGCAAAGCGGAAGTCCAGCAGACCCCGGAGGGTGTGGGGCTTGGTCTCATCGTCCACCAGGGCGGTGTACTGCTTGAACAGGCCGTAATCTCCGGTCTGGGTGGAGCGCTGCAGCAAGTGGATGGTGGCGGGGTTGTAGAGGTGGTCCTCGGCGTTGGCCCCCTGCCGGGACTTGTGGTCCCCCCGGCTGTCCAGGGTGGTATCCACCGCCAGTCCCAGGGGATCGAAGGCCTTGCTGTGGTTCTGATCCACAATCTCCTCGATCTCCTTCAGGCCGATGCCGCCCACCCGGGTGACGGTGTTGGTGAAGTACTGGTCCACCACCTCCTGGTTGATGCCGATGGCCTCAAAAATCTGGGCGCCCCGGTAGGACTGGAGGGTGGAGATGCCCATCTTGGAGGCGATCTTTACGATGCCGTCCTTGATGGCCTTGCAGTAGTCGTTGACGGCGGCGTTAAAGTCCTTGTCCAGCAACCCCACCTGGATCAGTTCCCCGATGCACTCCAGGGCCAGGTAGGGGTTGATGGCGGTGGCGCCGTAGCCCAGCAGGGTGGCAAAGTGGTGCACGTCCCGGGGCTCCGCCGACTCCAGGATCAGGGAGAGGGCGGTGCGCTTCTTGGTGCGGATCAGGTAATCCTCAATGGCGGACACCGCCAGCAGGGACGGGATGGCCACATGGTTCTCATCCACGCCCCGGTCGGACAGGATGATGATGTTGGCCCCGTGGCGGTAGGCCTTGTCGCAGGCCACAAAGAGCTGCTCCAGGGCACGCTTCAGGGGGGTGTTCTTATAGTAGAGCATGGAGACGGTCTCCACCTGGAAGCCGGGCTTGTTCATGCTCTTGATCTTCAGCAGATCCACGCTGGTCAGGATGGGATTGTCGATCTGCAATGCCCGACAGTTGTCCTGCCCCTCCCGCAGCAGATTGCCGCCGGAGCCCACATAGACGGTGGTGTCGGTGACCACCTTTTCCCGGATGGCATCGATGGGCGGGTTGGTGACCTGGGCGAAGAGCTGCTTGAAGTAGTTGAACAGAGGCTGGTGGTTCTCGCTGAGCACCGCCAGGGGAATGTCGATGCCCATGGCGCTGGTGGGCTCGGAGCCGTTCTGAGCCATGGGGAGGATGGAGTTCTTCACATCCTCGTAGGTGTAGCCGAAGGCCTTGTAGAGCCGGTCCCGCTGCTCCTGGGTGTGGCCGGCCACTCCCTTGTTGGGGATGGAGAGCTCGCTGAGGTAGACCAGGTTCTGGTCCAGCCACTCGCCGTAGGGCTGACGCCGGGCATAGTTTTCCTTCAGCTCATCGTCTCCGATAAGCCGGCCCGCCACGGTATCCACCAGCAGCATCTTGCCGGGCTGGAGCCGGGACTTTTTGACGATCTTCTCCGGGGGCAGCTCCAGCACGCCCACCTCGGAGGACAGGATCAGCTGATCGTCGTCGGTGATATAGTAACGGGAGGGCCGCAGGCCGTTGCGGTCCAGCACGGCGCCCACGCAGTCGCCGTCGGAGAACAGAATGGAGGCGGGGCCGTCCCAGGGCTCCATCATGGTGGCGTAATAGTGGTACAGATCCCGCTTGGAGCGGCTCATGGTCTCGTCGTTGCTCCAGGGCTCCGGGATGCACACCATCACCGCCAGGGGCAGGGGCATGCCGTTCATGACCATGAACTCCAGGGTGTTGTCCAGCATGGCGGAGTCGCTGCCCTCGGCGTTGACCACCGGGAACACCTTATCCAGATCGTCGGCGGACAGATAGTCCGAGGACATGGTCTCCTCCCGGGACAGCATCCGGTCCGCGTTGCCCCGAATGGTGTTGATCTCGCCGTTGTGGAGGATGAAGCGGTTGGGGTGGGCCCGCTCCCAGCTGGGGTTGGTGTTGGTGGAGAACCGGGAGTGGACCATGGCGATGGCAGACTCATAGTCCGCATCCTGCAGGTCGGGGTAGAACTTCCGCAGCTGACCCACCAGGAACATGCCCTTGTAGACCACGGTGCGGCTGGAGCAGGAGACCACATAGGTGTTGTCGTTGGACTGCTCAAACTCCCGGCGGGCCACGTAGAGCCGGCGGTCAAAGTCCAGGCCCCGGGAGACGTCCTTGGGCCGCTCCACAAAACCCTGCTCGATATAGGGCATGCAGTCCAGCGCCTTCTGACCCAGGGTATCGGGCTGAATGGGCACCTTGCGCCAACCCAGGAACTTCATGCCCTCCTTTTCCACGATGATCTCAAACATCTTCTTGGCCTGATTGCGGCGCAGGGTGTCCTGGGGGAAGAAAAACATGCCGATGCCGTAGTCCCGCTCGCCTCCCAGCTCAATCCCCTGCTCCCGGGCCACCCGGGAGAAGAAGCGGTGGGAGATCTGCAGCAGGATACCGACACCGTCACCGGTCTCCCCGGCGGCGTCCTTGCCGGCCCGATGTTCCAGCTTTTCCACGATCTTCAGCGCGTTGTCCACTGTGGCGTGGGTCTTGCGGCCCTTGATGTCCACCACGCAGCCAATGCCGCAGGCGTCATGCTCAAACCGGGGATCATACAATCCCCGCTGGTGGCCACCGTCCATTCTGATTTCTTCCATACGATTTCCCCTTTCCGTCAAGTAAAAACGCCCCAAAGGTTCGCGGCAAGCAGGGCCCGGAGCGTCATGCGAAACGCTCCGTTCCCGGGCCGCCTCCCCTTTGAGGCGTTTTGTCTGTGGTTGTGATGTTGGCTCTTCAGATCACTTGCCCAGCAGCTTCTCAATGCGGGCCACGGCTTCCTTTGTGGCCTCGGCATCGCCGAAGGCGGTGAGTCGGATATATCCCTCGCCGCTGGGGCCGAAACCGGCGCCGGGCGTCGTGATCACATTGGCCTGCTCCAGCAGCAGGGTGAAGAAGTCCCAGGAGCCCATGCCCTCCGGCGTCTTGCACCAGACGTAGGGGCTGTTGACTGCGCCGTAGACCTCCAGGCCACACTTGGACAGGCTCTCCTTGATGAGCTTGGCATTGGACTGATAGTAGGCGATATTGGCTTCGATCTCCTGTTTGCCCTGCTCGGTATAGATGGCGGCGGCGCCCTTCTGGATGATATAGGAGGCACCGTTGAACTTGGTGGTCTGGCGGCGGTTCCACATGGCGTTCAGGCTCTGGCCCTCCCGGACCAGCTGCTTGGGCACCACGGTGTAGCCGCAGCGGGCGCCGGTGAAACCGGCGGTCTTGGAGAAGGACCGGAACTCGATGGCACAGGTCTTGGCGCCCTCCACCTCGAAAATGGAGTGGGGCACCCCCTCCTCCACGATGAAGCGCTCATAGGCCGCGTCGAAGAGGATGATGGCATCGTTGGCGTTGGCGTAGTCCACCCAGGCCTTCAGCTGATCGTAGTTCAGCACGGTGCCGGTGGGGTTGTTGGGGGAGCAGAGGTAGATGACGTCCACCTTCTCCTCCGGCAGCGCCGGAGAGAAGCCATTTTCGGCGGTGGTGGGCATATAGTAGATATTGCTCCAGCCCTGCTTGGCCTCGTCATAGTCGCCGGCCCGGCCCGCCATGGCATTGGTGTCCACATAGACGGGATAGACCGGGTCGCAGACCGCCACCTTATTGTCCACACTCAGAATGTCACCGATGTTGCCGCAGTCACTCTTGGCGCCGTCGGAGACGAAAATCTCGTCCTCGGCGATCTCCACGCCCCGGGCCCGGAAATCCTGCTCCGCGATGGCGTGGCGCAGGAAGTCATAGCCCTGTTCAGGGCCGTAGCCCTTGAAGGTCTCCTTGTGGGCCATCTCCTCCACCGCCTCATGCATGGCGGCGATGACCGCCGGCACCAGGGGCAGGGTGACGTCGCCGATGCCCATCTTGATGAGCTTGGCCTCCGGGTGGGCCTGGGAATAGGCGGCGGTGCGCCGGGCGATCTCGGAGAACAGGTAGCTGCCGGGCAACTTTTGATAATTGGGATTGATCTTAGCCAATGTTTTTCTCCTCCTGTGTTGATACCATGGGTATTTCTGCTATAATAAGCATCATACCCGATCTTCCAGAACCAGAATCGCTGTCTGCACCATTCTGGCCCCGCTGTCCATACTTTTCTTCTGGATATAGCGGTGGGCCTCCTCCTCGTTGAGGCCGTCCCGCTCCATCAGGTGGCGCTTTGCTTTCTCCACCAGTTGATTTTCTTGGTTATCCCGCTTGGGCCGCAGCATGCGTTCCAGCCGCCGGGACATCTGGAGCAGCATGCTGACGCTGGCGCACAGATCGCTTCTGGAAATCGGGGCCGCCAACGTAAAAATGTCGTCGCCCAGCAGATCCAGCAGGTCCTGCCGACCGATCACCAGCATAGCACTGGCGGGAGGCAGATCATAAAACAGATCCTCCGCGGATTCATCCCGCAGTTTGTAGCCGCAAATAATGGTGCCGATGTGCTGTTTGGCCACCAGGCGTTTGACCTCGCCGCCGCTGCGGGCCCGGTAACAGGTGGCCACGCAGCCGCTCTCCAAGATATCACAGATGCGCTCGCAGCTCTTTTCGCTCTCAAACGCAACAATGATTTTTTCCACTCGGCATCACATCCTCCCTCTTTGGGTATGTTCCATCAGGATTCAGTATGCGATGATGTACTTATCTCTCTCCCAAGTGGAAACATGGGCGTTGTACTCCGCCCACTCCGCCTCCTTGCTGCGCAGGAAGGCCTGGGCCACATGCTCGCCTAGGGTATCCATCACCAGCTTATCCTGACGCATCAGCTGGAGCGCCTCGTTCAGGTCCCGGGGCAGGGTTTCCACCCCGTTGGCCCGACGGCCCGCCTCGTCCATGGTGTAGAGGTTTTCCTGCACCTCGGAGGGCGGGGTCATCATCCGCTCAATCCCGTCCAGGCCGGCGGCCAAAGTCACCGCCAGGGCCAGGTAGGGGTTGCAGGTGGGGTCCGGGGACCGGAGCTCCACCCGGGTGCCCTCTCCCCGGTGGGCGGGAATCCGAATTAGCGCCGAGCGGTTGGAGGAGGACCAGGCCACATAACTGGGGGCCTCATAGCCGGAGACCAGCCGCTTATAGGAGTTCACCAGGGGGTTGGTCACCGCGGTGAAGCCCCGAACGTGGGCCAACAGACCGGCGATGAAGGCGTAGGCCTCCACCGACAGCCCCCGCTCCCCCTGGGGATTGTCAAAGATGTTTTTCCCATTGCGGAACAGGGACATATTCAGGTGCATACCGGAGCCGCTGATACCGTAGATTGGCTTTGGCATGAAGGTGGCGTGGAGTCCGTTGCGCTGGGCCAGCACCTTGACCCCCAGTTTGAAGGTCATGATGTTGTCGGCGGTGCGCAGGGCCTCGTCATATTTGAAATCGATCTCATGCTGGCCGGCGGCGCACTCGTGGTGGGAGGCCTCCACCTCAAACCCCAGCTGCTCCAGGGCCAGACAGATCTCCCTCCGGGTGGCCTCCCCGTGGTCCAGGGGACCCAGGTCGAAGTAGCCGGCCTCGTCGTTGGTCTGGGTGGTGGGCTTACCCTCCTCGTCAGTCTGGAACAGGAAGAACTCACATTCCGGACCCACATTTAAAGTATAGCCCATTTTTTGGGCACGCTTTACCACCCGTTTCAGCACCGCCCGGGGATCCCCCACGAAGGGGGTGCCGTCGGCGTTGTACACATCACAGATCAGCCGAGCCACCTTGCCCCGCTGGGGGCGCCAGGGATAGATACAGAAGGTGTCCAGATCCGGCACCAGGTACTGGTCGGACATGGTGACGCTGGTGAAGCCCTCGATGGCGTGGCCATCGATGGACACCTCGCCGTCCAGCGCCCGCTCCAGCTGGGAAGCGGTGATGGCCACGTTCTTCAGCTGGCCCAGCACATCCACAAACTGCATCCGGATGAATTTGACATCTTCTTCCTCCACGATGCGGGCAATATCCTCTTTGGTCAGGGGCACCAAGCTCACTTCCTTCCCATGGGTACTGCGTCCCGGAGGACGCTTCAACGCTGTCAATCGCTATATTTGTAATTAGTATACACGACCACCCACGTCTGTCAAGCGTTCCAGGGCATTTTTTGACGTGGAAAATTCATCATCAGTCAGTTTTCCATAAAATCATCCCCTCTGAATCGGGCGTTTTGCGTGATTTTGAATAAACATAAAATAAGACTTGCAAAACCGGCGATTTTGTTGTATGCTGTGAGCAGTTAGAAATGAGCCGTAACAGCCGGCAGGCAAAATACACCGTTCTTAGGGAGACAATGGGGTCTTACACACAGGTACCTCGTCTCCCTTTTTCGCATTTCCTGTGCGGCAATTTTATAGGAAAGGGCTGTTAGAACAATGAACATCTCCGAAATTTTTGGCTCCAACGTGTTTAACGAGACGGTCATGCGGGAGCGGCTGCCCAAGAAGGTCTTTGCCGAGGTCATGGACGTCATGGCCCACGGCGGCCAGATCAGCATGGCATCCGCCGATGTGGTGGCCAACGCCCTGAAGGATTGGGCCGTGGAAAAGGGCGCCACCCATTACACCCACTGGTTCCAGCCCTTGACCGGTTCCACTGCGGAAAAGCACGACTCCTTTATCACCAATCCCGTGGCCGGCAAGACCCTGCTGCAGCTCACCGGCAAACAGCTGATCATGGGCGAGCCCGACGCCTCCTCCTTCCCCTCCGGCGGTCTGCGGGCCACCTCCTACGCCCGGGGCTACACCGCCTGGGACATGACCTCCCCCGCCTTTGTCAAGGAGATGGGCTGCGGCAACATTCTCTGCATCCCCACCATCTTTGTCTCCTATACTGGCGAGGCTCTGGACACCAAGACCCCGCTGCTGCGCTCCATGGAGGCCATCAGTGAGCAGGCCATCCGCATCGTCCGGCTCTTTGGCAACACCGACGCCCAGAAAGTGGCCGCCTCTGTGGGCCCCGAACAGGAGTACTTCCTGGTGGATCGGGAGAAGTACCTGAAGCGCCGGGATCTGATCTACTGTGGCCGTACTCTCTTCGGCTCCCCCGCCCCCAAGGGCCAGGAACTGGATGACCAGTATTTCGGCGTCATCCGGGAGCGTGTGGGCGCCTTCATGAAGGATCTGAACATTGAGCTCTGGAAGCTGGGCATTACCGCCACCACCCAGCACAACGAGGTGGCCCCCGCCCAGCATGAGATGGCCCCCATCTTCTCCGTTGCTAACGTGGCTGTGGACCAGAACCAGCTGGCCATGGAGACCATGAAGCGGGTGGCCACCCGCCACGGCCTGGTGTGCCTGCTCCACGAGAAGCCCTATGCCGGCGTCAACGGCTCCGGCAAGCACAACAACTGGTCCATCAGCACCGATCTGGGCGAGAACCTGATGGATCCCGGCGACGATCCCCAGAGCAACCTCCAGTTCCAGCTGGTGCTCTCCTGCATTCTGAAGGCGGTGGACACCCATGCCGACCTGCTGCGCCAGAGCGCCAGCGATGTGGGCAACGACCACCGGCTGGGTGCCCAGGAGGCTCCCCCCGCCATCATCTCCATCTTCCTGGGCGATCAGTTGGATGAAATGGTTCAGAGCATTGTCTCCGGCACCATCCGCAACGGCGCCTGCGCCGGCAGCCTGAACTCCGGCGTCTCCACCGTGCCGGTGCTGACCAAGGACGCCACCGACCGGAACCGTACCTCCCCCTTCGCCTTCACCGGCAACAAGTTTGAGTTCCGTATGGTGGGCTCCAACGACTCCATCGCCGCTGCCAACACCACGCTGAACGCCATTGTGGCCGAGGCCTTCTGCGAAGCTGCCGACGTGTTGGAAAAGGCCGAGGATTTCGAGTCCGCCTGCAAGGCCCTGATCCGGGAGTACATGACCCAGCATCAGCGCATCATCTTCAACGGCGATGGCTACTCCGAGGAGTGGGTGGCCGAGGCCGCCCGCCGGGGGCTGCCCAACATCCCCTCCATGGTGGCCGCCATCCCTGCCCTGACCACCGACAAGTCCGTGGAATTGTTTGAGAAGTTCCACATCTTCACCAAGGTGGAGCTGGAATCCCGGGCCGAAGTGCTCTATGAGGGCTACTCCAAGATCATCAACATCGAAGCCCAGACCATGCTGCACATGGTGCCCAAGCACTATATCCCTGCGGTGATTCGATTCACCACCGAGCTGGGCAACTCCATTACCGCCGTCTCCGCCGCCTGCCCCGAGGCCGATGTGTCCGTCCAGACCAAGCTGCTGACCAAGATCTCCGCTCTGCTGGCCAAGGCCAGCCAGGCCATGGAGGCCCTGCAGGCCGCCACCGCCGAGACCAATGCCATTGAGGACGGCTGCCAGATGGCCAACGCCTTCCATGACAAGGTGGTTCCCGCCATGGCCGCCCTCCGCGCCCCCATCGACGAGCTGGAGCTGCTGGTGGATAAGGACTACTGGCCGG
>CABRZO010000105.1 GCA_902475455.1 uncultured Eubacteriales bacterium
AGACCATTACCTACACCAGCTGTATTCTGTTGGATTAACGGCAATATATCTCACAATCGTTGGGATAAAAAAGTGAGCAACTTCGGGAAAAATCCCGGGTTCCATGATAGAATTATGCACAGATGAAGGGAAGAAAAAGGAAGGAGACATTAACGATGTCAAAAGCAGATTATTTGAAAGTGTTGCGGCACGAAGAGGCCTCCAGACTGGTTCAGCCTCAGGACATGTACATGGCATTCACCCCCGGCGAGCACAATATGGGCGGCGAAATGGTCAACGGCGTCCGGGTAGGCAAGGACTGGTTCGGCTGCTCCTGGTCCGAGTTCGGCGACAGCCCTCTGGACGGTGCCACCATCACCCCGGGCACCCAGCGGCTGGAGGATCTGGAGGATTTTGCCTCTGTCATTCCCACCGCCGAGCAGGTCCGCGCCTTTGACTGGGAGGGCTACACCAAGCAGGCCCTGGCCAACTTTGACCGGGAGAACCAGGTGCTGCAGGTCCGCAGCCTGGTGGGCTTCTTTGAGCGTATGCACTGCCTGATCGGCTTTGAGGACGCCCTGTGCGCCTTCTACGAGGAGCCGGAGACGGTACACGAATTTTTCCAGGCCATGCTGGAATACAAGAAGGAAGTGGCCACCTGTGTGGCCAAGTACATGAAGCCGGAGATCATCATTTTTGACGATGATTACGGCACCATGCGCTCCACCTTCCTCTCACCTGAGATGTGGCGCAGCTTCTTCCCCCAGTATTGGAAGGAACTGGTGGATCATGTCCACTCTCTGGGCATGATGTTTGAGCTGCACTCCTGCGGCTACATTACCCCGCTGGTGGGCGACTTTGTGGCCGCCGGCATGGACATTCTGCAGCCGCTGCAGACCAACAACGATCTGCGTTACATCAAGGAAAATTACGGCAAGGACCTGATCCTGCGGCTGGCCATTTTTGACAAGCAGATGGAGGCCATGGGCATGACCGAGGACGAGGTCCGGGCTCAGATTCAGGAGTGGTATCACATCCTGGCCCCCGGCGGCAATTTTGTGGCGGATTTGGTGCCCATCCAGGACCGGTTCTACGAGATTCAGGCCGAAGAACAGGCGAAGTTTGAAAAAGAGTTTTATCACCTGTAATTTCCTTTGAAACAGCAAAAAACCGGCATCGGATTTACAAATCCGATGCCGGTTTCAGTCTGTCTAAAAAGGGACTGCCCAAGCAAGAACACTGGTTCTCTTTGCAGGAAACAGAAGCTCTCGGCAGAGTTTTGCCGCCCGCAGGCGGCAAAATAAAATCAAACCCCGTTTTTTCCGAGGACATGCGCCTCGAAAAAAACACTGCTCAGGCCGCAAACGTGCGAGCACAGCGAGTGCGCTGCGGCGGCCTGCACCCCCTCTCAAAAATGCTTGCATTTTTGAGAAGCGTGTCGACTTTGTCGACACGCTCAAACCGGCATTGGATTTATAAATCCGATGCCGGTTTTTCTGTTCAGTTCCAGCCCCGCCGGGTGGGGTCCAGCATATCTGTGGCTCGATATATCAGGGCGTTGCAGATGGCCGCCGCCACATTGCTGCCCCCCTTCCGGCCCAGGGCCACAATGGCCGGCACATCCAATTCCTGGCACAGGGCAAAGATCTGCTCCTTGGCCTCCACCACATTGACAAAACCCACCGGCACACCGATGACCAGCCCGGGGCGCAGGCCGGATTCCATCCGCCGGGCGATCTCAAAGAGGGCTGTGGGGGCGTTGCCCACCGCCAGAATGGCCCCGGGATGCTCCCGGGCCGCCTTCTCCATGGAAGCGGTGGCCCGGGTGGTGCCCTGCTCCCGGGCCGCCCGGATCACCTCCGGGTGGGCCATGAAACAGTCCACCCAGCCCCCCAGCTTCTCCAAGCCCGGCTTGCTGACCCCGGCCTTGGCCATATTGGTGTCGGTGATGATGGGGCAGCCCTGCCGCAGCGCTTCCAGGCTCCGTTCCACCGCCCCGGGGGTAAACACCAGATGCTCTGCATAGTCAAAATCTGCCGTGGTGTGGATCACCCGTTTGACCACAAAGCCGGTCTCCTCCGGCAGGGCAATGCCCCGCTGCTGTAATTCGGCGGCGATAATGGACATGCTGGTGCGCTCAATGTCCGCCGGTCTGGTATGCTCCTGACTCAAAATTCCACGCCCTTTCTGGCCACAATGCCTTGTTCATAGGGATGCCGGTGGCAGCGCATCTCCGTGATGTAGTCCGCCTGCTCCAGAATCCAGTCCGCCGGATGCCGCCCGGTCAGCACCACCTCCAGGCCCGCCGGCCGACCCTCCACTGTCCGGCGCAGCAGGTCCCGGTCCACCAGGTCATACTCCCAGACTCCGCAGGCCTCGTCCAGGATCAATAAATCCCCAGTATTTTCTAGAATTTTGTTTAAAAAAGCTGAGTATAATTTGCGGTTTTCCCTCTGTTCCTCCGGGCTCATTTTTGAGAAAAAATGGTTTCCAATTTTACCGGAGTAGACGGTGGCCCCCAGCGTGCGCAGGCTCTCTAGCTCCCCGCTGGTGCCGCTCTTCAGAAACTGCACCACCGTGACCTTGAACCCCTGGCCCAGGGCCCGGAGGGCCAGTCCCATGGCGGCGGTGGTCTTTCCCTTGCCGTCCCCCCAGTAGAGATGCATCAAACCCTTATCCATGCTGGTATGCCTCCATGGCCCGGTACACCGCCTCCAGATCCAGGCTGCGGCGCACCTCCTCCGCCAGCAGGTCAAACTGACGTTGTTCATAGTCCCGGTGGCTCTCCACCGCCACCGTCTCCGGGTCCTTCCCCTGCCGGGTGAGCAGCCAGTTGGCCAGCTTGCTCACCAGCTCCCCGGAGTCAAAGAGGCCGTGAAGGTAGGTGCCGAAGACCAGGTCCTGGGTCGCCCCCTCCGGCTGGCCCTCCGACAGGGTACAGAAGTGGGGGCAATCCACCAGAGTGCGCCCCATATGGATTTCATAGCCCTCCAGCTTTGCCCCAGCCAGGGGCGGAAAGACCACTTCTCCCGACACACGGGTGCGCACCTTCTGGCTGGAAAAAACCGTCTCGCAGGGCAGCAGCCCCATGCCCTCCAGTTCTCCCCCGTGCTCCACATTCTCCGGGTCCTTGAGCTGTCTGCCCAGCATCTGATAGCCGCCGCAGACCCCCAGCACCGGCACTCCCCGGGCCGCCAGCTGCCGGACTCCGGCCTCCAGGCCATTCTGCCGCATCCAGAGCAGGTCTCCCATGGTGTTCTTGGTACCGGGCAGGATCACCAGATCCGGCTGGCCCAGCTCCTGGACGGAGTTCACATAGCGGACGCCCAGAGCCTCATGGCGCTCCAGAGGTGCAAAATCGGTAAAATTGGAAATCCGGGGCAAACGCAGGATGGCGATATCCACCGGTTTGTGTCCCCCAGTCTGTTCCAGCCGCTGGGACAGGGAGTCCTCGTCGTCGATGTCCGCCCGGGTATAGGGGATCACCCCCAGCACCGGCACTCCGGTTTTCTCCTCCAGCATGGCAAGGCCGGGCTTCAGGATGTCCACATCCCCCCGGAACTTATTGACTACCAGGCCCACCACCCGCTGCTGCTCCTGTTCCTGCAGCAGCGCCATGGTGCCATAGAGCTGGGCAAACACCCCGCCCCGGTCAATGTCCCCCACCAGCAGCACCGGGGCATTTACCAGCTCCGCTAGCCCCATATTGACGATGTCGTCCTCCCTCAGGTTGATCTCTGCGGGACTTCCGGCGCCTTCAATCACAATAATATCATTTTCTTCTGCCAGGGAGTGATATGCCGCCATAATATCGGGAATCAGCGTCTTTTTCATCCGGAAATAGTCCCGGGCCCGGTAGTCTCCCCTCACCTCTCCGTTGACGATGAGCTGACTGCCCACGTCGCTGGAGGGTTTCAGCAGAATGGGATTCATCCGGACGTCAGGTTCTTTCCCGGCAGCCTGGGCCTGGGCCACCTGGGCCCGGCCCATCTCCAGGCCGTCCCGGGTGATATAGCTGTTCAGGGCCATGTTCTGGCTCTTGAAGGGGGCCACCCGATAGCCGTCCTGGGCAAAGATCCGGCACAGGGCGGTCACCAGCAGGCTCTTCCCCGCCCCGGACATGGTACCCTGGACCATAATACACTTAGCCATTGCAAATCACCTCGCTGAGCGCCCCGATGAGGCGCTGATGTTCCGGCTCGGTCCGCACCGCAACCCGGTACCAGCCCGGGCCCAGGCCGTCATAATCGGCACAGCAGCGGATCAGAATCCCCCGCCGCCGCAGTTTCGCGTCCAGCTCCGGCACCGGACAGAAAAACAGCAGGTAGTTGGCCTCCCCGGGTACTACGGAACAACCCAGGGCCGTCAGAGCCTCCGCCAGCCGGGGCCGCTGGGTCTGAATCAATTCTCTCAGCTGCCGGGCGTAGTCAGCCTCTTCCAGAGCCGCCGTCCCGGCGGCCTGGGCCGGGGTGGACACGCTCCAGGGCTGCCCCGCCCGGGCCATGGTCTCCTGCAAGGCGTGGTTGCCGCTGAGGCAATAGCCCAGCCGCAGCCCCGCCATGGCGTAAAACTTGGTGAAGGCCTTCAGAATCAGCAAATGTTCCTCCAGCATTGGCAACATGGTATGGTCTTCTGGCCGGTCCAGGAAGTCCCCAAAGCACTCGTCCACCACCAGCAGCGCATCCACCGCCCGGCATCGCTCCAGCACCCGCTCCAGCAGGGGCCTGGGGCTGGTGACGCCGGTGGGGTTGTTGGGCTCACAGAGAAAGACCAGATCGGTCTCCGGCGTAATCCAGTTCAGGAAATCCTCTGTCAGCTGAAACCGATTCTCCTGCCGGAGGGGAAATTTCCGGACTTCACAGCCCACCCGCTCCAAAGCCACTGCGTACTCCCCGAAGGTGGGGGCCGTTATCAGGGCCTGCCGGGGCCCCAGAGCCAGGGCCAGCCGGTCAATCAGATCCGCCGCCCCATTGCCGCACAGAATGGACTCCGGAGCCACCCCATAATGCTTCGCCAGCTTTTCGGTCAGCTTACGGCACCGAGGGTCTGGATAGCGGTCCGCATACTCCAGACTGTCAATCACCGCCGCCTTTACCCCATGGGGCAGCCCCAGGGGGCTGGTATTGGCGGAAAAGTCCAGGGGCAATGCTCCATATTCCATTTCGTATCCGGCCCAATCGCCGCCGTGTGTGGGTCTCATGCCAAAACTCCTTTATCCAATCAGGATCAATGCCCCCCAGAGGGCGCACAGCACCGCCAAACTCAGCAGCCCCGCCCCATAGAGCAATTTATTAGCCCGCCGGATGTCCTCCGGCTCAATGGGCCGATCCGGGTCTCCGATGGTGGGCTTGTCATAGAATTCACCAAAGTACCAGGCGGGGCCCGCCAGCTGCACCCCCAGGGCTCCGGCCATCACCGCCTCGGTCTGGGCGGAGTTGGGACTGGCATGATTACGCCGGTCTCGCCGCCAAATTTTGAAGGCGTTGCGGGTTTTTCCCCCCGCAAACACAGTGGCCCCGATCAGGGCCAGGGCCGCCAGCCGGGAGGGCAGAAAGTTGGCCACATCGTCCAGCTTGGCCGCCGCCCGGCCGAAGTTCAGATAGCGCTCATTTTTGTAGCCCACCATGCTGTCCATGGTGTTGATGGCCTTATAGCACAGAGCCAGGGGCGCCCCGCCAATGGCCAGATAAAACAACGGGGCAAACACCCCGTCGGAGAAATTCTCCGCCACCGTCTCCACCGCCGCTTTGGTCACACCTTCGGCAGTGAGATTTTGGGTGTCCCGGCCCACAATACGGGCAACAGCACTTCTTGCCTCCGGCAAAGTGCCGCCGGTCAGGGCCCGATAAACCCGCATACTCTCGGTCTTCAGCCCCTTCATGGCCAGGGCCTGCCAGCCCCAGAATACGTTGACCGCCACAAGCAGAACGGGATGAATGAGCCAGGCCAGCCAGCATACCCCCAGGGTGATCAACAGGGTGGCCAGGGGCAGAATCAAGGCCAGCGCCCGGCCCGCCCAACGCTCCCCTGTCGGGGTGGTGGGAAAGTGACGGCGCAGCCAGGGCTCCAGTCGAGAAATCCCCTTGCCCATGAGTACCACCGGGTGGGGCATCCAGGCCGGATCCCCCAGCAGCAGATCCAGCAGAACACTCAAAACCAATATGAAAATAAACGTCATAACTCTCTCGGTCCAGTCTCTCTTCGATAATCTGTCACAGCCAACAGTGTGAGCGTCAGGCCGTTTTCACCCCAGTTGGCCTGGGCCCGGTAGCCCTGGCCGCTCTCCAGATGCCAATCAAAATAGTCCTTTTGGGGGATGGCAAACCGCTCCATCACCGCCATCTGGGTACCCCCGTGGGCCACGATGGTGACGGAGTCCTCGCCCCCGGTCCAGGCATCCTGCAAAAGCGCCTCAAAGGCAGCGCAAACCCGGGCGCAAAATTCCTGCTTTGACTCGCCGCCTGGACAGGGCCCGAGACAGAAGCCGTCCACCCAGCTCTGATAGGCCGGATCGTCGGACAGCTCCCGGTAATTTTTGCCCTCAAATCGGCCAAAGTCCATCTCCTCCAGCCCGGGTACCACCACCTGCTCCGCCTGGGGAAACAGCAGGGCGGCGGTCTGACGGGCCCGCAGCAGTTGGGAGACATAGACCCGGTCCGGGCACTGGGGAGCTGGTTTCAGCCCCGCTCTCCCCTCCGGGGACAGGGGGGCATCCAGCCGGCCCTGGTACCGGTGCTCCCGCTGCAGGGCGGTCTCCCCGTGGCGGATCAGCTCCACCGTCATGGCTTTTGCCCCTTCAGGCACTGGGGCAGGCCGCAGCACACCCGCACCACGGTGTCCGCCTTCTGGGCCAGCAGGCAGGCCAGCCGTCCGGCCCCCTCCCGGCAGGCCCGCTGGTGGGGGTCTACCGGCACCACGCCGCCCCCCACTTCAGTGGCGATGACCACATCCTTCCGGGCCAGTTCCTCCGCCAGAGCGGCCAGATCGGTATCCGGCTGAACCAGATCCTGTACATCCCAGACACAGCGCCGGGACAGTTCCTCCTCACTCCAGCCCAAGGCGGAGCGGACATAGTCCCGCTTTCCCGCAAACAGCGGGCCAGTGACAAACATCATACCAATCCCTCCAGGATCTGTACCCCGTACATGGCGATCAGCATCCAGAGCTCCACGGTCTGGACAAACCAGCCCGCCAGATCTCCGGACAGGCCGCCGAACTGTTTCAGCGCCATCCGGCGGTACCACACAAACACACACTGGGCCGCCACAGCCATGGCAACACCCTGCCAGCCGGTGGCCACCAGGGTCAGGCTGAGCAGCACATCCAGCACCGTCAGCACCGCTGCCACCCGTTTTTTATCCGCCGCCGTGGCAAAGGTATAGGCCAGACCGGTCTTTTTTGCCAGCGGTAAGGTAGTCACCGCCAGCCCGGACTGGACCCGACTCAGGCAGAACATGAGGCCCAGGGGCAGATAGCGGTACTGGGGCAGGGTGACCCATAGGGCTAGGTTCAGGGCCAGATAGCAGCCCAGCCGGATCAGGGCAAAAGAGCCCACATGGGGGTCTTTTAAAATCTCCTGCTTCCGCTCCGGCTCGGCGTGGCTGGCCAGGGCGTCCCAGGCCCCATCTAAATGGATCCCGCCGGTGACCGCCACCGGGGCCAGCCCCAGCAGCACCCCCGTGAGCAGCCGGGGCAGGGACAGCCAGGCCCCGACCCAGGCGATGGCGCCGCAGAGGGCGCCGATGACCAGGCCGATCAGCGGGAAGGCACAGAATGAGAAGCGCATATTGCGCTGATTCCATTCAAATTGTGGCATGGGCAGGGCGGAGTACATGGAAAACGCCACTGCAATGGTCTCTAATACCCGCACAGATTTCATCCCTTCCAAACATTGGGCAGTCCGCAGACCACCTCCACCACCCGGTCCGCTCGCCGGGCCAGGGCCCGGTTCAGCTTGGCCATGGCCTCCAGGTAGCGCAGGGTGTCTCCGGCATAATCTGAACCGCCGGCGCAGACCTCCTCGGCCACCACCGTCAGATGGGCGCATCCCTCCAGGGTCTCGATGCCCCGCAGCACCGCCTCTAAGCCGCCACCCTCTGGAGTGTAAAGCTCGTTGGAGAGCAGGCTGCCCAGCCCCTCCAGCAGCACATTGGCCTCTGAGGGCAGGTTCAGGCTCGCCAGGTCGGTATAGCGCTCCACTGTCTCAAACCCCCGGCCTGAACGGGCCCGGCGGTGCTTTTCAATCCGGGCTACGCACTCCTGGTCCCAGGGGTACAGGGTGGCGATATAAATTCTGGGGCCGGGCTGAGACAGCACCAGCCCCTCGGCATACTCGCTCTTGCCGCTGGCGGAGCCGCCGAATACCAGGGTAAACATTTCCTGATCCTCCTCACTGAGGGGTATAGGCCTCAATGCCCAGGTGGCCGAAAGTGTGGCCGCTGTGGTACACCTCCAGGGCCAGATCCAGCAGCGGCAGGGCGCACACGGCTCCGCTGCCCTCCCCCAGCCGCAGACCGGCGGAGATCAGGGGGCGCAGATCCAGCGCCTCCAGCAGCAGCCGGGCGGCGGGCTCCGCTGAGACATGGCTTGCCAGCAGACAGTCCCCCACCGCCGGATTAAGCCGCACCGCGCACAGGGCCGCAGCGTCGGCAATGAACCCGTCCAGCAGCACC
>CABRZO010000106.1 GCA_902475455.1 uncultured Eubacteriales bacterium
GTGGCGGTGTCCAGCGACTATCTGACCCTGACGGGAGAGAAAGGCACTCTGACCGGGGAGGAGCAGCAGCTCTCCTACCGGCACAGCGCCTTCTCGCATGGGGATAAATTTGTCACCTCCGCCCGGCTCCGCCTGGCCCCAGGGGACCGGGAACAGATCCGGGCTCGGATGGAGGAGCTGGCCCAGAAACGCAGAAACAGTCAGCCCCTGGAGTATCCCAGCGCCGGCAGCACCTTCAAGCGGCCGGTGGGGGGCTACGCCGCCGCCCTCATTGACCAGTGCGGCCTGAAGGGGCTGCGGGTGGGCGGCGCCCAGGTCAGCGAAAAACACGCTGGCTTCGTCATCAACACCGGCGGGGCCACTTGTGGGGATGTGCTGGCGCTCACCGATCAGATTAGAGAGACGGTGCTGCGCCAGACCGGCATCACCCTGGAGCTGGAGATCCGGCGCCTGGACTGAGGGCGCCCCGCGGGAGAGGGAGAGTTTTATGGAGTTTGTTATCATTACCGGCCTGTCCGGCGCCGGCAAGAGCCGGGCGGCGGAATTTCTGGAGGACGCGGGCTTTTATACCGTGGACAACATTCCCCCGGAGTTCATGCCCAAGTTCGCGGAATTCTGCATCCACGCCAACGGCCGCTATGACCGGGTGGCCCTGGTCAGCGATGTCCGGGCCGGGGACTGCTTTGAGCCGCTGCTCCACGCCCTGGATGAGCTGGAGCAGATGAACTGCACCTACAAGCTGCTGTTTATGGAGGCGGATCTGCCCACCATCATCAAGCGCTATAAGGAGACTCGGCGGCTGCACCCCCTGGCGGGTATCGGCTACTCCCTGGAGGACGCCGCCAACCGGGAGCGCAACCTGCTCCAGCCCGTCCGGGACCGGGCCACCTATGTGCTGGATACCACCCCCTTTGTCTCCACCAACATGCTCCGGGCGGCCTTGGAAAAGCTGTTTGGCACCAACCAGCTCCAGACCGGCCTTTCGGTGACGGTGATGAGCTTTGGCTACAAATACGGCCTGCCCCTGGAGGCGGATCTGGCCCTGGATGTGCGGTTTTTGCCCAACCCCTACTATGTGGCCAATCTGAAGCAGCTCAGCGGCAAGGACCAGCCGGTGCGGGACTATCTGGACTCCTTCCAGGTGACCGAGACCTTTTGGAACAAACTGACGGATTTTCTGGCCTTTCTGCTGCCCCAGTACGCCGAGGAGGGCAAGCGCACCCTGACCCTGGCCATCGGCTGCACCGGAGGCCGGCACCGGTCGGTGGCGCTGGCCTGCAAGCTGACGGACTGGGTCCGGGAGCAGGGCTATACGGTGAGCGAGTATCACCGGGATGTGACGAGGGTTTGAAGCTATGAGCAGAAAGAAGCGTATTCACCTGGATGGCCCCAACATTGTGGCCATTGGCGGCGGCACCGGGCTGTCCACCATGCTGCGGGGGCTGAAAAATTACACCGCCAACCTAACCGCCATCGTCACTATGGCGGACGACGGCGGCGGCTCCGGCAAGCTGCGGGAGGATCTGGGGATGCCCCCACCCGGGGACATCCGCCACTGTCTCCAGGCCCTGGCCAACGCGGAGCCTCTGATGGAGGAGCTCATCAACTATCGGTTTTCCGAGGGCACTCTGGCGGGCCAGAGCTTCGGCAACCTGTTTTTGGCGGCGCTGAACGGCATCTCCGACTCCTTCGAGGAGGCGGTGTCCCGGATGAGCCAGGTGCTGGCCATCACCGGCCGGGTGCTGCCGGTGACCAGCGACAACATCCAGCTGGTGGCGGAGTTTGAGAACGGCACCCAGGTGGTGGGGGAGTCCAAAATCTGTGACTTTAAAAAGGCCCAGGACTGCCGCATTACCAAGGTGCGGCTGATCCCCGAAAATGCCCGGGTGAATCAGGAGGCGCTGGAGGCCATCGCCAAGGCAGATTTGATTCTGCTGGGGCCCGGCAGTTTGTACACCAGTGTAATTCCTAACCTGCTGGTGGAGGGCATCACCGACGCCATTGCCGCCTCTCCCGCCCTGCGGGCCTATATCTGCAATGTGATGACCCAGGACGGGGAGACCGAGGGCTATACCGCCGCGGACCATCTGCGGGCCCTTTTGGCCCACTCAGGTCATAAGCTGGTGGACTTCTGCCTGGTGAATTCCGCCCCCATTCCCGCCGCCCTGCTCCCCCTCTACGCCAAGGAGGGGGCGGAGCCCATCCGGGTGGACCGGGAGACCATAGAGTCTTTGGGGGTTGAGGTAGAGGAGCAGCCGGTGGCGGATCTGCGCCAGCAGCGGCTGGCCCGCCACGATCCGGACCAGCTGGCCCGGGCGGTGCTCCAGCTCATGGAGGACCACACTATGCGCATCTTTGAAAACGGCGTGGCCCGGTATGTCCGGGAGCGCTGAACTTTTAAGCAGCCGCCTTTGGGCGGCCCTGGATCAAATAAACCGTTTATCGGGCGTGGGCCCGATTGCCCTGCCAGAAAGGAGTGCCTGTCATGTCGTTTGCGTCCCGGGTCAAGGGGGAGCTGTGCCGGGAAAAGTTGTCCCGCACCTGCTGTGCCTGTGCCGAGGCCTATGGGGTACTCCTGTTCTGCAACAGCTTCACCCCCCAGCGGCTGCGGATTACCACCCGCAGCGCCCCCTTTGCCCAGCGGCTGCCCCGGCTGTTCCGCAAAGCCTTCGGGGTGAGCTTTGACCAGAGGCCGGAGGACCTGAATACCGGGGGCAAGCTGACTTTCGAGATCGACAGCCCCGAGGCCATGGCCAAAATTCTGGATACTTACGGCTATGCCCGGGAAAACAGCGTCTCCCATCACATCAACTACGCAGTGCTGGAGGAGGAGTGCTGCCGTTCCGCCTTTTTGCGAGGGGCCTTTTTGGCCGGGGGCAGCGTCACCGACCCGGAAAAGCGCTACCATCTGGAGCTGACTACCTCCCATCACTATGTGCACCGGGAACTCCAGTCTCTGCTGATGGAGATGGGATTTGAACCCAAGATAATTAACCGTAATTCGAATTATGTAACATATTTGAAGCGCAGTGAGGCCATTGCCGACTTCCTGACCACCCTGGGGGCCCCGTTGGCCGCCATGGAGATCATGAACGCCAAGGTGGAAAAGAATCTGCGCAACGGCGTCAACCGCTGGTCCAACTGCGATGTGGCCAATCTGGAGAAGGCGGTGGACGCGGCCCAGAACCAGATTGAGGCCATCCGTCGGCTGGACCGGGGGATGGGGCTGGAATCCCTGCCGGAAAAGCTGCGGGAGACAGCCCGGCTGCGGCTGGAGCACCCGGAGCTCTCTTTGAGCCAGCTGGCCCAGCTGGCCCAGGTCAGCAAGTCCTGCCTGAATCACCGGCTGCGGAAGCTCATGGAGCTGTCGGCGGCCCAGCCGTGACGGAGGCGGGATGAAGCGAATTTTTTCCTGGTGGAAGCTGGCGTTCTGGCTCTATCTGGTGTGGCTGGCGGCCTTTGTGGTGGTGAAGTTTGACGGCCATCCGGCGGATCTGCTGGACAGAATGGAGCGGTTTGCCGCCATCCGGGCCAAAGAACCCGGTTTTAACCTGAATTTGCAGCCCTTTGAGAGCATCCGGATGCAGCTGAGACACTGGGACGAGGGCTGGGCGCTGAAGAACCTGGTGGGCAACGCCCTGGCCTTTGTCCCATTTGGCTGCCTGCTGCCCCAGGCCTACGGGAGGCTGCGGCGGCTTTGGAAGGTGGGGCTGGTGTCGCTGGCCAGCATCTGCGCCATAGAAGTGTTCCAGTATGTGACGCTGCTGGGGGCCTGTGACATTGACGATTTGATTTTGAACATGCTGGGATGCCTGGGAGGATACCTGCTCTTTTGGCTGATGACGAGGGGGAAGCAAACATGAAATTGCTGATTCGGCAGCGGGTGTTTTCCTGGACGGACACCTATGACATCTATGACGAGTGGGAAAATCCCTGCTTTTTTGTGGAGGCGGAGTTCTTTACTCTGGGCCACCAGATCCACGTCAACGATCTGGGCACCGGTATGGAAGTGGGCAGTGTCCACCAGAAGCTCTTTGCCCTGATGCCCCAGTTTGAACTGGTCATCGGCGGCATGGATATGGGGTACATCCGGAAGGAGTTCACCCTGTTCCACCCCCGGTACCACCTGAGCATGAACGGCTGGCAGGTCCAGGGGGATGTGTTCGGCTGGGAGTACGATGTGGTGGATTCCGCCGGCAAATGTGTCATGCACATAACCAAGGAGCTCTTCCACTGGGGAGACACCTATGTGCTGGACATCCCGGAGGAGCGCAACGCCCTGCTGTGCCTGCTCATTGCCATCGCCATTGACGCCGCCAACTGCGGCGACTGATCCAAAGACAGAAGCAATTCACAACCAATACCCCGGATAAGATTTGAGGAAACGCTATGGCTTTTACACACCTTCATGTGCATACGGAATTTTCCCTGTTGGACGGGGCCTGCCGCATCAAGGATCTGGTGCGCCGGGTCAAGGAGCTGGGGCAGACCAGCGTGGCCATCACCGACCACGGGGTCATGTACGGCTGTGTGGATTTTTACAAGGCCTGCAAGGCGGAGGGCGTGAAGCCCATCATCGGCTGTGAGGTCTATGTGGCCCCCCGGACCCGGTTTGACAAGGTCCACGAGCTGGACAGCGAGGCCCGGCATCTGGTGCTGCTGTGCAAGAATGAGGAGGGCTACCGCAACCTGTCCTATATGGTGAGCCGGGCCAATGTGGAAGGATTTTATGTAAAGCCCCGGATTGACATGGACCTGCTCCGGGAGCACCACGAGGGGCTCATCGCCCTGTCGGCCTGCCTGGCGGGAGAGATCCCCCGCCGGCTCCGGGCCGGGGATTATGCCGGGGCAAAGGACCACGCCCTGATGATGCGGGAGCTCATGGGGGAGGACAACTATTTCCTGGAGATTCAGGATCACGGCATCGAGGAGCAGCGGCGCATCCTGCCGGATCTTTACCGGCTCAGCCAGGAGACCGGCATCCCTCTGGTGGCCACCAATGACGCCCACTATATCCGCCGGGAGAACGCCGAGGCCCAGGACGTGCTCATGTGCATTCAGACCGGTAAAACCCTGGACGATCCCCACCGGATGAAGTTTGAGACCGAGGAGTTTTATATCAAGAGCGAAGAGGAGATGTTATCTCTCTTTCCCCAGCATCCGGAAGCGATTGAAAATACGGCGAAAATTGCCGAACGCTGCCAGATGGATTTCTCCTTCGGCACCTATCACCTGCCGGAGTTCAAGTATCCCGAGGGTTACGACGCCGACAGCTGGTTTGAGAAGCTGTGCCGGGACGGCTTTGAGCGCCGCTACCCCAACGGCTCTGAGGCCTACCGGAAGCGCCTGGAGTACGAAATGGACATGATCCGCCGCATGGGATTTGAGGACTATTTCCTGATCGTCTCCGACTTCACCCAGTACGCCAAGGACCACGATATTCCGGTGGGCCCGGGCCGGGGCAGCGCCGCCGGCAGCATGGTGGCCTACTGCATGAACATCACCGACGTGGACCCCATGAAGTACGAGCTGTACTTTGAACGCTTCCTGAACCCGGAGCGGGTCACCATGCCGGATATCGATATGGACTTCTGCTACCGACGCCGGGGGGAAGTCATCGATTATGTCAACGAAAAATACGGCGCCGACCATGTGGCTCAGATCATCACTTTCGGTACCATGGCGGCCAAGGGCGTGATCCGGGACGTGGGCCGGGTGATGAATATGCCCTACGCTGAGGTGGATGTCATCGCCAAACAGGTGCCCAACGCCCTGCACATCACCCTGGACGAGGCATTGAAGGTGTCCAAGCCCCTGCGGGATATGTATGAGGAGGATGAGCGGGTCAAGCGGCTCATCGACACCGCCCGCACCATTGAGGGGATGCCCCGCAACGCCTCCAAGCACGCCGCCGGCGTGGTCATCACCCGGCGCCCGGTGTATGAGTATGTGCCCCTGGCCCGGAATGACGAGAGCATTGTCACCCAGTATATTATGACCACCCTGGAGGAGCTGGGCCTGCTGAAGATGGACTTCCTGGCCCTGCGGAACCTGACCATCCTGGACGACGCCCAGAAGATGATTCAGCTCCGGGAGCCGGAGTTTGACCTGCACAACATCCCCGACAACGACCCGGAGGTTTTCAAAATGATCTCCGCCGGCAGGACCTCCGGGGTGTTCCAGATGGAATCCGGGGGCATGACCGGGGTGTGTACCCAGATGAAGCCCCAGTCCATCGAGGATCTCACCGCCATTATCGCCCTGTACCGGCCCGGTCCCATGGAGTCCATCCCCCGGTTCATCGCCTGCAAGGCCAACCCCAAGCTGATCTCCTACAAGCACCCTATGCTGGAGCCCATCCTGTCGGTGACCTACGGCTGCATCGTCTACCAGGAACAGGTCATGATGATCTTCCAGCAGCTGGCGGGTTACTCCCTGGGTGGCGCCGACATGGTGCGCCGGGCCATATCCAAGAAGAAGGTGGCTCAGATCGAGGCGGAGCGGGCGGCCTTCATCTATGGCGACCCGGCCCGGGACATCAGGGGCTGCATTCCCAACGGCATTCCCGAGGACGTGGCCCAGCAGATCTATGATGAGATCTACGACTTTGCCAACTACGCCTTCAACAAGGCCCACGCAGTGTGCTACGCCATCGTGGCCTATCAGACCGCCTATTTCAAGGCCCACTATCCCCGGGAGTATATGGCGGCCCTGCTCACCAGTGTGCTGGATTCCACCGACAAGGTGGCGGAATATATCGGCGAGTGCAAAGAACTGGGCATTCCGCTGCTGCCCCGCCCTGGTGGCGGAGCGGGAGAAGGGCGGCCCCTACCGCAGCTTCCAGGACTTTTGTGAGCGGATGTTTGACCACGACCTGAACCGCCGGGCCCTGGAAAATATGATCCGCTGCGGCAGCTTTGACTCCATGGGGGTCCGGCGCAGCCAGCTGGTAGCTGTTATGAACCCGGTGATGGACGGCATCGCCGCCGCCCGGAAACGGAACCTGGAGGGACAGTTTGACCTATTCGGAGGCCTGGGAGACCAGGACACCGGGGTGGACGAGGTGCCGCTGCCCAATGTGCCGGAATATTCTCGGTCGGAGCTCATGAATATGGAGCGGGAGACCACCGGTCTCTATCTCACCGGTCATCCCATGGACGAGTACCGGGAGGTGATCCGCCGGGTCCGGGCTGTGTCTATTGGCGCCATCAACAATGATTTTGCCGCCGAGACCGGGGCCACCCAGTTTGCGGATAACCAGCGGGTGACTTTGGCCTGTGTCGTCACCGCCGTGAAAACCAAGACCACCCGGAACAATTCCCTGATGGCCTATGTCAACCTGGAGGATGATACCGGAAGCATTGAAATGCTGGTGTTTTCCAAGACTTTAGGGGAGTGCGGCAGCTATCTGAAGGAGGGCACCGCTCTGTTGGTGAAGGGCCGCATCTCCGTCCGGGATGAGAAGTCGCCCCAGATCATGTGCGAATCCCTCCAGCCCCTGGCGGGGGTCACCGGTCGGGAGAGCCCCTACTCCGGCGGAGGCTCCACCCTGGCGGCTAGCCAGGAGGACAAGCCCGGGGTCATTGGAAATAAGAGCAAGCTCTATCTCCGGGTGCCCAGCATTTCCGATCCCGCAGTGGCCTATTTGCGCAAGGTGCTGATCATGTTTCCCGGCAACAGTCAGCTAGTCTTCTATGCGGAGGACACCCAAAAACGCTATGGCATGCCCTGCCTGCTCCACACCTCGCTGGTGCGGGAAGCCCGGGAAGTGCTGGGAGAGGAAAACGTGGTGTTGAAATGAGCAAGCAGAATAGTAAACTCACCAAGGCCCGGATCAAGGCCAGGGCCCGGGTTACCAAAGACAAGACCAAAGCCACCCTCCGCCGGGGCAAACAGAGCATTTTTTCCCGGATCGCCAAAATTATCTTCCATCGGATGTTCTTCGTCAGTCTGGGTATTTTGCTCCAGCTGTTTATCATGGCGATACCCATCATCTGGTTTGCCCGCTATATAGCGCTGTTCTATCTGGTCTATATCATCATCGCCATCATTGCGGTGCTGAAGATCATCAGCAGTCGCTACCAGAGCGCTTACAAGATCAGCTGGGTGGTGTTGGTGCTGGCGGTGCCGGTGTTCGGCGGGATTATGTACCTGTTCTACGGCGGCAACAAGATCGGTAAGCGGGCCCGCCGCAAGATGAACCAGCAGGAGGAGTGCATCCGTACCTTCATGGGCCACTCCGCCCCGGAGGTCCGGGCGGTGTTGGAGCAGCAGGGCGGGGTGGCCTCCACCCAAGCCCGGTATCTGGAGGACGCCAGCTTCTGTCCGCCCCATCTCCACACGGAGACCACCTATTTCCCCTTGGGAGACGATATGTTCGAGGCCATGAAACGGGAGCTGGAAAAGGCGGAGCGGTTCATCTTCCTGGAATACTTCATTATCCGGCCCGGGGTCATGTGGGACGAGATCCTGGAGATTTTGAAACGCAAGGTGGCCCAGGGGGTGGATGTCCGGGTCATGTACGACGATGTGGGCTGCCTCTATACCCTGCCCACCACTTACGACCGCACCCTGGAGAAGATGGGGATCGCCTGTGAAGTCTTTAACCGCTACCGGCCGG
>CABRZO010000107.1 GCA_902475455.1 uncultured Eubacteriales bacterium
ATCTGCATATTTGCAGCGCAGATGGAAGGCGCAGCAGTTGGGGCCGATTTTAGACATATCCGGCGGCTCGCCCTCGATGGTGTGCAGGCCGTGGCTTCTGGGCAGATCCAGACGGGGCACCGCCCGGATCAGGCCCAGGGTATAGGGGTGGGCCGGATTGCGGAACACATCCATGACGCTGCCGTCCTCCACAATCTTGCCGCCGTACATGATCTTCACGCTGTCGGCATACCGGGCCACCACGCCCAGGTTGTGGGTAATCAGGATCAGGGCCATGTTGTGGTCCCGACGCAGCTTGTTCAGCTGCTCCAGCACCTGGGCCTGCACCGTCACATCCAGGGCGGTGGTGGGCTCGTCGGCGATCAGCACCTCCGGGTTGCAGCTCATGGCCATGGCGATCATGGCCCGCTGCTGCATGCCGCCGGAAAACTCGAAGGGGTACTGCTTCACCCGCTCCTCGGCGTTGGGGATACCCACCTCGGTGAGCAGCTCCACCGCCCGGCGCCAGGCGTCCTCCTTCTTGGTGTCGCTGTGGAGCATGATGTTCTCCACAATCTGGTCCCCGATGGTAGCCACCGGATTCAGCGCCGCCGAGGGCTCCTGGAAGATCATGCTGATGTCGGAGCCCCGGATCTGCCGGTACTCCTCATCGCTCATCTGGAGCAGGTCCTTCCCCTTGAAGAGCACCTGCCCCCCCATCACCAGCCCGGGCGGATAGGACACCAGCCGGAGAATGGACAGGGCGCTGACGGTCTTGCCCGAGCCGGACTCGCCGATGATGGCCACGCACTCCCCCCGGTGGACCTGATAGGACAGATCGTCCACCGCCCGGAGTTCCCGGTCATAATTGTAAAAGTAGGTCTTTAGATTCTTGACCTCCAGAACAACCTCTTGTTCCACTGTGTTCCCCTCTTTTCCTGTCGGTTTGACAATTGGCCGGTGATTACTGTACGGCGACGGCGTCGCCCACGGCGATGTCCGTGGTATGGGTCACAGAGCAATAGTAGTTGGGCTCCTCATGGAAGCGGATGTACACGCTGCGGGAGATCTCCGCGTAGGTCAACACCATGGATACCGCCACCGGATTCACCGTCTCACCGCTGAGGAACACATCCTTCCCCACCGGGATGGGGGGCATGGTAATCTGATCGAACTTGGTCAGATCAAAGCCGTGGGCGTCGGCATGGGGGGCGTCGGTCTCCGCCTGAACGTAGACCTTGTCCCCCTCCTCCCGAACCTGGAAGCGCATGCCGCAGGTGGGTTCCGCCGCATCCACCGGGAAAGGAGTGCTGGTCAGGTGATACATGCCCCCGGGGCCAATCTCAAAATAGCACACCGCAGGCTGCACCGCATAGGCCATGGCGGACAGGGCCCAGTTGGGCACATGGCCCCGCAGCTCCACAATGTCGGCTCCCTTGGCCTTCTCCCGGCACTCGGCCACCGCCTTCTGCAGGGCGGGCTGGTTCCAGGCGTGGTCTCTCATAATAACCTTGCCGTCCTTTACCACATCCACCAGGGAGAGGCCGTAACGGTCTCCCATTTCTCTCAGATCAATAATGCAGCGCTTTTCCTCACTCATGTGGTTTCCCTCCTCTTTTTTTAGCCCGCCTACATCGGCGGGAGCGAGCCTCCCTTGTGGCTTTTTGACAGAAACAGCCCCGGAAGTGCCCGGATTGTTTGGATAAGTTTAGTATAAAAACCGGTGGCCGAGAAGTAAAATTGCGTTTCGTTATGGTATGATGCCCAAACGGAATGGCCGGACGGGATGGCGTTATTTCACAATATATAGTTGTATTCTCCCTGGTTTTTCCCTGTTTTGACCGGCAATTACATTTGGAACATATCCGCATTCCAAAGCGCTATTTTACATTTTTCTCCGGTGGTTTTTATAATACAAGTGTTCCAAGCGAACCTTCGCGCGCCCCCCAGGGCGCTGCCATTTGAAGACAGAAAGGAGCCATTTCCATGGTGAAACAAGCATACACCCCGCTTCAGCTGGCCCAGCGGTTCATCGACCAGCGGGAGATCCAGAACGTCATGGGCAAATACGCCCTGATGACCATGATCTGCAAGCAGGCGGACATCATCGACAAGCTCTGGGCCAAACAGGCCCCCAAACCCACCCTGGCCAAAAACGACGGCTGGTATGTGGGCCTGGAGGCCATCCGGGGCTACTATCAGGCGGTGGCCGACAACCTGGCCGCCAAGGCCAAAGCCCTCAAGGCCATCTTCCCCAAGCAGCTGGGGGACAAGAGCGACGGTGAGGCCTTTGGCGCCGGCGAACACTATCCCCGCCCCCTGACCTCCCCCCTGGTGGAGGTGGCCGCCGACGGCAAGACCGCCAAGGGGCTGTGGCAGGTCATGGGCGCCGACAACTCCGTGGGCAAGTACGGCCCCCTGTCCACCTGGAACTGGGGCTATATTGCCGCCGACTTCGTGCTGGAGGAGGATGAGTGGAAGATCTGGCACCTGCAGGAGTTCACCGAGTTGGACGCCCCGGTGGCCGTCAACTGGGTTCAGGGCAAGGAGTATCCGGTGCTGCCCGAGTTCGCCGCCCTGGAGGAACTGAAGCTGCCCGCCCCCACCGCGGCCGCCAAGCTCTATGAGGTCTACTCCCCGGAGCGGGAGTACACCGCGCCTCCCCGGATGCCGGAGCCCTACGCCACCTTTGCCGACACCTTCAGCTACGGCATGGATTGAAAGGAGGAACCACTGTAATGAGACAGTTTACCGAGGAAGAACGCATCCGCCGGGTCTGGGACAAAGAGGAGGCCAAGGCCGTCCTGTGCCGCAACATGTACTACATGGCCGGCAACCAGCGCCAGACCGCCCTGGACACCCTCTGGGTCCGGGAGCCGGAGCACGCCAAGACCGCCTCCTACGGCAAGAACTGGGGCTACTACATCGGCATGGATGAGATCCGCCGCTACTATGTGGATCAAAACCCCTTCGGAGCCAAGGGCACCATGAACTGCCATCCGGTGGCCACCATCCGGGTGGAGGAGGCGGAGGACGGCCAGACCATCCTCTGCCAGTGGTACAACGCCTCCTATGAGACCCGGATGGTCAACGGCGTCCTGACCCCCCTGTGGGTGTGCGAAAAGGGCAACGCCGACCTGGTGCGGGAGGCCGACGGCTGGAAGATCTGGCACTATTTCGTGGGCACCGACCTGCAGACCGAGGCCGGAGTGGCCTACGCTGCCCAGCCCGTGGACCTGCCCGACGACCAGAACCCCATGGCGGTGGAGTTCGGTGACCCCACCCTGAAAATGGAGGCCTACATCACCCGCTACAACTACTATCCCTACCCCGCCATCCCCGAGCCCTACGAGACCTTCCGGCCTGAGCTGGGCTGCGGGCCCGAGGGCAATCCCAACTATCAGGCGTAACAGGAGGCGTTTGCGATATGAACAAAAAGAACATGACCTTTTCCCATATGGTGGACGTGGCCGAGGCCTGCATTGAGGTGGAAAACCAGCAGTCCAAGCACGCCATCATGCACGCCGCCGGACTGACGGAGGAAGAGCTGGACACCATGTGGGCCAAGCAGCGGGATGACTTTTGGTGGTCCCACAACTTCGGCGGCATGGGCAGCCGGGCCGACGTCTACAAGGGTTGGGCCGGCGGTCTGGCCCAGAACGCCCACTACTACTACCGCCGGCTGCTGGCGGTCTATCCCGAGGTGGAGGGCAAGGAGCCCCGGACTCTCATGGAGTGCGCAGTGCACATGCTGGGCTCCTCCATCATCGAGGTGGCTGACGACGGCATGAGCGCCCGGGGCAGCTGGTACACCCCCGGCGTCATCTTCTCCACCCTGAATCCGGACCAGAAGAAAGAGGGCATCTGGATCTGGGAGCGCTACGGCAACGACTTCGTCAAGGAGGGGGATGAGTGGCTCATCCTGTCCCAGCACGTCTGCAACGACTACGGCGGAGCCATGGACGAGGACAACTGGGCCCAGGTGTCCTATCAGCGCCTCAGTGGTCCCCCCATGCCCCGGCCCCAGCCCGAGCCCGCCGACGACGGCTCCCTGCCCGGCGCCCCCTGGGCTCCCATCCCCCTGTTCTTCGGCTCCTACAGCCCGGTGCAGACGCCCCAGAACGCCTGCCCCTGGCCTTCGCCCTACGCCACCCTGGACCGGGAGCACAACTCCTACTGCGTCCCCTTCGCCGAGGGCGAGTACAGCATCACCTATCCCATTCCGGAGCATCCCATGCATTGATTTCCTCTGCATCGCGCCCGGCTCTCTGCCTTGGGCCGAATTTTTCCAGAATTGACCTGAAAACCACAAAACGCCCTGGGAGTTTTAAAAACTCCCAGGGCGTTTTTGTCAGCGCAATTAATTCATTTCATCCAAAAGGTCCAGGGCCTCGTCCACCAGGTCCTCCAGTTCCTCGTGGCGCTCTCCCCAGGCCTCGTAGGCCTCGCTGCCCATGCGCTTGGGCTCCTGCTCATCCAATTCCGCCAGCTGCTGCCGCAGCTGGGCCAGATAGGCCTCCAGCTCTTCCCGGCTCATCTCCTCCGGGTCCTTTTGGGTTTGAAACTCCAAGATTTCCGCCATGTCACTTTTCCTCCTCTTCCAGGGCTGACTCCAGCACATTCCGAACCTGGTACAGGCTGGGCACCCCCTCCATCATTTTCTCGCCCCCCACAAAGAAAGTGGGCACATAGTAATAGTCCAGGGTGGCGGCAAACTCTGGCTGGGCCGACTCGTCCACCCGCCGGATGGACACCTGCCGGTACCGGGGCTCCCGCGCCATCAGCTGCTCCAGCATCTCCTCCGCCTGGCGGCAGTAGGGGCAGTCCGGCAGCAGCATCATCAAAACTTCCTTCATATTCAGCCCTCCATTCTGTTCTGTCTCTCTATTGTGACCCGTTCTGGCCGCTTCATCAACCTCAGTCCAGCCGCCGGCCATCTCCCAGCTCCTGCAGCATGGTCTCGGCAAACAGCCGGATCAACGGGTTTTGATTGCGCTTGTCCCACACCAGGCAGACGGGAATGGGCTCCTGCATTTTGAAATAGGTGATTCTGGGGTCCCGGTAGTCCCAGAGCTGCTGATCCCCCACGGTGAACCCCCGGCCCATCAGCACCGCCTGAAACACCGACTCCCGGTTGGGCAGCCGCACCGGGTTCACCGTCACCTGATGGGTCTGGAACTGGAGCTGCACAATCTGCTGGCTCATGGGGGCCTCCTCCTCCGGCAGCATCAGCAGGGTCCGGCCGTGAAAATCCGCCATCCGCAGCGGCTGCTCCGCAGGTGCCAAAAGCCCCTTGCGGACATAGGCCCGGGTCTCCATTTCCGCCACATCCAGCACCTCCAAGTGATCGAAGTTCTGAACGGTGGTGCGGATGCAGTACACCACATCCAGCTGATCCGCCTCCAGCCGCCGGCGCAGCTGAAGGCTGGAGTTGTTCTCATAATAGACCTCCGCCTGGGGATAGCGCAGCTCCACCTGCTCTTGAAACCGCATCAGCGCCTCCGTCACGTCCCAATTCTGGGTAATGCCCACCCGGAGCCGCAGGGTGGCCTGCCGGGACATCTCCGTGGCCGCCGCCCGGGCCTGCTGGTAGCCCTGGGCAAAGCGCATAAAGCTGTCCCGAAACACCATTCCCGCCGCCGTCAGGCTGATCTGATGTTTCAGGGTCCGGTCAAAGAGCTGAAACCCCAGCTCCTCCTCCAGCTGCCTCACCTGCCGGCTCACCGAAGGCTGGGACACATAGAGTTCCTCCGCCGCCTTGGAAAAACTCATGCATTCCGCCACCTTTAGAAAATAGGTGATCTGAAGTGATGTCATGTGGTGCATTCCCCCTTGGGCCGTTTTCCTCAGTATAGCATATCCATAGCATTTTGTTTATATGAAATGACTTTTTTAGATATTTGCCCCGACATTTTCTCTATGCTATGCTGAACACGATAAACGGGCCATATGCGCCCCATCCAGGAAGGAGCCCACGGCCATGAAATTGGACAACACCAGAATCAGCCAGCTGCGTGAGGCTATGCTGGTACAGCCCTCGGTCTGCGTGGAGCGGGCCAAACTGATCACCGAATCCTACCGCCGGACCGAAGGGGAGCCCGCCCCCATCCGCCGGGGCAAGGCCTTTGTCCATCTGCTGCGGCATATGACAGTGCACATCTATCCCCGAGAGCTCATCGTAGGCCGGCCCACCTCCAAGGTCCGGGGCGGTTCCATCAGCCCGGAACTCCAGTGCGACTGGATTTTAAAGGAGCTGGACATCCTGTCCACCCGGGAGACCGACCCCTTTGAGCCCCTGACCCAGGAGGAGCGGGACATTCTGGCGGACGTGGTGTCCTACTGGGACACCAATTCCCTGCGCTACCACTGGAGCCAGGAGGTGGGGGAGGAGCACAAGCCCTATGACGACCTGCTCATCGGCGGCGGCGCCTTCTGCGGCAACAACCAGTTCCCGGGCCACGCCTCCCCGGACTACGGCCAGCTGCTGCGCTTCGGGGCCGAGGGCCTGCTGGAACAGGTGAAAAAACGGCTTCAGCAGCCCACCGACGAACACCAGCGGGCGGAGCTGGAGGGCATGGCCCTCTGCCTGGAGGCCCTGGCGGAACTGGGGGACCGGTACGCCGCCGAGGCCCGGCGGCTGGCCGGGTCCGAATCCGACCCCCAACGGGCCCGGGAGCTGCTGGAAATCGCCGCCGTATGTGACAAGGTACCTCGCAAACCCGCCGAAAGTTTCCGGGAGGCCGTCCAGTCCCTGTGGTTTGGCTACATCTGCGTGATGCTGGAGAACTGGGGCACCGGCAACACCTTCCTGCGGATTGACCAGTATCTGGCCCCCTACTATGAGGCGGACAAGGCAAAGGGGCTCAGTCTCCAGGAGGCCTATGAATATCTGGCCATGCTGCTGATTAATTGCAATTCCGCCTGCGTGGTGTACAGTGAGATGCGCTCCCACGGCTTCGCCGGCAACAACTCGGGCTGCTCCTTCACCATCGGCGGCGTGAAGCCCGACGGCCGCTGCGCCGTCAACGACCTGTCCTATCTGATTCTGGAGGCGGAGCGGGCGGTGAATATGGGCTCCGACGACGTGGTGGTGCGATTGAACGACAACACCCCGGAAGACTTCACCCTGCTGGCCTGCGAGGTGGCCCGGGATGTGGGGGGCAAGCTGAAATTTTTGGGGGACAAGACCGCCATCGCCAATCTGGAGCGGGACGGCATGACCCGGCAGCAGGCCAATGACTACGCCATCGCCGGCTGCACCTCCCCGGAGGTGGCAGGCCTCAGCTACAACATCCCCGGAGGCATCATCTCCCTGCCGGGCATTCTGGAGTTGGCCCTGAACAACGGTGTTCACCGGATGACCGGCCTCCAGCTGGGCCTGAACACCGGCAACCCCGCCGACTTCACCAGCTTTGAGCAGCTCTGGGAGGCCTTTTGCGCCCAGGTGCGCCATGTGATCCCCCACTGCCACGCCATCAAGAATACCGACAAGGCCATGTTCTCCCGGTACATGCCCTCCCCCTTCCAGTCCGCCCTGCTGCCCTGCTGCGTGGAGCGGGGCACCGACGTCATTGACGGGGGCACCAAGCCCTTCTACTCCTTCGCCATGTCCCTGGCCGGAGCCCCCAACACCGGGGACGCCCTGGCCGCCATCAAGAAGTATGTCTTTGAGGAGGGCAAGGTCACCCTGGGCCAGATCTGCGACGCCCTGGCCTCCAACTTTGAGGGCTATGAGGACCTGCAAAAGCTGCTGATCCGGGCCCCGAAGTTCGGCAACAACGACCCCTATGTGGACTCCCTGGTAAATCAGGTGCTCAGCTACGTCTCCGACGTGGTGGCGGAGACCCCGGGCTTCCAGGGCGCCCAGTCCACTTGTGCCGCCGCTGCGGTCACCGCCAACATCGGCCTGGGCATGGTGCTGGGGGCCACCCCTGACGGTCGGAAAGCCGGAGAGCCCATCTCTGAGGGAGGCATCTCCCCGGCCCAGGGCCGCAACAGCTCCGGCACCACCGCCACCATGCTCAGCGTGGCGGGGCTGGACCACGCCAAATTGCGCCACGGCGAGGTGCTCAACATGCGCGTCAACCCCGAGGCGGTCCAGGGGGAGGAAAAGCTGAAAAAATTCCGGGCCCTGATTCTCTCTTATGTCCGCTCCGGGGGATTCCTGGTCCAGTTCAACATCGTCTCCACCGAGACCCTCCGGGACGCCCAGCTCCACCCGGAGAATCACCGGGATCTGGTGGTACGGGTGGCCACCTATGCCGCCTACTTTGTGGAACTGGGGCCGGAGCTTCAGAACGACATCATTCGGCGGCTGGAATTCACCGAGTTTTAATTGCCCCGCAAAACCTTCCACCAACATTTCCGGCGCCCGGGCCTTGAAAAAAGCCCGGGCGCCGCTCTGTTTTCCTTGCGCCGGGGGCGGCGCTGTGCTATCCTGTGGTCAAGAAGGTACCTTAGCATTTCACAGGAGGATGATGCTCATGTCAACACCCCAACACTGCCCCGGCTGCGGCAACCGGTGCAGCCTGGACAGCCCCAGCTGCAGCACCGGCGAGGCCTATCTCCGCTCCCTGCGGCAGGCGAAAAAGAAAAAGCAGGCCGCCGCCCAAGCC
>CABRZO010000108.1 GCA_902475455.1 uncultured Eubacteriales bacterium
GAGAAGAAAACGGCGAGGAGCTGTATTTCGACATTCAGCAGGATCCCTATAACTATGTCATGCGGGTGGTGTTTTGTCGCTGGAAGCCCTTTATTCTACGGGCTATGGATTTTGATGAGGGGAAACTGACCCATTTCTCCCGGTTTACCAAACAGTTGCCCATCACCCAGAAGGTGCTCAGCCAGAACCTGCGTCAGCTGGAGGAGGACGGGCTGATCTACCGGACTGTGGTGCCGGTGACACCGCCCCAGGTGGAGTACCGGCTTACTGAGGTGGGGAAGAGTCTGGTTCCGCTGCTGGATCAGGTCTATCAGTGGGGTTGGAAGGAGATGAAGCGCCGGAATATGCCCATAGATGCCCTGGGAGAGATGTGGCATGGCTTCCGGGAGCAGGATGAGGAGAGAATGCGCCATCCCTATAAGCGTACTTATGATAAGTAAGAGGTTGGTTTCTTCCAGGTAACCACATGACCTTTTGGTAAGTGCCGCACTTTACTGTGAGTTCTTTACAAAAAATCCTCCCAAATGATATAATTTGTCTGCAAAGTGACCAGCAGCGTTCCGGCCGGAATCCATTTTGAATGGGCTGCGGGTCCTGAAAGAAAAGAGAAAAGGGAGGAAACTCAATGACAACATCGGTTGTGATCGGTATCATCGCCATTATTGTGGCCTTTGCTCTGCTGATCGTCCTATGTTTCCGTGGTATGTCTGCCATGTATGTGGCGCCTCTGTGCGCCCTGGTGGTGGCGGTGGCCTGCGGGCTTCCGCTGGTGGACACCATGGTCAACACCTTCGCCGGTGGTGCCGGCGGATTTGTAATCGGCCTGTTGCCGGTGTTCCTGATGTCCATACTGGTTGGACGAATTTACATCGCTTCGGGTGCGGCCACAAATATTGCCGTCACCCTGATGAACGCCTTTGCCAAAAATGCCAGCGTAAAGCGCCGGCAGACGGTTGGCGTCATCATTTCCATTGCCGTCAGCTGGGCCATGTGCTTTGGCGGCATTGACACCTTCTGTGCACTGTTCACCCTGTTCCCCGTGATCCTGACGGTCTGCGGTGAAGCCAATATCCCCCGCAAGTACATGATCGGTATGATCACCTGCGGCGTCTCCGGTGCTGCCTGCACCCCCGGCGCTCCACTGGTGGCCAACTCCATCCCCATGGGTATTCTGGGTACCAGCTCCCTGGCCGGCGCAGTTCCCGGCTTCATTGGCGCTGCCATCGTGCTGTTGGGCGGCGGATTTTATCTGGTCACCTCCATCCACAGAGCCACTGACCGGGGCGAGATCTTTGAACCCGGTAAAGTAGCCTTTGCTCCTGTGGACCCCGACCGCAAATATCCCCCCTTCGTGGTGGCCCTGCTGCCGCTGGTGCTGGTTGTGGTGCTGTTTAATATCACCAACAATCTGGCCCCCTCGCTGCTGGCGGGCTTCGTCCTGGCTCTGGTGGTGCTGACCCCCTTCATCAAGCCGGAGGAGGGCGCCAGCAAGGGCCGCACCCTGATCAATACCCTGAATGAGGGCGGCAAGTCCACCGCTGAGGCCCTGCTGCTGGGCGGCATTGTGGCCGGTTTTGCCGCTGTGGTGCAGGCCACCGACGCCTATAACTTCCTGATCGAGGGCGTCACCCATCTGAACATCCCCGCACCGCTGCTGGTGGTCATTGCCGTGGCCATTCTGGTGGGCCTCACCGGTTCGCCCCCTGTGGCGCTGCAGATTGTGGTGCCCGTTCTGGCCGCCACTGTGGCTTTGGAGCCCGAAGCGATCCACCGTATTGCCACCATTACCGCCTCTACCTTCGATACGCTGCCCTATCAGGGGGCTATCATCATCATGCTGGGCATGGCCGACCTGAAGCATCGAGACGGTTATCCTCCTGTCATGATGTGCACCGTCATCATGACGGGTCTGGCCTCCGTTGTGGCTGCGCTGCTGTTTGCCACCGGCCTCTTCTAAATTTTGCTGCATTCAATCGGACGGAGCACGCTCCGTCCGATTGATGCGTTTGAGGTGAGTAGATTACCTGAAAGTAACCTCTTCACAGAATTCTGAGGCTTTGTTACAATAAAAATGGAAAGTAATTTTAGGGAAAGGAAGTGGAAGAAACCATGAGCTGTTCCAAATATCCCCATATGTTCCAGCCCATGACCATCAAGGGCGTCACCTTCAAAAACCGGGTGATTGCATCCCCCATCACCACAAACCGAATTGTAGATCACGGTTATCCCACCCCCGAGGGCATCGACGTCTATGAGACCAAATCCCGGGGCGGTTTCGCCGTGGTGACGGTGACGGAGAGCTTCATCGATCATGAATACGCCTGGCGCCATGAGCACGGCCTGGACGTATGGTCCAACCCCATGACCACCTTCCATATGGAGTCCATTATGGTGCTGACTGAGGCCATCAAGGCCCACGGAGCCATCGCTTCCATTCAGCTGAACCATGTGGGTGCCATGAACCATCCTGACACCATTCCGGGCCACAAGAACCCCATCGGCCCCTCTGCCTTTGTCCGGGAGGACGGGGTGCAGGTGGAAGAGATGACGGTGGAGATGATGGAAAAGACTGCCGCCCAGTGGGCGGAGGCGGCCTGGGTCTGCAAGTCCCTGGGCTTCCAGATGGTCAACCTCCATGGCGGCCACGGCTGGCTGCTGAACCAGTTTATCTCTCCCCGGTTCAACCACCGTACCGACGAGTTCGGCGGCAGCATGGAAAACCGGGCCCGGTTCCCCATCATGGTGTGCGACAAGATCAAAGAGGTCTGCGGCGACGATTTCCTGATCGAGTACCGCATGTCCGGTTCCGAGCGCATCGAGGGAGGCATGACTCTGGAGGACGGCATCGAGTTTGCCCAGCTGATCCAGGACCATGTGGATCTGATCCACGTCACCTCCGGCGTCTATCAGGACCATGTCAACACCAAGGCCTTCAGCTCCATGTTTGACAAGCACGGCTGCAACCTGGATCTGGCGGAGGCCATCAAGAAGCATGTCCATGTGCCCGTGGTGGCGGTGGGCGGCTTCAACGGCCCGGAGCAGATCGAGGAGGCCATCGCCTCCGGCAAGTGCGATTTCGTGGCCATGGGCCGCCAGCAGTTTGCCGATCCGGAGTTTGTGAACAAGACCCTGGAGGGCAGGGAAGACCAGATTGCCCCCTGCCTGCGGTGCTCCTGCTTCAACCCCCTGGCCTCCAATCCCGGAGAGCGGCCCATTCCCGCCCTGTGGCACTGTGCCGTCAACCCCTGGGGTCAGCGGGAACTGCGCTGGCGCAACGCCCCCAAGCCCGCCGGCAGCCGCAACGTGGTGGTTGTGGGCGGCGGCGTGTCCGGCATGTATGCCGCCGTCACCGCCGCTGAGCGGGGCCACAAGGTCACCCTGTTGGAGCAGGGTGAGGCTTTGGGCGGCCAGCTCTGGTTCACCGACATCGACACCGACAAGGAGTCCCTGAAGCGGTTCAAGGATAGCATGATCGCCCGTTGTAAGTATCAGAAGGTGGACATCCGCCTCAACACTAAAGCCACCAAGGCCCTGCTGGAGGAGCTGAAGCCCGACTATGTGATCTGCGCTGTGGGCGCCCATCCCTTTGTGCCTCCCATCGCCGGTGTGGAGAAGGCCCAGCACGCCCTGTACGCCTACACCCACCCGGAAGAGATCAAGGGCAAGAAGATCGTCATCATCGGCGGCGGCGCCATTGGCTGCGAGTCCGGCTACTTCTTTGCCAGCGAGTGGGGTGCCCAGGTGGATATCCTGGAGATGCGGGATGATGTCTGCAAGGACTCCGGCATGAGCCAGCGGATGGCCCTGATTCCCCGGATGAAGAAGGCGGGCATGGGTACTTACTGCTCGGTGCAGGTCCAGGAGATCACCGACAAGGGCGTCAAGTACCTGGACAAGGACGGCGTGGAGCAGTTTGACCAGGCGGATCTGGTGCTGTACTGCTGCGGCAGCCGTTCCAACGACGATGAGGTAAAGGCGCTGGAGGGTGTGTGCCCCCACTTTGTGGTTACCGGCGACGGCAAGCGTGCCCGCACCGTCAAGGAGGCCACCTACGAGGGCTTCTGCGCTGCCATGGATATCCTCTAAGCTGCAGACTTGGTGAGCGCAGACCTCTTTATCCAAAGCAAGATTTTCTCTTTTGTTCTCCCATAATCAAAATGCACTCCCGCACCCTCTGGGGTGCGGGAGTGCGTTTTGCCGAAACAAAAACACAGGATCTGCCATAGCAGATCCTGTGTTGTGGAGCAGGCAACGGGAGTCGGACCCGCCTCTGAAGCTTGGGAAGCTTCCATTCTACCGATGAACTATGCCTGCAAAGCTCTATTATTATAGCATAGCTTTTGCAGTTTGGCAAGAGAAACTCTGTCAAAAAAAGTCTGCCCCGTCCTTTTTTCTGGACGGGGCAGGGAATTTTTTAGAAGGGATCAGCCCACAAAACGCATGCCGAAACCGTTTTCAGTGGGGTAGTTGGGGGTCACCTCATCCAGCCAGGCCTCATATTTCTCGGACTGGACATTGGTGGAGCAGACAGTGCGCCAGTAGGCGGTGTCCTGATGTCCCACGAAGTAGAACAGATAATAGGTGTGGTTCTCCTCGTCTATGAAGGACTGATAGTCACCCTCCTGACGGCTGTCGGAGAACAGCCACTCGGTGATCTCGTCGTTGTAAGCGTTCTTGGAGACATTCTCCCGGAGGCCCTGAGGATAGGTGGAGGCGTCAAAGGAGTAGTTGTCAGCCAGTTCACCAAAGTCCTCGGCAGTCATGTCGGTGGCCTCGAACTTCTCAATGACGGTGTTGAGCTCTTCCGTCAGGGCGTCCATGTCGTAGTTGCCCTCGTCATCGGCGGTGGCGGTGGCCCGGATCACCCGGACGTCCACACCGGTGTAATCATCCAGATAGCGGTCGTTGATATAGATGGCAAAGTAGCCGATGACCGTATCCTCCTCGGTGGCACTCATGTTTTCCACCAAGCCGTAAGAGCCGGCCTGATGGGAACTATCAGCCATCCAGTCGGCAAAGCCGCTGTAGCTGATACCGCTCATATTGGAGTCGTCAGTGGCCTCATACTGATCTGCCAGTTCGGCGGCCTTTTCCTTGTCGCCCTCCACCAGAGCGTCCAGGATCTCCTGAGCCTGAGCTTCCGCCTCAGCCCGGTTGGCCTCAATGGTGGCCTCATCCAGATCCACGGTATTGCCGTCGGCGTCGGTGGTGGTGGTGTCAAAGCTGACCAGGTAGCAGTTGTAATCGATAGTGTCCAGATCGGTGGTGTGCTCCTGATAGAAAGCCTCGATCTCCTCGTCGGTCACGTCAAAGGAGGTGCCCTTGTACTCGGCGTACTCCTCGGCGGTCTGATACTCGGTGAGGATGCGCTCGTAGTCCTTCATGGTCATATACTTGCCATAAGAGGCCTCCAGATAGTACTTCTCGGTCACACCGTAGAGGGAGGCATAGGAGGAGGCGTTGTTGACGGCGATGGCCACCTGATCCTGGCCGTCCTCACTGAGCTCATAGCCGTTGGCAACCGCTTCCTGATACAGCACACTGACATCGGTGAGCATACTGATGGCGGAATCTTTGAGCATCTGATCCCAGGTGTAGCCCTCGTAGACCTCCTGCTCGTCCAGGGGCAGGCTGGTGTCCAGGCCGTAGGAGGAGGCGTTGGAGGCGTAATTGGAGTAGCTGGAATAATAGTAGTAGTCCAGATCCACCACACCGTAGTCCTGATCGCCAATGGAGATGGCGGTAGTATGTTTTTGGATTACGCCGTTATCCCAAATCAGCAAAGCGGCCACAGCGATGGCAGCGATGATACCGATAATGGTGTAGATGATGGCGTTGCGGTGGGCCTTCCGGGCCTCAGCCTGTTCCCGCTTTTCTCTTTGGGAGAGAGAAGCGTTGTTTTGAGCCTGACGCTCTTTTTTGGTTCTGGATGCGCTCATGTTTTGAATCATTCCTCTCAGTCCAGGACAATCATCGGAGAAGATTGTCCAAACTTCCGTTGCGAAAGCGACATAGATGAAGCCAAAAGGGCAAAAAAGTCCTGTAATCGCAGTCGCCTAGCGGCTATTATACCCCATATACAAAAATCTTGCAAGGCTTTCCGGCAATTTTGGGTGAAGATGACAAGCCATAAAAAAACCGGGAAGAATACTTCCCGGAACTTGCGTTTGCACACGAATTCCAATGGAAACCGTGTGCAGCGACAGAAAATATAAACCCCGCCGTGGCCGTGTGGCCCAGAATGTGCCTGCGTAATTGCAGGTGGGCCACCTCCGTCCGGTTTATCTGCTTCCAACTTCCAACCCTTCAGCGAGGAAGGGCCGGGAGGCCTGCAAACCGCCGGACGAGTGTTCTGGCGGCCCATATTAAAATTGTAGGCCAAAAAGGAGGCCATCACGCACCCGGCAGGGCGTTAAACAAGGGGTGGAGGAAGAGATTACTCGCCGTCCTCTTCCTCGTCATCGAACAAAGTCTCCATGAACTGGTCATAGACTTCGTTCAACAGGGCTTCGTCATCCACGGACTCCAGGGTATCCTCGGTCTCACCGGGGACACAGCGCAGGATAATCAGCCCATATTCCTCGCTGTCCTCGTCCTGGCCCTCCTCCAGAGTGGGGAAGAAGGCCATATAAACCTCTCCCTTGTACTCCAGTGTGTCCAGATATTCCAGCTGAAATTCATTCCCATCCTCATCGGTGAGGGTAATGAAATCAGGACCAAATGCTTCACTCATAATTGTGTACCGGCCTTTCTCAGGAGATACAGACTCCGCCCGAGGGGGAGCAGCCCTGTTTCTTCTGGATATATTGTAACGTGTCAGTCGAAAAAAAGCAATAGGAAGCACAGGTCATTTTTTCACGCTCAGGCGCCAAAATCCTCCAGAAGCTGGTGCATCTCGGTTTCGTTGGCCACTTCAATCCCCTCCGCCAGCTCTTTCCTGTTCTGTTCCGGAAGAGAAATGACGGGGATATCCGTTTTATAAAACAGAACGTCGCCCCGATAGACGCACACCATGCCGTCGGTGTCCCGCAGAACCAGGGTCTCCTCCTGGTCGGTGGATTTCTCCTGGCTGACGGCCACATTGACCTGGGCCTGTGCATTGGCGGAAGTGTCCGGCTGGGGGGGATAGGCCCAGGCGGCAATGGCCAGGGCCAAACTGGCCGCCAGCGAAGCGGCCAGAACTGCGGCCCGGATGGGAAGGGAAGGGTTGGAATGTTTCATTTGAATTCACCTGCCTGATCCAGTGTTCCCTTTTTTTCGGAAATTCATAACGGGTCGCCTGGGATTTTATGAGATTTGGTTAAGATTTTATAAAGAAGCCGGGAGAAGCCTGCAGGATTTGACAGATATGCTACAATAATAAAATGAGAAGTTGAACACATGTGAACCTTCCGCGACCGAGATCTTTTGCCGCTCGGCCGTATGATCTACCGGAGGTGGTTCTTTTGGCAAAAAAACCTAGGAAAATCAGGAGGACCGGCGGCAGGCTTGCCCTGTTTATCACCGGACAGTTTTTTAAATGGCTGGGTATCGTCCTGGGTACCCTCCTTCTTCTGGGCATGGTGACCTGCCTCTTTGTGGCAGGTTACGCCAAGACCTATGTGGAGGATGTCATCATCCCCCAGGCCGAGGAGGCCCAGACCACATTGAACACCCAGGCCTATGAGCCGGAGCTGTCCTCCAACATCTACTACTGGGACGAGGGCACCCAGAGCTGGCAGGTCATGAAGACCCTTTACGCCGGTGAAAACCGGGTCTGGGTCACCTATGATGAACTGCCGGAAAATCTGATCAATGCCACCGTGGCCATTGAGGACAAGCGGTTCTGGGAGCACGAGGGCGTGGACTGGAAGCGCACCCTGGGGGCGGTCTATTATATGTTCACCGGCCAGGATGTCCAGGGTGGCTCCACCATCACCCAGCAGCTCATCAAGAACCTGTCCCAGAATGACGATGTCACCGTCAAGCGTAAAGTGCTGGAGATCTTCTCCGCCCTGGAGTTCGATAAGAATCACTCCAAGGAGGAGATCCTGGAGCTCTACCTGAATAACATCTATCTGGGCCGGCAGTGCAACGGCGTCTATACCGCAGCCTATAAGTACTTCGGTAAGGACGTGTCGGAGCTGGATCTGGCGGAGTGTGCCAGTCTGATCAGCATTACCAATAACCCCTCCCTCTACGACCCCTATAACCATCTGGACAATAATATGAAGCGGGCCGCCAATGTGGTCATCCAGATGTACAAGCAGGGCTACATCAGCGAGGAAGAGGAGCTGGCCGCCTTGGCCCGGATGGGCTATGAGCCCGACGGAACTGTGGACGAGGATGGGTATAAGAATTTTACCTATGACGCCTCCAAGGTGACTATGGTGTTCCAGGACGGTTCTATCGCCGCCACTGTGGGTACCACCAATGACGACATCAACTCCTGGTATGTGGACGCGGTCATCAATGCGGTCCAGGAGGACCTGATGGAAAAGTACAGCATCACCAAGGATGCTGCCAGCACCATGCTCTTTAACGGCGGCCTGTCCATCTAC
>CABRZO010000109.1 GCA_902475455.1 uncultured Eubacteriales bacterium
AGCAAGTCAACCCGGGAATTGCAAGGAATGAGCCGGTATAAAAAGCAAAATTATCCCGGGGCCATCGCGCCGTTGTATCCCCCGGTAAATCACGGCACAGCCCCTCCGTCATTTCGCTGAAAGCATCTGTTCTCACCGTCATAAAAGCCAGCTTTGATTGACAATGCTCCGATATACTGTTACCATGAAATCAGGAAATATCTTACTTTTAATCTCATAATTTTATTTCGTTTTTGTAAGTCTGCCTGCTCTGTTATTCTGTCGGAAGGAGGTCAGTCAGGATGAAAAAACGGATCAAATCGGTTCTCTGCCTTGTCCTGATGCTGGCGCTGTCCCTCTGCTGCACTGCCCCAAGTCTGGCCACCTCCGCCTCCGCCCAGAGCCCCTTGGATAAGGGCTCTGCCACCGCCTGGGAGGCGGTCCCCCTGGAGGAAGCTCAGGCGGTGGATCTCCTGGCCCTCCGGCTGCCGCTTTTCCGGGAAGAGGCTGTCGCCGTATACAACAAAATCACCTCAGAGGGCGGTAGTGTGGTGGAAGCCCGCACCCATTATCAGGTCGGCTGCGGCTATGCCGTGACCGTAAACTGTCTGGCGGCAATCCTGCCTCAGGAGGGCGGAGGGTGGCGGATTGAGGTACTGGACCTCTGGACCCTGGCCAGCGGAAGTGGAAGCTACACCTGGACGGAATTCTATGTCTACGCCGACATTCCGGAGCCCAATCCCCAAAACATCCGGCTGATGGCCCGGGGCACGCTGACGGTGGAAGCCGCCGTTGACAATCCCGCGGACTGGGAAGCCGCCGGGTTTGCCGGTTCGGTCCCCCAGGATGACACCATCTGTTACAGCAAAACCTTCTCCATTGACCAGGATGTAACGACTGCCATACCCTAAGGCCGGGGATGGAATTCGTTCACCGATTCTCTTCTCCATGGCTGCAAGCACAACAGCGCCGGCCCTGAAAACAGGGCTGGCGCTGTTATTTTCTGATTATAGCTGATCTTCCCAATCGCCCCGGGCGATGGCCTCCGCCACCCGGATGCCGTCCACCGCCGCCGAGACGATGCCCCCGGCGTAGCCGCAGCCCTCGCCGCAGGGGTAGACACCCCCCAGGGTGGACTGAAGCCGGTCATCCCGCAGCACCCGCACTGGGGAGGAGGAACGGGTTTCCACTCCGGTGAGCACCACATCCTCCCCGGCAAAGCCATGCACCTTCCGGTCAAAGATGGGCAGCGCCTCCCGGAGAGTTTGGGTGACATAATCCGGCAGGCACAAACCCACATCCGTCCAGGCCACTCCGGGGGTATAGGTGGGCGTGATGGTGCCGGGGCCCTGGGAGGGTCTGTTCCGAAGGAAATCCCCCACCAGCTGGGCCGGGGCCACAAAGCCTCCGCCCCCCTGCCGGTAGGCCAGCCGCTCCCAGTGGGTCTGGAAGCGGACCCCGGCCAGGGGATCATCGCCTCCGAAGTCCCCGGGACCTACCCCCACCAGGAAACCGCCGTTGATGTTTTTCCCGTCCCGGGCGCGGTAGCTCATGCCGTTGGTGACCAGGGCCCCGGGCTCTGAGGCGGCGGCCACCACCTCCCCGCCGGGGCAGACGCAGAAGGTGAAGGCACTGCGGCCCGAGGGCAGATGGCAGGATAATTTATAGTCGCTGGGGGGCAGCTTGTCCCAGGCCGGGCCGAACTGGGCCTGACTGATGGCCTGCTGGCTGTGCTCAATGCGCACCCCGATGGCGAAGGGTTTCTGCTCCATGGGCAGCCCGGAGCGGCGGAAGGACTCATAATTCTCCGGGTCCGAGTGGCCCACCGCCAGCACCACCGTGTCCGCCACCAGGTGGTAGTTCTCCCCCTTCTCCTGATCCCGGACCGTCAGGCCGGTGAGCCGGTCCCCGGTCTGGTGCAGAGCTATGAGCCGATGGCCGTAGCGCAGCTCGCAGCCCAGCTCCAGCAGCTCCCGCCGGAGGTTGACCACCACCTGCCGCAGCCGGTCGGTGCCGATGTGAGGCTTGAAGGAATACAGGATGTCCTCCGGGGCCCCGGCCTGGGCGAAGGTTTCAAAGACGGCGGTAACCCGGGGATCGTTGATGCCGGTGGTCAGCTTTCCGTCGGAGAAGGTGCCGGCGCCCCCCTCCCCGAACTGGACGTTGGAATCCGGATTCAGTGCTCCGGTGGTCCAGAAGGTTTCTACATCTTTGACCCGCTGCTCCACCGGCTTACCCCGCTCCAGCACAATGCAGGGGATGCCCGCCCGGGCCAGAAACAGGGCGCAGAACAGGCCCGCCGGGCCCATGCCCACCACCACCGGTTTTTCCCCGCCTCTGCGGCCCACCGGGGGAAAGTGGTATTCCCGCCGGATCACCGGCTTCACCTGCCGCAGATTGCGGCGCAGGATGGCCGACTCCCGGGGCAGCTGGGTCTGCACCGTGCAAACCAGGTGGATCTGGTCCTTTTTCCGGGCATCCACCGACTGCTTGACCATCCGAAGCTCCCCCAGCTCGGAGGCCGGAATAGAGAGCAGCTTGGCAATCTTACGGCGCAGGACGTCCTCGTCTCCCTCTACCGGTATATGCAGGTCGCTGATCTGGATCATGGCTTTCCTCTTTTCTGACCGGCCGCCCAGGGAGCGGCCGCATCCGTAGTCATCAAATCGTTTTATTTTACCACGGCAGCGCATAGTTTGAAAGCGGTGATGGAAATGAACGCTTATTTTTTCTTTTCCCGGCGCCGCAGGCTCCGGGTGTGGCAGGAGGAAGTGTTGGGGATGCCTCTGCTGCGGCTGGAACTGCCCGCCCAGCTCACAAGCCGGGTCTGCCGCCGGGCGGAGTATTTTCTGGCCCGGTGCGGCGTCCACCAGCTGCTCAACCAGCCCCCGGAGTGGCCCGGTGACCCTCTGCCCGACCTGATCCCCACCCGGGGGCTCTGGGCCCAAAAGGCGCCGGAGGCCGCCCTGTTTCTGCTGCGCCGGCAGGGACTGGACCCGGCTCAGGCCACGGTGGAATTCTGCGGCCAGCGTTTTCTCCCCCAGGCGGAGCAGGCCATTCTGACCCTGGTGCCCCGGGTGCGCTCCATCTCCCTGTCTCTGCCGGCGCCGGAGCAATTCATCTGGCGTTTGCAGCGGGAATACGGCATCTCCCCCAGCTCCGCCCCGGGGGATCTGGCCCTGTGCTACACCCCCGCCCTGCGGCCCAACATGCTGCCCCTGTGGCAGCAGCGGCCCCAGGTGGAGGGGGCCAGCCTCTACTGTCCCATCCCGGATTCTCCCCAGGGCTGCCCCACCCTGCCCCTGCTGGCGGCGCTGGAGGAACAGGGCAGGCTACCGGCGGAAGAAATCCAAATCTGTTCGGATTTTTCTTGACATACCTTTATATGTAACTTATAATGCTTTAGATAATGTAGCAGTATGTGCTTTTTCCGCTTTTTATGAACCTTCGTTCCACTTTTCTGCGGAAAAAGACGTGATTACCAGTAATTTTGGAAGGTTGTGTTTCTTTTATGGCAAAAGTGTACAAACTGACCGCCGCCCGGCTCAAAGAGCTGCAGGACGAAATGGTATGGATGAAGACCGTCCGGGAAAAGGAAGTGGCCGAGCTCATCAAAGAGGCCCGCTCCTTCGGCGATCTGTCGGAAAACAGCGAGTATGATGAGGCGAAAAACGAGCAGGGCAAGCTCTACTCCCGTATGGCTGAGGTGGAGGATATCCTGGCCAACTATGAGCTCATCGACGAGAGCGAGTTCGACGCCGCCACCATCCATCCCGGCTGCGTGGTCAAGGTCCACTCCGTGGAAATGAACATGGATCTGGAGTACAAGATCGTGGGTTCCCAGGAGGCCGACCCCATGCACGGCCGCATCTCCGAGGAGTCCCCCTTCGGCCGGGCCCTGATGGGCAAGCGGCTGGGTGACGAGGTGGTGGTGGACGCCCCCGCCGGTCAGACCCATTACACCATTGTGAGCATTTCCTGATCAGAGAAAGAGAAAGAAGGAGTTCAACTCATGGCCGAGAAGCAGTCCAACGGCAATCAGAAGGTCTCGGAGCAGCAGGTCCGCCGGGAGAAGCTGGCCCTCCTTCAGGAGGCAGGCCGGGATCCCTTTGTGCAGACCAAGTTCTCCGCTGACACCTTCAGCACGGATATTACCGAACATTTTGACGAAATGGAGGGCAAGATCGTCACCATCGCCGGCCGCCTGATGAGCAAGCGCGGCATGGGCAAGGTGTCCTTCTGCGACCTCCAGGACAAGAAGGGCCGGGTGCAGCTCTACGTCCGCCGGGATCTGGTGGGTGAGGAAGAGTACGCCTGGTTCAAGAAGTATGACACCGGCGACATCGTGGGTGTCACCGGCGAGGTGTTCCGCACCGAAAAGGGCCAGATCTCCGTCCGGGCCAGCCAGGTGACTCTGCTGGTCAAGGCGCTGCAGCCCCTGCCCGAGAAGTTCCACGGGCTCACCGACCAGGAGACCCGCTATCGTCAGCGCTATGTGGATCTGATCGTCAACCCCGACGTGAAGGACACCTTTGTCAAGCGCAGCCTGATCCTGCGGGAGCTGCGCTCCTATCTGGACGGCAAGGGCTTTCTGGAGGTGGACACCCCCATCCTGACCCCCTTTGAGATCGGCGCCTCCGCCCGTCCCTTCATCACCCACCACAACTCTCTGGACATGGACATGGTGCTGCGCATCGAGACCGAGCTGTATCTGAAGCGGCTCATCGTGGGCGGTATGGACCGGGTCTATGAGGTGGGCCGTATCTTCCGCAACGAGGGTATGGACACCAAGCACAACCCGGAATTCACCACCATCGAGCTCTACCAGGCCTACACCGATTACTACGGCATGATGGATCTGGTGGAAGATATGATGAAAACCGTGGCCCAGAAGGTGTGCGGCAGCCTGGTGATTCCCTATCAGGGCCAGCAGATTGATCTGAGCCACTGGGATCGGCTGACCATGACCGAGGCCGTCAAGAAGTATTCCGGCGTGGACTTTGACGCCATCACCTCCGATGAGGAGGCCATCGCCTGCGCCAAGGAGCACCATGTGGAGCTGCCCGAAGTGCCCACCAAGGGCGCCATTCTGGCGGAGTTCTTTGACGCCTTTGTGGAGGACAAGCTGATTCAGCCCACCTTCATCTACGACTATCCCGTGGAGATCAGCCCCCTGGCCAAGCGGAAGCCGGAGAATCCCGGCATCACTGAGCGGTTTGAGTACTTCATCAACGCCACCGAGTTTGGCAACGCCTTCTCCGAGCTCAACGACCCCATCGACCAGAAGGGCCGCTTCGAACGTCAGGTGGCGGAGCGGAAGGCTCTGGATCCCGACTGCAAGGCCCAGGTGGACTACGACTTCATCAACGCCCTGGAGTACGGCCTGCCCCCCACCGGCGGCCTGGGCTTCGGTGTGGACCGGCTGGTTATGCTGCTCACCGACTCCGCTTCTATCCGGGACGTGCTGCTCTTCCCCACCATGAAGCCCATTGACTGACGAATGAGCATAGCGGAACCCAACGTTCCGCTATGCTTTTCCGCTTTTTTTCTTTTTTCCATTCTGCCCAGAGAGGAGGCCCCATCATGGAACACATCACCAGCCGCTCCAACCCCCTGATCACCCGGATCCGGCGGATCCGGGATGACCGCAAGGCCCGGAGAAGTGAGGGACTCTTTCTCTGCGACGGAGTCAAGATGCTGGAGGAAGCCGTAAAATGGAAGGCTCCCCTCCACACCGTCCTCCTCTCGGAGGATTTGGCCGACACCCCGGTCCCGGACGGCGTGCGGACTGTCACGGTCCCCGGAGATCTGATGCGCAGCGTCTCCCCCATGGAGGCCCCCCAGGGTGCCCTGTTTCTGGTGCAGGCACCTGGCCTCCAGCCCCCCGAGGTGCTGGAGGGAAGCCGCTATCTGATTCTGGACGGTCTCCAGGATCCCGGGAATGTGGGCACCATTCTGCGCACCGCCGACGCCTTCGGCTGCCACGGGGTGCTGCTCACCAACCACTGTGCCGATCCCCTCAATCCCAAGGCGGTCCGGGCCACCATGGGGGCCATCTTCCGCACTCCCATCTGGGAAGTGACCCCGGAAAGTCTTTGCCCCCTGCTGGATCGTTCCGGCCTGCAGCTGGCTGCCACCGCCCTGCGGCAGGACACGGTGTCTCTGCCCGAGGCCGATCTTGCCCGTGCTGCCGTGGTCATCGGCAGCGAGGGCAAGGGGGTCTCCCCGGCCCTGCTGGAGCAGTGCGCCGCCACGGTGCGCATTCCCATGGAGCCCACCTGTGAGTCCCTGAACGCCGCCGCGGCCGCCGCCGTGGTGCTCTGGGAGCTGTATCGGAGGGATCTGCCATGCTGACGGGACTGAAAGCCTGGCTGTGGCTCACCCGGCGTCTGGACTGCGGCCCCGCCTGGCAGGTGCTGCGGTACTTCGGCACCCCGGAGAAGGCCTACTTCGCCGACCCGGCGGAATATGCCCTGATTTCCAAGCTGTCCCCAGCCCAGCGAAAGTTGCTGGCGGACAAATCCCTCCGGGATGCGGACGAGATTCTGGCCCGCTGTGACGCCAACCGCATCCGCATCCTCACATGGCAGGACAGCGCATATCCTGAGCGGCTGAGGAATATCGACCTGCCTCCGCTGGTACTCTATGTGCGGGGTGCTCTGCCCCGGTTTGACGAGGAGATCGCCATCGCCATGGCTGGCACCCGGAAGGCCACTCCCTACGGCCGCAAGGTGGCGGCGGAGCTGGCCTTTCAGATCACCCGGCTGGGCGGACTGGTGCTCACCGGCATTGTGGAGGGCTGCGACCGCTACGCCGCCGACGGCGCCCTGAAGGCCGGTGGACCGTTGGTCTGCGTGCTGGCCGGCGGGGTGGATGTCCCCTACTATAACTCCGACGACAACCGGCGGCTGCTGGAGGATGTGGCCGCCTGCGGCGCTCTGATCAGCGAATATCCTCCGGGATCGCCCCATTTGCCGGACCACTTCGCCCGGCGCAACCGGCTTTTGACCGGTCTTTCCCTGGGAGCCCTCTGTGTGGAGGCCCCTCTGCGTAGCGGCACCCTAGGGGTGGCCCGGCTGGCCCTGGAGCAGGGCCGGGATGTCTATGCGGTTCCCGCCAACATTGACGCCGAGGCGGGGGCCGGTACCAACCGACTGCTGGCGCAGGGGGAGGCCATCTGCGTCTGCTCCGGCGCCGACGTGCTGGAGCACTACTGGTCCCTGTATCCCCAGCGCCGGGCGGGCAGGCCTCCCCTTTCCCAGCGGGAGCAAGCCCAGCGGCTGGCCGTCTCCGGAGCAGGAACCCCGGCGGTCTCCGCCCCGTCCGCTCCAACTCCATCCGAGCACACCTCACCGGCCCCCAGCGCCCCCTCCGCCCCGGTCCAGACCGGGCCCAGCCGGACGCTGCGGCTGAGTGACCATAAAAGTGAATTCACCGATGACGAGCTGGCGGTGCTCCGGGCCCTGGAAGAGGGTGCTCTGGTCACCGACGCCATCGTGGCCCGCTCCGGGCTGCCCGCCCGGCGGGTTTCCGCCACCCTGACGGTACTCACCATCCGCTCTCTGGTCAGGCAGCTGCCCGGAGGACGGTTTGAGGCCCTCGTCAAGTTGACATAAGCATTTTTCATCGGCATCTTTTGATGCAGCGTTTTCTTTATCCTGTACGAAGTGGAGGAACACTATGTCCAAAACCAACCTCGTGATTGTGGAGTCCCCCGCCAAGGCCAAGACCATCGGCAAGTATCTGGGCCGGGATTATGAGGTCATGGCCTCCATGGGCCACATTCGCGATCTGCCAAAGAGTAAATTGGGCGTCGATATTGACGCAGGTTTCGTCCCCGACTATCAGCCCATCAAGGGCAAGGAGGAGATCATCGAAACCCTTCAGAAGGCCGCCTCGGACAGCGCCAAAGTCTTTCTGGCCACCGACCCGGACCGGGAGGGCGAGGCCATCTCCTGGCACCTGAAGGAGCTGCTGGGAATTCCCGACGACAAGACCTATCGGGTCACTTTCAACGAGATCACCAAAAAGGTGGTCTCCGAATCCATTCAGCACCCCCGGGCCATCGACCAGGACCTGGTAGATGCCCAGCAGGCCCGGCGCATTCTGGACCGAATCGTGGGCTATCAGCTCTCCCCCCTGCTCTGGCGCAAGGTGCGCCGGGGCCTGTCCGCCGGCCGTGTCCAGAGCGTGGCCACCCGGCTGGTGGTGGAGCGTGAAGAAGAGATCCGGGCCTTCCAGAGCCAGGAATACTGGACCATGGACGTCACCCTGGACCGTGTTGCCCCCCGGATGGGCTCCTTTGTGGCCCGCTATCACGGCTCCAACGGCAAGAAAAAGGAGGAGCTGGCCTCGGCGGAGGAAGTGGAGGCCCTCAAGGCGGAGCTGGCCCGGGAGCAGTTTGTGGTCACCTCTGTGAAGCACACGGAAAAGCAGCGGCAGCCCGCCCCGCCCTTTACCACCTCCACCTTGCAGCAGGAGGCTT
>CABRZO010000110.1 GCA_902475455.1 uncultured Eubacteriales bacterium
GGTAATCTCATTGCCGTCGTCCCCCTCGAAGCCCAGGCTGTCCCCGAACATGCCCAGATGGCTGTGGGCGTCCACCAGCCCCGGGTAGATGTGGCAGCCCGCCACATCCAGCACCTCCGCCCTGGCGGGCAGAGTCAACTCCTCCATGGCCCCCAGGCCGGTAATCTTCCCCCCCTCAAAGGCCACAAAGCCCGAGGGGATCGGCTCGGAAACCATGGTGTGCAGAATTCCGTTGATCAAATACATGGGAAAACCTCGTTTCGACAAAAGTAGAATTTGACAATAACTGGAAATTACGGTACACTGAACATGCAGCTCATCCAATATACGTTTCTCAGGGCCGAAAGGCTCCGGGGCCAGGATTGGCCCACTCCATTCTCCCTTTGGGCGCAAATACGGAAGCTGCCGCGCCCTTGTGCGCCCTCTGCCGGATAGAGGGCGCATCTTTTTTTGAGCGAAGTAAACGCCGCGCAATTTTGTTTGCGCGGCGTTGGACTTTTGATGTGTCAGCCCCGGCGGCCGTTGTTGCGGCGGCGGGAGGACTTGTCGGAAAAGCGGCCGGAGAGCTTGCTGTCCGAATCGGACATGAACTGTTTGAGCATGTCGTCAAAGGTCTTGGGCTCCTTGGAAGCCGGCGGGTGGGGAGGACGGCTGGGCTGGCTGCTGCGGTCCCGGTCGCCCTGGGGACGAGATCCCTGGCTCCGGAAGCCGCCCCGGTCACCCTGGGGCCGCTGGCCGCCGCGGCCGGAATAGGCGGGGCGGGGAGGGGGCGGAAGCGCCCGCTTGATGGAAAGGTTGATACGGTTGTTTTCGTCGATGCTGATGACCTTGACTTTCACGTCCTGTCCCTCGGACAGATGGTCGCTGACGTCGCTGACGTAGGAATAGGCGATTTCGGAAATGTGTACCAGGCCGGATTTTCCGCCGGGAAGCGACACGAATGCGCCAAACTTGGTGATTCCTGTGACCTTTCCTTCCAGAATAGCTCCTACCTCGATCTCGTTAGCCAAACTGAATGTCCTCCTGCTCTCTCTAAATGCGCTGAATGAAAATATGCTGGGGAATGTTAATTTGTGGTGTCGTAGAAAATGACCTCGTCCTTGTTCACCAGACCAAGCCGCTCCTTGGCCACTTCCAGCACCACGTCGGGATCGTCTCGGTTGTCGATGTCGTCCTGAAGCTCGGCGTTGTATTGGGTCTGCTGGTCCACCTGGCTCTGGAGGGCGTCCCGAGCCTCTTCGGCAGAGGAGAGCCGGGTCCGCAGGTCAAGCAGCGAGATCGATACAACGATCAGAATGGCTAAAATAACGGTTTTGGTCAGAATACTGGCACGTTTTGTCTTTTTCATGATCCATCCCTTCTGTTCCACTGTCCCATAGTGGGATGCAACAAATACGATTCTACCATAACAGGTTAATGATAGCTCATTTTGCGGCAAATGAAAAGAGTTTTTTGAAAAAAACAGTAAATTTTTTTGTAACCGCCTCAACAAGGCGTTTCAAAAGCCGGAATGGGGACAGCAGCAGATGGAACAGCCGGACAATCAGGCCGGTGAGGGAAAAGAAGGCGGGGAAGCAGAGGGGGGAGAGGAAGCGCAGATAGCCCGCGCAGCCCAGGAACAGGGCGGCGCAGACGCTGAGGCGAACCACCCCCCGGCCCGCCGCCACGCTCCAGAGGAAGAGGGCGGCGGTGACCAGGAGCCAGAACAGCAGGTCCAGCAGGGCGCAGAAGATGCGGCCCCGGACCCGATAGCGGACGCAGCGCAGCAGCTCATAGAACAGCCCGGTGGCCACCCCCAGCAGCAGACCCCCCAGCAGGCAGTAGGCCTGCTCCCAGACGGTGACGGTCATCCGCCCAGCAGCCGGGAGAAGAAACCGCCGGAGGTGTGCTGGGCCTCGTAGCTCAGGGAGTCCACCCGGCCGGTGATATGGATTTCGCCGCCGTCCAGGCTCAGCTTTTCAATGTGCAGCTGTTCCCCTTTGATGATCAGGGCGCCTTGGGAGGTGGACATGACGATTTCCTCCTCGTCAAAGCGCTCCACATCCTCCACCCCGGTGAGGGTGAGCTTGGAGCGGTTGTCCAGGCTGAGCCGGTGGGGAGCAGTGGTTTCCCGTGTGTAGTCATTCATTCCAGAGACCTCCTTTCGGTCTCTAGAGTATATGTACCCCCGGGGCGGACAAGAACGGGGCTGTTGCAAAATCCTGCAACAGCCCCGAAGGGGGTTTGGAAAGGGTTAAAGCACTTCCCGGTACATGGCGGCGGCGTCGTTTTTCCCCACGTTGTCCGCCACCACCAGCACCTCCAGCTTCACGGTCTTTTCACCGAATTTGATCTCCAAAATGTCTCCCACCTTCACGTCGTAGCTGGCCTTGACGCTGCGGCCGTTGGCAGTGACCCGGCCGGCGTCGCAGGCCTCGTTGGCCACAGTGCGCCGCTTGATGAGCCGGGAGACCTTCAGATATTTGTCCAGGCGCATGAATGCACCACCTCCTGATGATAGACAAGCGGCGGTCCCGACCAGGCCGGGACCGCCGAAAGACGCTGAATGAACTTACTTCGCGACGATGTCCTTCAGGGCCTTGCCGGCCTTGAACACGGGCACCTTGGAAGCGGGGATCTCAATGGTCTCCTTGGTCTTGGGGTTGCGGCCCAGACGGGCGGCGCGGCTCTTGACCTCAAAGGCACCGAAGCCCACCAGCTGGACCTTCTCGTCCTCGGCCAGGGCGGCGGCGATGACGTCCAGAGCAGCGGTGATGACGGACTCGGTGTCCTTCTTGGACAGACCGGTCTTCTCGGCGGTAGTGGCAATGAGTTCAGCTTTGTTCATGGTAAAAAATCCTCCTGTGTGGTGCTCCCTTCCGGAGCGTGATAGACATATTTATCTTTCAAAAGCGCAGGGCACTTTATTCAGAACGGTGTGAAGTAATTTCCTTGGCCTGTTGCCATAGGTCCAGCCATTGGGCCTCGCTCAGGGAAGTCAGGTCGCCCTGGGCCAGGGTCTCCATGGCGGAAAACCGGGAAATGAACTTGTCCGAGGCCTTGTGCAGGGCCTTTTCCGGGTCAATTTCCAGCTGCCGGGCCAGACTGACCAGGGCAAACAGCACGTCCCCCAGCTCTTCCTCCACATTGGAGCCCTCGGCGACGGCCTGACGCAGCTCGGCCACCTCCTCCTCCACCTTGGAGAGGGGGGCGGCGGTGTCCGACCAGCAGAAGCCGGCGTCAGAGGCCCGCTTCTGGATTTTGCGGGCGCGCCAAAGGGCGGGCAGCGACCGGGCCACCGCGTCCAGGGCCTGGGCGCGGGTGGTGTAGCCCTTCTCCTGCTGCTTCAGCTCCTCCCAACTCTGGCCCCCCTGGTGTCCGAAGAGGGCGGGGTGGCGGAAGATCAGCTTTTTGCAGGCGGAGTCGGCCACATCATCCAGATCAAAGCTCCCCGCGTCCTCCTCGATGGAAGCGTGGAAGAGTACCTGCATCAGTACATCTCCCAACTCCTCCCGGAGCAGCTCCGTGTCCTCGTTGTCGATGGCCTCGCAGGCCTCATAGGTCTCCTCCAGAAAATTGTCCCGGATGGAGTGATGGGTCTGCACGCTGTCCCAGGGACAGCCGTCCTTCTGCCGCAACAGATGGATGAGCCGGCGAAAATCCTCGATATTATAATGGGATTTGTAGAGAAAATCTATCATAGAATCTCCGTTTTTGCAAGTAGTTTTACACAAGTTATAGGAAAAATTCTCAGTTGTTTTCTTAATTGATCCGCAGCAGCCGGGCGATCTTGTCTCCCTTGGGCATCAGGGCCAGATCGTCCCGGGTCAGGATCTTGAGGGCGACCACCAGCACGGCGTAGACCACCACCGCCAACAGGATGGCGGCCAGGGTGGACAGGGTGTTGCTGCCGGTGGCCCGGTAGAGGAGACCGTAGCTGCCCCAGGCGGCGCCGCCCATGACCACCGAGGCGATCACCGGCTTGGCGAACAGCTGGAAGTAGGAGGGGCAGTTGCGGACGATGCGCTTGACCACAATCAGGTCCAGAACGCAGGCGATGCCGTAGCAGATGCAGGTGCCGATGGGGCTGCCGAAGATGTTGATGGCGGGAATGGACACCATAATAAAATCAAAGAGCACCATAATGACGCCGCCGATCAGCATGATGACAATGGGAATATTCAGCACCCCGTGGGACTGGAGCACCGAGTTGCACACCAGCATCATGCACACAAAGATGTTGGCCACGCCGAGAATGGACAGGATGGGGCCTGCCACGGAGGCGTCCAGGGAGTGGAACAGCAGCTTGGTAATGGGGGTGCCCAGGACAATCATACCCACCCCGGAGGGCAGGGCCACCAGGGCGGCGGTTTTCAGGGCGCTGCCCACGATTCGGGTGGCCCCGAACCGATCCCGGCGGGTGAAGCAGATGGTGACGGCGGGGATCACCGAGGCGGTGATGGCCACCATCAGGGCGGCGGGGATCTGGTAAACGGTCTGGACGCCGGTGTAGTTGCCCATCAGGTCCCGGGCGGCCTCCTCGGTCATATGCAGGGCGTTCTGGAGCCGGCCCATGACCAGGCTGTTGTCCACGGCGGTGATGATGCTGGTGGAGGCACTGGTCAGGGAGATGGGAACCGCCAGGGTCAGGCAGGTCCGCAGGATCCGGCTGCTGCTGTCGGTTTTGCCGGCATTGCCCAGAGGGGCGTCCCGCCGGGTGCGGCGGAACTCCCAGATCATGTAGAGCACCGCCATCAGCTCCGAGGCGGTGACACCCACAATGGCGCCGGCGGCGCCGATGTAGTCGGGCTTATTGAGAACTTTGATCAGATACCAGGCCAGGGTCAAGCCCACAATGAGCTTGAAGAGGGCCTCAATGATCTGGCTGACGGAGGAGGGGGTCATGTTGCGGTGGCCCTGGGCATAGCCCCGGAAGCAGGCCAGGCAGCACACCAGCGCCACCGAGGGGGCCAGCATCCGCATGCACCAGACCGCCTTGGTGTTGTTCATAAGCCCGGCAAACTGCTTGGCAAACAGCAGCATCACCAGGGAGCAGAGGACACCCACCGCCAGGAAAAAGGCGAAGGCCAGCCGGAAGATTTTGCGCACCTGGGCGGGGCGGTTGCGCTCCAGGGCCTCGCTGATCATCTTGGACATGGCCACCGGGATACCGGCGGTGGAGATCATCAGCATGATGTTGAAGATGTTGAAGGCCGCGCTGAAGTCGGCGTAGCCGCTGGAGCCCAGAATATTGACCAGCGGCATTTTGTAGACGGCGCTGATGACCTTGACGATCAGAATACCGGCGGCCAGAATTGCGGTGCCCCCAAAGAAGGAGTTGGATTTCTTCGCTGACATAGTGGGCCTCCTTAGAAAAAACGGGGCGGGCGCCCCGCGCAGTGCTTGTTTCTTTTTATGCCCGGGCAAAAGGTGCTATGCCTGGGGCCGGATCACATCCGGGCCAGACAGCCCCGGACCAGGGCGGTAAACTTCTCCTTGCCGGCGTCGGCGGCGGCCAGCACCTCCAGCTCGTCCAGGGGCTGGTCCAGAATGCCGGCGGCCATGTTGCACAGCATGGTGAAGCCCAGCACCTCCATGCCGCAGTGGTGGGCGGCAATGACCTCCGGGGCGGTGGACATGCCGGCGGCGTCGGCTCCCAGCACCCGGGCGGCCCGGATCTCGGCGGGGGTCTCGTACTGGGGCCCCGGGAAAAACATATAGACGCCCTCCCGCAGCGTGATGGCCTGAGTTGCGGCCACCTGCCGGGCGATGTCCTGAAGGCGGCGGGTGTACAGGGTGGTGCTGTCCGGGAACCGGGTGCCGAACTGGGGCAGGTTTTCTCCCCGCAGGGGGGATTCCAGACACAGCTTGATCTGGTCGCAGATCAGCATCACGTCCCCGGCCTGCCAGCCGGTGTTGATGCAGCCGGCGGCGTTGGTGACGATGAGCTGCTCTGCCCCCAGCAGCCGCAGCACCCGGAGGGGATAACACACCTCTTCCAGGGAATAACCCTCGTAATAGTGCATCCGCCCCTGCATCACCGCCACCCGGCGGCCCTCCAGATAGCCGAAGACCAGCCGGCCCTTGTGGCCCAGGGTGGTGGAGCGGCGGAAGTGGGGGATGTCCTCATAGGGGACATAGATGGGCTCCTCCACCTGATCCCCCAGCTCCCCCAGGCCGGAGCCCAGAATCAGGGCCACCTGGGGGACGAAGTCCCCGATTTTTTCCCGCAGGGCCTGGGCGCTGGCCTCATAATCCCCGAAACAAAATTCCATAAATTCCGCCTTTCCCAGTCAATGGTGGATGAAAACGGACAAAATTCAATATAAGACGCTATATTATATAGCATTCCCTGCAGGAATGCAATGCTTGCCAGGAAACTTTGCCCAGTCCCTCAGCTCATGGAGGGGAACAGGGTGTCGGCGGCAAATTTCAGCCCGTCGATGAGCTGATCCACCTCTTCCCGGGTGGTGTCCCCACAGAAGCTGACCCGGAAGGCCCCGTCCCGCCGGGGTTTGGACAGCTCCAGGGCAGCGTAGACGTGGCTGGGCTTGCCCCGGTGGCAGGCGCTGCCGGCGGAGACACAGATCCCCCGGTCCCCCAGCACCCGCACCAATACCTCACTCTTGTAGCCCTCCATGGTCAGGGCCAGCACATGGGGGGCGTCTCCCAATACCACCGGGGTCACCTGGGACACCTCGGCGGCGATGCGGGAAAGGGTGTACTCCTTCAGCTGCTGCATATGGGCGATGTCCGCCTCCCGACGCTGGAGCCCCAGCTCGCAGGCCTTGGCGAAGGCGGCAATCTGGGCGGTGGGCTCGGTGCCGCTGCGGAGTCCGCTCTCCTGACCGCCCCCCATCACAAAGGGCTTCAGCTTCAGGCCGCTGCGGATATACAGGGCGCCAATGCCCTTGGGGGCGTGGACTTTGTGGCCGCTGATGGACAGCAGATCCACCCCCAGCTCCTTGGGGGTGAAGGGCACCTTCAGAAAGCCCTGGACCGCATCGCAGTGGAGCAGGGCCGGGGCCCCGGAGCGGCGGATCAGCTGGGCGGCCTCCTTCACCGGCAGCAGGGTGCCCAGCTCGTTGTTCACCAGCATCATGGACACCAGCACCGTGTCGGGCCTAAGGGCCTGTTCCAGTTCCTGCAGGTCGATGGTGCCCTGGGGGGTGGGCTTCAGATAGGTGACTTCATACCCCTGCCGCTCCAGATCCCAGATGGGTTCCAGCACCGCATGGTGTTCGATGGCGGTGGTGATGATGTGCTTGCCCTTCCGGCGTCCATACTCCACCCCGGAGCGGATGGCCCAGTTGTCGCTCTCAGTGCCGCAGGAGGTGAAGAACACCTCCTTGGGAGAGCAGCCCAGGGCCTTGGCCACCGCGGCCCGGTGGGATTCCAGGGCCTTGGCGGCTTTCATGGCCTCCGGGTACCGGGAGGAGGGATTGAAATATCCCTCGGTCATGGCCTCCGCTGCGGCCTGGGCCGCCTGGGGCCACACCCGGGTGGTGGCGGCGTTGTCCAGATAGGCGATCATGCTTGCTCCACCAGCTTTCCATACAGCAGACTTCCGTCCGCGGATTCAATCAAAACATCCCGCAGCTCGTTGTGGAGGTTTTCGCCTTTGCAGCGAATCTCCACATAGTTGGGGGCGTGGCCCCGCCAAAAGCCCTCTTTTTCCTCTTCAAAGAGCACCGGCAGAGTCTTGCCCACATAATGGGCCAGATAGTCCGCCTCCATTTGGGCGGCCACCTGGGCGGCCCGGTGGGCCCGGGCCTCCTTTTCCACCATGGGCACCTGGGCGGGCATGTCATAGGCCGGGGTGCCGCTGCGGCGGGAGTAGGGGAAGATGTGCATGGCGGAGAAATTGGCCCGCTGGATAAAGTCCAGGGTGGCGCTGAACTCCTGCTCCGTCTCCCCGGGGAAGCCGGTGATCAGGTCGGTGGTGATGGCGGGCCGGTCAAAGTGCTGCCGCAGCAGGGCGCAGGACTCCAGATACCGGGCGGTGTCGTACTTCCGGTTCATCCGCTTCAGGGTGGCGTCGCAGCCGCTCTGGAGGGAGAGGTGAAAGTGGGGGCACAGGTTGGGCAGCTTGGCGGCCCGAGTGCAGAAGTCCTCGGTGATGGTCCGGGGCTCCAGGCTGCCCAGCCGGATCCGCAGCCCCGGCACCGCCTGACAGATCCCCTCGATCAGGTCGATGAGGCTCAGGCCGTTTCTCAGGTCTCTGCCCCAGCTGGAGATTTCGATGCCGGTGAGGACAATCTCCCGATAGCCCTGCTCCTCCATGCGGCGGGCCTCCGCCACCGCCTGATCCAGGGGCAGGGAGCGCACCGGTCCTCGGGCGTAGGGGATGGTGCAGTAGGTGCAGAAATTGACGCAGCCATCCTCCACCTTCAGCATGCACCGGGTCCGGCCCTCCAGGCCGCCGGCGGGGAGAAATTCAAAGCTGCGGCGGGCCATGACCTC
>CABRZO010000111.1 GCA_902475455.1 uncultured Eubacteriales bacterium
GCGCCGTCCTGGATCAGAGTCCGCAGCGTATCCGCCAGCTGTACATATTTGGGTGCCATCAGGAACACCGTCCTTCAATTTGTATTGAATTGATTATATCACGGGATAAACCGATTGTAAATGAAAGTACAAATTTTATAATAAAAATTAAATAGAGCATATTCGTTCGTACAACCGAAGGGAAACGTGACGAAAAAGGACGAAGAATAGGTAGAAAAAACCAGGATGCAAAAAAAGCATGGAAAAGAAACTGGAATCATGCAAAAAGAAATAAGCGCATTTACACTGGAATTAGATAAAATGACGAAGAAAAAAGCTGGCAAAAATTGCATCGAAAAAAACACATTTGGCTCAAAACGGAAAAAATAGATTTAATATATCGTCAAAATGCCAGTTTAAAGCCATTTTTTTTGGTGACAACAATAGAAATGTACCGGTTAAACAAAAGAATACGAAAAATTTGTATTGTTAAATACAACAAACTTTGCAGATGTACGGACAAAACTCTTGACGGAGTGCAATGAGGAGAATAAAATGTGTTTTGTAAAAGTTCCAAGATGATGATACATATTTGATTCGTTGTCCTGGAACTGGAAAACAAATTTTATTGGAAAAGGAGAACAACACGATGAAAAAACTACTTGCTCTGTTGATGGCTCTGGCCATGGCGTTTGCCCTGGTCGCCTGTGGCAGCTCCGGTGGCAGCACCACCAGCTCCGGCGCTGACGCCTCCGCCAGCGATTCCTCCGCCAGTTCCGGTGACGCCTCCAGCGCGGACTCCGGTGACGCTTCCGACGGCGATCTGATCACCGTTGGTTTCGCCCAGGTGGGCCATGAGTCCGACTGGCGTACCGCTTCCACCCAGTCCTGCCAGGACGTGTTCACCGAAGAGAACGGCTATGAGCTGATCTTCGTGGACTGCGACCAGGACTCCGCTGCTCAGCTGGAGGCCGTCCGTGGCTTCATTGAGCAGGACGTGGACTACATCATCATTGACCCCATCGTCTCCACCGGCTGGGACACCGTCCTGGGTGAGTGCGAGGATGCTGGCATTCCTGTCATTGTCATCGACCGCACCATTGATGACTCCGACAACTACACCGCTTGGGTCGGCTCCAACTTCAAGACTGAGGGCTTGGCTGCCGGCGAGTGGCTGAATGCCTACGCTGCCGAGCGCGGCATTGAGATCTCTGGCATCCTGGTCATCGAGGGCACCACCGGTTCCTCCGCTCAGCTGGGCCGTACCGAGGGCTTTGAGGAAGTGGCCGCCAACTATGGCTGGACCATCCTCGACTCCCAGGACGGTGACTTCACCGAGGCCGGCGGCCAGGAAGTCATGGAGTCCTATTGCCAGAGCTATGCTGGCCAGTTCAACGTGGTGGTTTGCCAGAACGATAACGAGGCCTTTGGCGCGATGACCGCTATGGACGCCGCCGGCATCACCTATGGTGTGGACGGCGACGTGATCCTGATCTCCTTCGACGCCTGCAGTGCCGCTCTGGAGCACGTGATGGCCGGCAACATCAACGCCGACTTCGAGTGCAACCCCCTGGCCGCTCCCTTCGTGGAGGAAGTCATCCAGCAGCTGGAGGCTGGTGAGACTCCCGAGAAGGAAGTCTACATGGAAGAGCATTGGTTCACCAACGGCGACGTGGTGCCTGAGTTCTCTGTCGACGGTGTGGCTCAGGAGATGACCGTGGTTACCCAGGAGGTCATCGACGCTCAGTATTGATCTGTCTCTGACAACCGGTGGGGAACCGGCACAAAAGTGACGGATCCCATGTAACACAGTAGCTTCTCAGGGCGGACCCGGTTGGACCTGGGTCCGCCCTTTTGCTTGGAAGGAAGGATAGCATGGAACATGATATCGTATTGACCATGCGGGGTATCTGCATGGAATTCCCTGGCGTCAAGGCACTGGACAATGTGGACTTCACCCTGCGCAAGGGCGAGATCCATGCCTTGATGGGGGAGAACGGCGCAGGCAAATCCACGCTGATCAAATGCCTGACCGGCATCAATGATTTCCAGGCCGGCGAGATCCGCGTGGACGGCGTGGAGGGCCTGGTGAAAAACCACTCCACCATGGACGCCCAGCGGGTGGGAATTTCCACCGTGTATCAGGAGGTCAATCTTTGCCCCAACCTGAGCGTGGCGGAAAACCTTTTTATCGGCCGGGAGCCTAAGACAAAAATCGGTACCATTGACCGCAAGGCTATGGTGCGTCAGGCTGCCAAGCTGGCGGCGGATCTGGACATCCAGGTGGATGTCACACAAAATTTGGAGAACTACTCCATTGCCATCCAGCAGATGATCGCCATTGCCCGGGCGGTTGATATGGATTGCAAGGTGTTGATTTTGGACGAGCCCACCTCGTCCCTGGACGACAACGAGGTGGAGAAGTTGTTTGTCCTGATGCGTCGCCTCCGGGACCAGGGGGTCGGCATCATCTTTGTCACCCACTTCCTGGAGCAGGTGTATGCCGTGTGCGACCGGATTACCGTTCTGCGCAACGGAACCCTGGTGGGTGAGTATCCCATCGCGGAGCTGCCCAGGGTGAAGCTGGTGGCGGCCATGATGGGCAAGGACTTTGACGACCTGAGCGCCATCAAGCCCGAGGGAGCCCGGGACTTCAGTGATGTGCCCCTGGAGATCGACGCCAAGGGCCTGAGCCATAAGGGAACCATCAAACCCTTTGATCTGGAGATCCACAAAGGCGAGGTGGTGGGCCTGACCGGACTGCTGGGCTCCGGCCGCAGTGAGCTGGCCCGAGCCATCTATGGCGCCGACCGGGCCCAGACCGGCACCCTGAAGGTGGACGGCAAGGAGGTCAAGATCAAGGCCCCCATTGACTCCATGAATCTGGGCATGGGACTTCTGCCCGACGACCGGAAGGCCGAGGGCATCATCGGTGACCTGTCGGTGCGGGAGAATATCATTCTGGCCCTGCAGGCCAAGCGGGGGATGTTGCGTCCCCTGTCCCGGGCCAAGCAGGAGGAGATCGCAGACCGTTACATTGAGCTGCTACAGATCAAGACCGCCAGCCGGGAGACCCCCATCAAGCAGCTCTCCGGCGGCAATCAGCAGAAGGTCATTCTGGCCCGCTGGCTGGCCACGGACCCGGACTTCCTGATTCTGGACGAGCCCACCCGAGGCATCGACATCGGTACCAAAACCGAGATCCAGAAGCTGGTGATCCAGCTGTCCCAGGAAGGGAAGAGCATCATATTCATCTCCTCTGAGATTGAGGAAATGCTGCGCACCTGCAACCGCATGGCGGTGCTGCGTGACGGTGAAAAGGTGGGCGAGCTGGACGGCGAGTTGACCCAGGAGCGGGTCATGGCCGCCATCGCTGGAGGTACAGATCATGAGTAAACTGAAAAAGATTACGGGAATGCGGCTGTTTTTGCCCGTGTTCTGCATGATCCTGGTGCTGGCCATCAACGTGGTCTATGACATCATCCAGGGGAATGCATTCTATGACTTCTTTACCATTTCCATTCAGAACGGCGTGCTGTACGGCCGTCTGATTACCGTGCTGAACCGGGGCAGCGAGGTGGCCATCCTGGCCATCGGCATGACGCTGGTGGTCTCCTCCTCCGCCGGTACCGATATTTCTGTGGGTTCCGTCATGAGCCTCTGCGCCTCTCTGTGCTGCATGCTGGTGGCGGGCTTCGGTGTCACCAGCGTGGCCTCCGCCGCCGACTTTGCCTGCCCTCTGGCGCTGGGCATTGTGGCTGGCCTGCTGATGGGCTGCCTCTGCGGCGCCTTCAACGGCACTCTGGTGGCCTATCTGAACATTCAGCCCATGGTGGCGACCCTGATCCTGTACTCGGCGGCCCGGGCCATCGGTCTGCTGCTGTGCAATAACATGATCGTCTATATCCGCACCGACTCCTTCGGGCTGCTGGGCTCCGGCAGCATCGGCCCGGTGCCCACTCCCATCGTGCTGGCCGCTTTCTGTGTGGTTGTCACCTATCTGATTCTGAAGAAGACCGCCCTGGGCATGTACATCCAGTCTGTGGGCATCAACAAAAAGGCCAGCCGCATCGCCGGCCTGAACAGCCAGCGGATTATCTTCCTGTGCTATGTGATCTGCGGCCTCTGCGCCGGTATCGCCGGCATCATCGCCTCCTCCCGAATCACCAGCGCCGACTCCAACAACATCGGCCTGAACTTCGAGATGGACGCCATCCTGGCGGTGGCCCTGGGCGGCAACAGCCTGGGCGGCGGCAAGTTCAACCTGGGCGGCTCCATCATCGGCGCCTACACCATCCAGGCGATCACCACCACCATGTACGCCATGGGCGTGTCCACCTCTCAGGCCCCGGTGTTCAAGGCCATCGTCATTATCATCATTGTGGCCATCCAGGCGCCCCCTGTCCGGGCCTGGTTCCAGAAGCGCCGCATCAAGCGGGCGGAGCGCGCCGGAAAGGAGGCTGTCGGGGTATGAAAACCTTGCAACGCAAACAGATGAACAGCAATACTTTGCTGCTGATCATCACCATTGTTCTGTTCGTGGTGCTGTACGCCGCCGGCTGTGTGGCCTATGCGGAGAAAGGCTTCACCCATGTGCAGACGTTCCTGAATGTTCTGATCAACAACGCGGGCCTGATCTGTGTGGCCTGCGGCATGACCTGTGTTATGCTGACCGGCGGCATTGATATCTCTGTGGGCTCTCTGATCGCCATGGACTGTATGCTGCTCTCCGTGGGTATGAGCAAGTGGGGCGTGAACGCCATCGTCATGTGTGTTCTCGTGCTGGTCATCGGCCTGGTGTTCGGCCTGGTCCAGGGGTTCCTGGTGGGCTATCTGGAGATCCAACCCTTTATCATCAGCATGGCGGGCATGTTCTTTGCCCGGGGTATGACGGCGGTGATCTGCACCGATCAGGTCTCCATCACCGAGGCTGACAGCGCCATGTTTTATGGCTGGGCCAATGCCAAAATCAAGTTGCCCGCCTTCCTGGGCTACACCAACAGCAAGGGTGTAGTGCAGGTGCCCTATATCCGCATCGGCGTTGTGGTTGCCCTGGTCGTCCTGATCGCCATCTTCCTGATGCTCCGCTATACCAAGTTCGGACGCAGCCTGTACGCCGTGGGCGGCAGCGAGCAGTCCGCCGCCATGATGGGCCTGAATGTGAAAAAGACCAAGATGAAGGCCTATGTGCTCTCCTCTTTCCTGTGCTCCATCGGCGGCATCTGCTACTGCCTGAACACCATGTCCGGCAGCGTGCAGCAGGCCACGGGCCTGGAGATGGATGCCATTGCCTCCTCCGTCATTGGCGGTACGCTGCTGACCGGCGGTGTGGGCAACGTGATCGGCTCCTTCTTCGGCGTGCTGATCAACGGTACCATCTCCACCATCGTCAAGACCAACGGCAAGCTGGCCAGCTCCTGGCCCAACATCCTCACCGCGGCCCTGTTGTGCTTCTTCATTGTGCTGCAGTCGGTGTTCGCCCTGATCAAGTCCAGAAAGAAGTAATCTGCCGCTGTGCGGTGGCGCTGTCCTCCGGAGGCTGAAGGGCCCGGGGACAGCGCCCCAATGGGAAAGGAAGGAATACTGTGAGCGAGAGAATTGATCAGTCGGTCATCCAGTCCGGCAAAACCGCCCTGGGCATTGAGTTCGGCTCCACCAATATCAAGGCGGTGCTGATCGGGCCGGACCACAGCCCCATTGCCTCCGGCAGCCACGGCTGGGAGAACCGGCTGGAGAACGGGATTTGGACTTACAGCCTGGAGAATGTCTGGCGCGGCGTCCAGGACGCCTACGCCAAATTGGCGGCAGAGGTGCTGGAGCGCTCCGGCGAGAAGCTGACAAAAGTGGGAGCCCTGGGGTTTTCCGCCATGATGCACGGCTACCTGGCCTTTGACGGAAACGGGGCGTTGCTGGTGCCCTTCCGCACTTGGCGCAACACCATGACCGCCCGGGCGGCGGAGGAGCTGACGGAGCTGTTCGGCTTTAACATCCCGCAGCGCTGGTCCATTGCCCACCTGGATCAGGCCATTTTAAATGGGGAAGCGCATGTGAAGGACATCGCCTACCTGACCACCCTGGCGGGCTATGTCCACTGGAAGCTCACCGGCCGGAAGGTGCTGGGAGTGGGGGAGGCCTCGGGCATGTTCCCCATCGACAGCGATACCTGCAATTATGACGCCGGCATGGTGGCCAAGTACAATGAACGGATTGCCCCCAAGGGTTTCCCATGGAAGCTGGAGGATATTCTGCCCCAGGTGCTCACCGCGGGCCAGGACGCCGGCACTCTCACCGCCGAGGGCGCTCTGCTGCTGGATCCCACCGGCACTCTGGAGCCTGGCATTCCCGTGGCGCCCCCGGAGGGGGACGCGGGCACCGGCATGTGCGCCACCAATTCCGTGGCGGCCCGGACCGGCAACACCTCCGCCGGCACCTCGGTGTTTGCCATGGTGGTGCTGGAGAAACCCTTGAGCCAGGTTTATCCTGAGATCGATCTGGTGACTACCCCCAGCGGCCGGGCGGTGGCCATGGTCCACTGCAACAACTGCACCTCGGACATCAACGCCTGGGTGGGGCTGCTGCGGGAGTTCGGAGAACTCTTTGGGCTTCAAGTGTCCACCAACGACCTCTATACCAAACTGTTCCAGAAGGCCATGGAGGGGGAGCCGGACTGCGGCGGGCTGCTGTCCTATAACTTCTACTCCGGCGAGCCGGTGGTGGGCCTGGAGGAGGGCAGACCCCTGTTTGTCCGCAAGCCCGACGCTCACTTCACCCTGGCCAACTTCATGCGCACCCATCTCCAGTCGGCCTTGGCCACCCTGAAGGTGGGCCTGGACATCCTGGCCAAGGAACAAGTGCGCATCGACGCCATGTATGGCCATGGCGGCTACTTCAAGACCCCCGGCGTGGGTCAGGCCCTGCTGGCTGCCGCCATCCACGCCCCGGTCTATGTGATGTCCACCGCTGGCGAGGGGGGACCCTGGGGTATGGCGCTGCTGGCGGCCTACCTGGTGGAACACCGGGCGGGTCAGTCCCTGGAGGACTGGCTGGCTACCGAAGTGTTTGCCGATACCCAGGGCACCCGGCTGGATCCGGATGCAGGGGATGCCGCGGGCTTTGACGCCTTCCTGGCGGACTATTGCAAGGGCCTGAAGATGGAGCAGGCCGCAGTGGAGAGCGTGGATCTCTGCTGAACAAGATCGTAGATTGCATTGAACGAGATAAAGGAGGAAATACGATCATGTCCATGTGTGATTATGAATTTTGGTTCGTTGTGGGTTCCCAGTTCCTGTACGGCGACGAAGTGCTGGAGACGGTGGAGGCCCGGGCCAAGGAGATGTGCGAGAAGATGAATGCCGGCGGGGTGCTGCCCTGCAAGCTGGTGTTCAAGACCATCGGCGTCACCAGCGCCGGCATCACCCAGGTGATGAAGCAGGCCAACAACGATGACCGCTGCGCCGGCGTGGTGACCTGGTGCCACACCTTCTCCCCCTCCAAGATGTGGATTCACGGCTTCAACCTGCTGCAGAAGCCCTTCTGCCACTTTGCCACTCAGTACAACCGGAACATTCCCAACGAAGAGATTGACATGGACTTCATGAACCTGAACCAGGCCGCCCATGGCGACCGGGAGCACGGCTTTATCGGGGCCCGGATGCGGCTGCCTAGGAAGATCGTGGCCGGCTACTGGCAGGACGAGCCCGTCCAGCGGGAGCTGGGCGACTGGATGCGGGCTGCTGTGGGCTACGCTTTCTCCCAGAAGCTGGTGGTGGTCCGGTTCGGCGACAACATGCGGGACGTGGCCGTCACCGAGGGCGACAAGGTGGAGGCCGAGATCAAGTTGGGCTGGCAGGTGGACTACTGGCCCGTGGGCCATCTGGTGGAGGTTATGGACAGCTGCACCGAGGAAGAGGTCCAGGCCAAGTACGACGAGTACCTGCAGCGCTACGAGGTGGCCACCGACAACCTGGAGGCCATCCGCTATCAGGCCCTGGAGGAAGTGGCCATGCGGAAGATCCTGGACCGGGAGGGGGCCAAGGCCTTCATCAACAACTTCCAGGACCTCTACGGCATGCGGCAGCTGCCCGGTCTGGCCTCCCAGAACATGATGGCCGACGGCTACGGCTACGGCGGCGAGGGCGACTGGAAGGTGGCCGCCATGACCGCCATCATGAAGGCCATGGCCGAGGGCATGGAGGATCAGGGCGTGGCCTTCATGGAGGACTACACCTATGATCTGGAGCCCGGCAAAGAGGTTTCCCTGGGTGCCCACATGCTGGAGGTCTGCCCCACCGTGGCGGCCCAGAAGCCCCGCATCGAGGTACATCCCCTGGGCATCGGCGACCGGGAGGATCCCGCCCGGCTGGTGTTCGAGGGCAAGCCCGGCAAGGGTATCGTCACC
>CABRZO010000112.1 GCA_902475455.1 uncultured Eubacteriales bacterium
GCGGAGGACGGAATTCTGTGAAACCGCCGAAACCTAAGGTTTTTCGACAGACTGACCGCGCTTTTTGCCGCCGACGGCAAAGCGCGGTTTTTCATATCTTGCCACATTATATTGTCAGAGTTATACTGAAATAGGGAAAATGCATTTCAACTACCCTCTGAAACGTAGTATGATAGATTTGACAGCGAATAAAATTGAACGGTTTGGAGGTAAAACTGATGAAAAAGAATCCCTATCCTCATGTATTCCAACCCATTACCATTCGGGGCCTGACCCTGAAAAATCGGCTGGAGTATGCCCCTACGGTGGTACTGAAGTGCAACGCCGACGGCACCATGAGCCAGGACATGCTGGACTTCATGGAGTGGCAGGCCAAGACCGGCGTGGGCTGGGTCACCGTGGGCGACACCCCCGTCACCCATGACAACACCTCCCACTGGCTGTGTGAGATGAACGTCTGCGACGACGACTGCATCCACGGCATGAACGCTCTGGTGGAGCAGTGCCGCAAGAACGGCGCCGAGCTGTCCGCAGAGCTGGCCTATGCCGGCCGGGGCAACCGGGCCAACCCCGACGGCGCCCCCACCGCCATTGTCTCTGCCGAGCGGCCCCTGGTCCCCGGGGACAACGTGCGCACCATGGACCGCTCCGACATGGACTATCTGAAGGAGCGCTTCGTGGATTGCGCCCTGCGCTGCAAGCACGCCGGCTTCCGGATGATTCTGATCCACTGCGCCCACAATAACTTCCTGGCTCAGTGGCTGTCTCCGGACTCCAACGTCCGCACCGACGAGTACGGCGGCAGCCCCGAAAACCGCCGCAAGTACCCCCTGGAGGTGCTGAAGGCCATCCGGGAGGCCGTGGGCAACGACATGGTCATCGAGCTGCGGGTGTCCGCCACCGAGGGCATCCCCGGCGGCCTGGAATTTGACGAGTCCCTGGCCTTCATGGAGCTGGCTCAGGAGTATGTGGACATCATGCACGTCTCCCAGGGCTCCATCTTCCACCTCTCCGCCCGCTACACCATCCCCACCTACTTCCGGGAGCCCCACAAGCCCCTGAACGTGGACTACGCCGCCGAGGTGAAGAAGCATCTGCACATCCCCGTGGCGGTGGTGGGCATGATCACCTCCCTGGAGCAGGCCGAGGAGATCATTGCCTCCGGCAAGGCGGACATCGTGGCCATGGCCAAGAGTTTCATGGCCGACGGCGACATCGTCCACAAGTCCCTGGCGGGCCACTCCGACCTGGTGCGGCCCTGCACCCGCTGTGACCTGTGCGGCAACGCCAACACCTGGGGCACCGCCATGAGCTGTGCCATTAACCCCCGCTGCGGCATCTCCGGCGAGATCCAGCCCGTGGAGGACAAGGACCGCAAGCATGTGCTGGTCATCGGCGGCGGCCCCGCCGGCATGATGGCGGCTCAGACCCTGGTGAAGCGGGGCCACACCGCCACCCTGTGGGAGAAATCCGACCGGCTGGGCGGCCTGCTCATCGACGCCAGCGCCGTCCCCTTCAAGCAGCTGATGCGGGAGTATCTGGAGTGGGACATCCGGGAGACCATGTCCTGCGGCGCCAAGATCTGTCTGAACACCGAGGCCACCGCCGAGGCCGTGGCCCAGGAGAACCCCGACGCGGTCATCGTGGCCACCGGCTCTGTGTACATGACGCCCCCCATCCCCGGCATGGAGCACGCTCTGGCGGTCCGGGACGTGGACAACCACACCGTGGAGACCGCCCAGACTGTTGTGGTCTGCGGCGGCGGCATTACCGGCCTGGAGTGCGCTCTGGCTCTGGCCATGGAGGGCCGCAAGGTCACCGTGGTGGATATGCTGCCCCGGGAGCAGTTCGTCTCCGAGATGCCCATCTTCAACAAGGCCGACCTGATGGCCCAGCTGGAGGAGAAGGGCGTGGAGCTCTACGGCAGCCAGAAGATCTCCTCCATCTCCGCCCAGGGTGTTACCTGCGTGGACGCCGTCACCGGAGAGGAGCGGCTGTTTGCCGGCGAAAGCGTGGTCAACGCCCTGGGCGTCAAGCCCGATAACGCTCTGGGCCTGGAGCTGCTGAAGGAGTATGGCAGCGATCAGGTCATCCTGGTGGGCGACTGCACCGCCCGGGGCGGCAATTACTACCGGGCCAACCATGAGGCCTACAACGCCGCCATGCGTATCTGATCTAGGAGGTTGACCACAATGTATTCCATCCAAATGCCCAAATTTGAGTTCACCGGCAAGACCGCCGTGGTCACCGGGGCAGGCAGCGGCATCGGCCGGGCCGCCGCCCTGGAGCTGGCCTATTACGGCGCCAACGTGGTGGTAGCGGATATCTCCGCCCCCGCCGCGGAGGCCACCGTGGCGGAGATCACCGAGAACGGCGGCTCCGCCCTGGCCTGGGTCACCGACGTCTCCCAGAGCCAGCAGGTGGACGCTCTGGTGGCCGCCACCGTGGAGCGATTTGGCAGCCTGGATATTTTCATCTCCAACGCCGGGGTGGGCGGCGAAGTGCTCCCCCTGCTGGAGCAGTCCGAGGAGGAGTTTGAACACGTCCTCTCCGTCAACCTGAAGGGGGCCTTCCTCTGCGGCAAGGCCGCCGCCAAACAGATGATTGCCCAGGGCAAGGGAGGCCGGATCATTTTCACCGCCTCCATTGCCGCCATTGAGGGCGGCGGTTTCCACGGCCCCTACGGGGCCTCCAAGGGGGGCATCGTCACCCTGGTGCGCACCATGGGCCGGGAGTGGGCTCCCTACGGCATCACCGTCAACGCCGTGAGCCCCGGCCTCACCGCCACCGGCATCAACCAGTCCCTGGCCCAGCAGCCGGAGGTACTGGAGTCCCTGCTGGACAAGATCCCCCTCCACCGGATGGCCAAGCCCGAAGAGATTGCCTCTATGATGCTCTATCTGGCCACCGATTCCGCCGCCTTTGTCACCGGCACCACCCTGATTGCCGACGGCGGCGCCACCACCGGGGGCTGACTTTTCTCACCGTTCATCCAAAATACGCCGGTCCAAGGACCGGCGTATTTTGGACGCAATTTTCCCGGCAAAAAAATCCGTCCCCGGCCGGAGCCGAAGACGGATTTTTTTAGGGGGATGGTATGTCACGCCAAAGGCGTACCAATCATTACTTGCCGATCTGCTTCTCGTCGATGCAGGCCACCAGGATGATGCCGATGACGCTGAGCACCGCCACCATGCCATAGGCCAGGTGATAGGTACCGGTCATGCTCAGGCCGGCGCCCATGATAATGAAGGCGAAGGACCGGACAATGTTGGTGATGGGGTTCAGCACGCCCATGGCCCGGACGAAGTCATAACGGCCGAACAGGGTGGCGGTCATGGAGGGGAACAGGTTGCCGATGCCGCCGATGGCGATGCCGATCATAAACACGGACAGGTACTGCAGATACACATTGTTGCTGGGGATGGCGCAGGTGATCAGGGTGACCACATACCAGCAGCCGTAGGCGATGGAAGCCTTCTTGGTGCCGATCTTCTGATCCAGCCAGCCGGTCAGATAGCTGCCCAGCAGACCCAGCACAGCGGCCACAGTCATGGAGGCGATGGCCTTGGGGGGCGCCCAGCCGGCCATGACCAGACGGGGAATCAGCTGACTGATGCAGGCCACGTTGCAGATGATGAAGATACCGAAGCCCAGGCCGATGAGCCAAACCTGCTTGTTCAGCAGCAGGGTCTTGGCGTTCCAGGGGGACTTGTAGGCCTCCATCTCACGCCGGTTGGCCTCCAGCTCTTCCCGGGTCACAGTGCCGTTGTCCGGGGCGCAGCCCATCTCCTCGGGGGTGTCCCGCATGACGATGAAGGAGAAGATACCGGCCACGATGAGCAGGCCGCCCATGATGTAGAATGAGCCGTTCAGTCCGGCCCAGCCCATAAAGGCAGTGAGCAGCAGCACGAAGGTGGCGGAACACAGGTTCTGGCCCATGGTGGCCCAGCCCAGGGCCAGGCCCTTTTTGGTGGGGAACCAGCTGGCCATCAGGGCGTTGGCGCAGGTCCAGCAGTAACCCATACCGAAGAAGTTGGCCATGGCGGTGACCACGGTGAAGCCCGCCAGAGTGGTGACCACACCGTAGCACATATAGGTGATACCGCCCAGAACAGCGGTGATCAGCATGGCCACCCGATTGCTTTTGAACTTGGCAATGGCCCAGGAGCAGGCCACAGAGCCCAGCAGACCCACCCAGCTGGCCGGGGTGGTCATGCTCAGCAGAGCCGCCTCATCCACCTGATGGGCATTGGCAAAGCTGCTGACGATGGTGTTCAGGCCGTCGGTGCACATGCCCGCATAGAAGTAGAACATGAGGCCGGCCACCAGGATCATCAGCCAGCCCTTGGCACCAAAATTACTCTTGGTGCTGTTAGCGGTTTTTGTTTCCATGAATTTTCCTCCCTTTCTTTTCCTGCCGCTTCCCACGGCGTTTTCTCAACTAGAACCATACCATAACTGGCTTATATCGCAAAATTCATTTTGAAAAATACCGATATGTCCCCCAAGTTATACTGTCAATTTTTTACCAATCTCACCTTGAGGAGGTATTCCAAATGGATTTGACACAGCTGAAGTACTTCCAGGCCGTGGCCCGCACCGGCAATATTACCCGGGCGGCAGCGGAGCTGTACGTCACCCAACCCAACCTGAGCAAGAGCATTTCCAAGCTGGAGGAAGAGCTGGGGGTCTCCCTGTTCGATCACCGAAAGGGCAAAATTGAACTCAATGACTATGGCCGTATGTTCCTCTCCAGTGTGGACATTGCCTTCGCCGAGCTCAACGCCGGAGTGCAGAACATCCAGCGCATGTACGCTGCCTCCCAATATATGCTCTCTCTGGGCTGCAACATCCGGGGATATCTGGCGGATCAGCTGCCCGCCTTCTCCACCGCCCACCCGGAGATCGGCATCCGGCAACTGGACTGCTCCGCCCAGCAGCTCACCGAGCATCTGCTGGACCGAACCATCAATTTGGCCCTGTCCAATGAGCCTTTATCCGACGACAGAATCGATTTCCGGCTCATGGGCAGCAAGCGCTACGTCATCGCCCTCCACGACGAACACCCTCTGGCCCGGCAGGCTTCCATCTCCTTCGGAGATCTGCGGGACGCCACCTTTATCTGCGACACCTCCCGTTTTCATCTGGACAGTCTGCGCAAAGCCTGCCAGGCACACGGCTTCCACCCCCAGGTAGGCTACGAAATCCAGAGCACCGATCTGGTCTACGGTCTGCTGGCCGCCAATCGGGGCGTGGCCATTGTACCGGTGGTGATGGGCTGCCATATGATCGCCACCCGCCCCAACTCCCATATCTGTATCCGGGCCATTGAGGACGCACTGCCACCGGTGATTATCGGGGTGGGCACCCTGAAAAATCAGGCTCCCACCCAGGCCACCGATCTGTTTCTCCAGTTCCTGCGGGACACCCTGCTCCAGGAGGAAGAGATGGTCCGGAACCTGGGTTACGGCAGTCTGCTGTGAAACAAGATATGTCCACAGAGTTATACTGTTTGAACCAACATTTATTTTACATTTTCTCCATCCCTTGCTATACTTCAGATAAAAACACTGTAAATTTATTCCCATTATTGTGAATGTAAAGGAGCGTCATCACCATGTTTGAAGAGTTCAAAGGAAAAGTCCTGTTCGTCACCGGCGCCGCCTCCGGCATGGGCCGGGCGGTAGCCGTCCGCTTCGGCAGCCTGGGCTGCAAGGTGGCTGTGGCCGCCCGCCGTCCCGATGCCGGCGAGGAGACCGTCCGCCTGGTCAAGGAGGCCGGCGGCGACGCTATTTTCGTGTCTTGCGACGTCTCCAGCGACGAGAGCGTCAAGGCCGCCATCGACACCACCGTGGCCACCTTCGGCAGCCTGGACTTCGCCTTCAATAACGCCGGCTGCGGTGCCGACGGCGCCCACATCCCCTTTGTCCCCCTGACCGAGGTCACTGAGGGGGACTGGAACAAGGTCATCGACACCAACCTGAAGGGCGTGTTCCACTGCCTGAAGTATGAGCTCCAGCAGATGCAGAAGCAAGGCGGCGGCGCCATCGTCAACACTGCCTCCATCGGCGGTCTGCGCATGGCCCCCATGTTCGGCGCCTACGGTCCCTCCAAGGCCGGCGTCATCGCTATCACCCAGACTGCCGCCGTAGAAAACGCCAAGGCCGGCATCCGGGTCAACGTCATCTGCCCCGGCCCCACCGAGGGCACCAACCTGATGGCCGACAGCGTGGCCACTGGCAACCAGGACACCGAGTTCCTGCTGTCCCATGTAATCCCCATGGGCAAGCTAGGCACCACCGACGATGTGGCGGACAGTGTGGTCTACCTCTGCTCCAACATGTCCGGCCACGTCACCGGCATGGCGCTGCCCGTCTGCGGCGGCATGCAGATGTGATGTGAGGAACCGGCCATGATGCGTCATATTTCTGTATTCCGACTCAAACCCGAGTGCCGCACCCCGGAGATCATCCAATCCGTGGCGGCCCAGCTCCGGGCGCTGCCCCAGGCTCTGAGCACCATCACCGACTGCGAAATCGGCGTCAAGCCCTTCCCCGGCCCCTCCGAGAGCCCCAACGGCGCCGTTCAGTTCTATGATCTGATCCAGATCATCACCTTTGCCACCGAGGAAGATTGCATGGCCTATCCCACCACCCAGGCCCACAATGATTTCCTGGCCGCCTCCCATGACTACATGGAGCAGGTGATTGTGCTGGATTATCCGGTGGAATAAACCTCTCAAACAAGTTCGTGGGACCGTCCTTTCAGGCGGTTCCACGATTGTTTTTTTCCAATATCTATGCTAAACTGGCCTAAAAGAGATTGCCAAGGAGGTATTCTTTATGGACATGGAGCAAATGCAGCGGCTTTTGGAACGGCAGCAGTCCCGCATTGACATTATGAATCTGATGGGCCGGTATCAGTACTACCACACCGGCGGCCAGATGGACAAGATAGGCCGGGAGCTGTTTGCCTGGTGGCTTCCGGACGCCCGCTGTGAGTATGGCCCCCTGGGCGTGTTTGGCCCTCAAAAATCCCTCCAGTTTTTTGACGCCATGACAGAGCTGTTCACCGGCGGCACCGGGGCCTGCCACCCGGGGCTGCTGGAGATTCACCAGATCACCACCCCGGTGCTGGAGGTAGCGGAGGACAACCAGACCGCCAAGGGCATGTGGATGTCCACCGGTGCCATCCTGATGCTCCAGGATGAGGGCTCCGAGACCGGCCGCTCCTTCACCTGGGATTCCGGCAAGTACGCCGTGGACTTTATCCGCACCGAACAGGGCTGGCGGGTGTGGCACCTGCATGTCTGCGACCTGTGGCGCACCGACTTTGACCGGGACCCGGTGGCCACCGCCGCCCCCATGGACCCTGGCACCACCCAGGAGATGATCGATGACTGGAACGCCCGCTCCGCCGCCGGGGAGCAGGTGTGCCCCCACGGTATGCCCATCATCCCCGACGGTCCCACCACCTTCCATTACACCTACGCCAGCGACTCCATCGCCCCCCAGCAGCCCCAGCCTCCGGTGCCCTACCGCACCTTCAGCGAGACCTTTTCCTACTAAGGAGGGCCCCGGCAAAAGGCATTGTCCTGTTTACAACCGCAACCGTTTCGTGGCTGTACCCCCGCCCCGGGGTGCAGCCACTTCTTTTTGTTGTGACCACACAGCCGTCCGTTGTGTGTTTCTCCTGAAAAGCCCTGTCTTTGCGGGTCTCGGGGGCTTTTGTCCCCGGCACTACGCCGGGTTGTTTTCTTTCTTCTGTTTGGTTGTTACCCATTGATCCAAGTTTTTGCTATACTTTCTAATAGAAAAAACAATTTATCACGAAAGGGGATTTGCTCTATGTCTTCCTACGAAAAGCTGCTCCAGCCCCTGCAGGTGGCCGGTCTGCGGCTCAAAAACCGGATGCTCTCCGCCCCCACCTCCCTGGCGGAGCTGGGCCCCGGCGAACATTACAGCGACGACAACATCAACTACTATAAGCTCAAGGCTGCCGGCGGCGTGGCCCTGGTCAGCGTGGGAGACGTGATCGTGGATCTGTCCACCGGCCGCAGCCACCCCATGCAGGTGGGCCTGGACGACCCCACCGCCATCCCCTATCTGGTGAAAATGGCCGACGCCATCCACTCCGGCGGGGCAGCGGCGGAAATTGAGATTGACCACGGCGGCGCCCTCTGCGACCCGGCCTTTATCGACGGGGACAACGCCATCGGCCCCTCCGGCTATGTGGACCCCTGGGGGGACGAGGTGCTGGAGATGACCGAGGAGCAGATTTACGCCATCGCCGAGAAATTCGGCGAGGCCGCCGGGGTGGCCAAGGCCTGCGGCTTTGACATGGTGATGA
>CABRZO010000113.1 GCA_902475455.1 uncultured Eubacteriales bacterium
CTCCGCCGCCCGGGACAAGGGGGAGAACCCGCTGATTGTGGTCTGTGACGAGCTCTCCGACCCCCACAACCTGGGGGCCGTGATCCGCACCGCCTGCTGCGCCGGGGCCCACGGGGTCATCATCCCCAAGCGCCGCTCCGCCGGTCTCACCGCCGTGGTGGCCAAGACCAGCGCCGGCGCCGTCAGCCACATTCCCGTGGCCCGGGTCCCCAACATCACCGCCCTGCTGAAGGAGCTCAAGCAGGAGGGGGTCTGGATCTTTGGCACCGCCATGGGCGGGTCTACCTCTCTTTATGAGGCGGACCTGAAGGGCCCCGCCGCCATCGTCATCGGCAGCGAGGGCAGCGGCATGAGCCGCCTGGTGGCCCAGGAGTGCGACTTCACCGTGTCCATCCCCATGAAGGGGGATCTGGACTCCCTGAACGCCTCCGCCGCCGCCGCCATTCTGCTCTATGAGGCGGTGCGGCAGCGCATGGGCTGAACAGCCCCGAGAGAGGCCTGACTTGGGCTGGCCTCTCTCTCTATGATTTTGTTTTTGTCTTTTAATAGTTGAGGAGTCTTGTTTTCATGGCTGAAAACGGCGGAAAACCGAATAACGAGCTGTTTGAGCTCAACGACCTGCTGGCCGGAGTGGAGCCCTCGGAGGAGTCCCTGGAGGACATCATGGCGGAGGTCTACGGCAAAAAGCCGGACGCCGACGCCCCCCCTCCGGAGGAGCCCCCAGAGCCAGCCCCCCAGGAGGAAGCGGCTCCAGAAGGCCCCATTCTGGTCTCCTCCACCCCCTGGCGGGTGTCGGAACCGGAGGAGGTGCCCATTCCCCCGGTGGTCCGGGACGACGATGAGGAGCAGCCCGACGTGCTCTCCGACCCGGAGCCCCCCAAGCGGGGCCGGGGCAAGCTGCTGGCCTTTCCCGGCACCCAGGTACCCCAGCAGCCGGAGGAAGCGGAGGCCGACACCCCAAAAGAGGACGAGCCCGACAGTCCCTCGGCCTGGGTGGAGCCCAAACCCGGGGACCTGCCCCCGGTGCTCATTGACGCGGCCCTGGAGGACGAGGAAGAGGAGCACCGGCCCGACGGCTTTACCCCCGGCAAGCGGCCCAAGATCAAGGAGCTGAAGCAGGCCGCCATAGATCGCCGGGAGGATTACCGGGCCAAGCTGGAACCCGAGGAGGAGCCGGAACCTTCGGAGGACGGCTCTGGAAAACTGCCGGGACGGCTGGCGAAGCTGCGGGCCCGGCTGGACCGGTTCTCGGACTCCATGTTCTCCCAGGCGGCCACCACCGACGAGGACACGGAGATGGCCGAGCGCTATATTCCCGGCACCGACGAGGAGGCCCAGACGCAGCCGCCCAAAAAAGTCAAACGGCCCAAGCGGGTGGTGCCTCCGGCAGAGGATTTAGCCCCCCAGCTGCTCTCCCGGATCTACTATACCGGCCTGAACTTTATGAATCACCGGGTGGTGCTGCTCTTTTTGCTGAGCTTTGTGTGCGGCTATCTGGCCATCGCCGGGGACACTCGGCTGCCCCTGCCCGGCCCTCTGGCCACCGACCCCAGAATGCTGGCGGCGGTGGAGCTGCTGCTGCTGGGCTGGGCCATTGTGTTCAGCCTGGATGTGATCTGGATGGGGCTGCACTCCCTGAAAGATTGGATGCTCACCCTGCACACGGTTGCAGATATAGCGGTATTCTTTACGGTAATCGACGCCCTGGTCTACTGCCTGGCGGACCGGGCGGGCCCCGCCCCCTACTGCGCCCCGGCCACACTGATTCTCTTCTGCCTCACCTGGGGCGGTTATGACAAAAAGCTGGCCAACTACCGCTGCAGCCGGCAGGCCGCCTTCTCCCAGGAGCCCCAGCGGCTCACCAAGGACGAAAAACTCTGGAACGCCCGGGACACCTTCACCAAAGAGCGGGGCGACGCCCGGGATTTCGGCTCCCAGATCCAGGCCCCCAACGGTGCCGAGCTGATGCAGGCCCGGCTGGCCCCCATCATTTTGCTGGCCTCGGTGCTGCTGGCCTTTCTGGCCTCGGTGGGCCATGGCCGTCCCGGCCAGTTCCTCTGGTGTCTGTCGGCCATCCTGATCTCCTCCAGCCCCCTGTCCGCCCTGCTGTGCTACGGCCAACCCTGGCTGCGGCTCACCCGGCGGCTGGAGAAGTGCGGCGCCGCCGTGGCGGGCTGGCCCGGAGTCAGGGCCTGCGGCGGCAACGCCGGGGTGCTGATCACCGATCTGGACCTGTTCCCCACCGGCACCGTCCAGTTCAACGGCATCAAGGTCTACGGCGACATCTCCCTGGAGAAGCTGGTGGGCTGCGCCGCCAGCCTGATCCGGGTCTCCGGCAGCGGCCTCTCCGACCTCTTCGACGGCCTGGTCCGGACCCAGGGGGGTTTTTACCGGCGGGTGGACGACTTCCAGTGCTATGAGGCCGGCGGCCTCTCCGGCAATATCCGGGGAGAACAGATTATGGTGGGCTCCGCCGCCTTTATGACGGTGATGGACGTGCCTCTGCCCCAGGATCTGAAGGTAAAAAACGCCGTCTTCTGCGCCATCGACGGCTCTCTCCGGGGCATCTTCGCTCTGAACTACGCCAAAACCAACACCGTTCGCCCCGCCATGGTCTCTCTGCTGCGCTCCAAGCTGATTCCGGTGCTGGTGCCCCGGGACTTCAACGTCACCCCCGCCATGGTGCGCCAGAAGCTGAAAATCCCGGTGGAGAAGATGGAATATCCCCCGGTGGAGCGGCGACTGGAGCTCACCGAGCCGGAGCAGGATCACGACATCACCCTGTGTGCCCTGCTGAGCCGGGAAAATGTGGAGTCCTACGCCGACACCATCGTGGGCTGCCGCCGGCTGCGCTCCACGGTGCGCACCAGCTCCATTCTGTGCCTGGCCGCCTCCTTTGTGGGGCTGGCCCTAAGCTACTACCTCACCACGGTGCAGGCCTTCGTCTCCCTTACCCCCACCAACGTGCTGCTGTTTCTGGCTCTGTGGCTCATCCCCACTCTGCTGATCTCCGGCAACGTAAATCGCTATTAAACCTCAAACAGCGCCCCGCCTGAACGGCGGGGCGCTGTTCTTTGAACGGCAGGGCCGTCCCCATGGGGACGGCCCTGGCTTTTTCATCGATTGAGCCTAATTGGCTTGGACTGATTTACTTGCGCTTGAACTCGATCTCCCGGATCTCCTCACCCTCGCCCAGGTTGCCGAAGCTGCCGGAGTCAGCCCGGGCGGGCTTGCCGGTGAACTCGTAGTCCTTACCGGGCAGGATGGCATTGAGCAGGATGCCGGCGATGGCGGCGATGGCCAGGCCGGTCAGGGTGATGTGGGCGTCGCCGAACTCAAAGGTGAGGCCGCTGGAGAAGCCCAGGCCGCAGACGAAGATGACGCCAGCGATGATCAGGTTCCGGGACTTGGTGAGATCCACCTTGTTCTCCACCACGTTGCGCACGCCGATGGCGGAGATCATGCCGTAGAGCATGAAGGACACGCCGCCGATGATGGAGGCGGGCATGGTGGAGATGATGGCGGAGAACTTGGGGATGAAGGACAGGATGATGGCGTACACCGCCGCCAGCCGGATCACCAGGGGGTCATAGACCTTGGACAGCTCCAGCACGCCGGTGTTTTCGCCGTAGGTGGTGTTGGCGGGGCCGCCGATGAGGCCCGCCAGGGCGGTGGCCAGGCCGTCGCCCAGCAGGGTACGCTGGAGGCCGGGCTCCTCGATAAAGTTACGCTTGGTGGTGGCGGAGATGGCGGACATATCGCCGATGTGCTCCATCATGGAGGCCACGGCAATGGGGGCCATCACCAGGATGGAGGTCACGTCAAACTTGCACAGCTGGAAGTTGGGCAGACCCACCCAGCTGGACTGGGCCACGGAAGCAAAGTTGAGGATGGCGGAGCCGTCGGGGTTGGTGACCCCGAAGCTGTGCAGCACCACCGCGAAGAGATAGGACACGATGACACCCAGCAGAATGGGGATGATTTTCAGCATACCCTTGCCCCAGATATTGAAGACGATAATCACCGCCAGAGCCACCAGGGCGATGAGCCAGTTGGTGGAGGCATTGGAGATGGCGGAGGAGGCCAGGGTCAGGCCGATGCAGATGATGATGGGTCCGGTGACCACCGGGGGCAAAAACCGCATCACCCGCTTGACCCCCACCATTTTGATAACAAAGGCCAGCACCAGATAGAGCAGGCCGGCGATGACCACGCCGCCGCAGGCGTAGGCCACCTTATCGTTGGCGGACATGGTGGCATAGGCGCCGGAGTTCAGGTTGGCCACGGTGGAGAAGCCCCCCAGGAAGGCGAAGGAGGAGCCCAGGAAGGCGGGCACCTGGAGTTTGGTGCAGACGTGGAACAGCAAGGTGCCCACACCGGCACAGAACAGGGTGGTGGAGACGGTGACACCCCGGGTCAGGGTCTCCCCGCAGGCGGCCTGAAAGTAGCCCATGACCAGAATGGGCACCAGGATGGTGGCCCCGAACATGGCGAACATGTGCTGCAGGCCCAGCACCAGGGTCTTGGCGACGCCCAGCTCCTGAATGGAGTTGCGCACCCCCTCGGTAGAGATCGGTCTACGCTCTTTTTGCATGATTTCGTGCTCCTTTCTCTCTCTCAACATACATTTTTACCGTGTGCTATCATACCACCGTTCCCGGGGCCCGTCCAGCATTTCCCGCCATTTCCCCCGGGTTTCTTTTGCCAAATCCTTCGCCTTTGAAAATCATCCCCCATACAATTCTTGACAGGGCAACCCCGACCACCTATAATTGACGATGTATGAATACCTATCGGAATAGACTGTGAGGATCTATCATTGAATATGAACAACACTCGAATTGTGGTCACCGGCATGGGGGCCGTCACCCCCATCGGCACCGGTGTGGATACCTATTGGAACAACCTGATCTCCGGCGTCAGCGGCATCGCCCCCATCGCCAGCTTTGACGCCTCCGGGCTGCCGGTGCGCTTTGCCGGCGAGGTCAAGGACTTTGATGCCGAGGCCCTGGTCCCCAAGGCCTACATCAAAAACCTGGCCCTCTTCGGCCAGTACGCCTTTGCCGCCGCCCAGGAGGCCCTGAATATGAGCCATCTGGAGGGTGACCCCTTCCGCACCGGCCTGGTCATGGGCACCGCCATGGACGGCGTCTCCGAGATCGCCCACACCCAGGCGGAGTATGACGCCTCCGCCCGCAAGAAGGTGTCCCCCCGGTTCGTCCCCCGGATTCTGGGCAATATGGCCCCCTGTCAGATCGCCATTGCCAACAACCTCCGGGGCCCCAGCCTGACGGTGAACACCGCCTGCTCCTCCGGCATCGACGCCATCACCGTGGCCTGCATGCTGCTGAAGGCCGGCGCCGCCGACGCCATGGTGGCGGTGGGAGGCGAGTCCACCCTCTGCGACGTCACCATCAGCTCCCTGGCCTCCGCCCAGGCCCTGAGCCGCAACAACGACGACCCGGAGCACGCCTGCAAGCCCTTTGACCTGCATCGGGACGGCTTTGTCATGGGTGAGGGCGGCGGCGCCCTGGTGCTGGAGACCCTGGATCACGCCCTGGCCCGGGGGGCGGAGATCTACGCCGAGATCCTCTCCTGCGCCAACAACAACGACGCCTTCCACATCACCTCTCCCCGGCCCGGCGGCGAGGGCGGCGCCCTGTGCATGGCCCTGGCCCTGGAAGAGGCGGGGCTGAAGCCGGAGGATGTGGACTATATCAACACCCACGGCACCGCCACCCCCAAGGGGGACGCCTACGAGTGCGCCGCCATCCGCACCGTCTTCGGCGATCACGCCGACCATCTGGCCATCTCCTCCACCAAGGGAGCCACCGGCCACCTGATGGGCGCCGGCGGCATCACCGAGACCATCGCCTGCATCATGGCCATCCGGGAGGGTGTTCTGCCCCCCACCCTCAACTACGAGACCCCGGACCCGGAGTGCGACCTGGACTGCGTCCCCAACACCGCCCGGAAGGCCACGGTCAACATCGCCATGAACAACGCCCTGGGCTTCGGCGGCCAGAACGCCAGCCTCATTGTGGGCCGGTATCAGGGCTGATTCCATTCCAATTTCATACAGCTGTTTCAGCGCTCCCGCTCCGGCGGGGGCGCTGTTTTTTACAGAAAACGGGTTGACATCCAGTTTTTACAGCGGTATAATGCACACGCTTGTATAATATATTATACATGTATTATTTTTCGTATAATAGGAGGTCACCTATGAGCGAACCGTGGATCTGGCACAGTCATGTGCGTTACTATGAGACCGACCGGATGGGTGTGGTCCATCACTCCAACTACCTGCGCATCCTGGAGGACGCCCGCATGGACTGGCTGGAGGCCATGGGCCTCAACTATCCGGAGATGGAGCGCCAGGGGGTCATCATCCCCTGCATCTCCGCCCAGGGGGAGTTTCTGAACTTTTTGCGGTTTGGAGAGCCCTATCAGGTGGCCGTCACCCTGGTGGGCTACACCGGCACCCGGCTCCGGTTCTCCTATGAGGTACGCAGCGAGGCCTCGGATAAGCTCTGCTACCGGGGCACCACCGAGCACTGCTTTGTCCGGGACGGGGACTATCTGCCCGTCATGCTGAAGCGGAAGCTGCCCGACTACCATCGGCGGCTGCGGCCGCCAATCCCCCCCACCCCTGTCCCAAGAAAGGAACCTACTCTATGGCTTTTTATCATCGTTTCGCGGAGGAACAGCTCAATGACCAGGGCGCCCTGGTGGATTTCACCCTGAAGGTGCCGGAACACTTCAACTTCGGCTATGACGTGGTGGACGAAATCGCCCGGGAAACCCCGGAGAAACGGGCGCTGGTCTGGTGCAACGCCCGGCACGAGGAGCGGATGTTCAACTTCGGGGAGCTGAGCCGCCTCAGCACCCAGGCCGCCAACGTCTTTGCCGCCCACGGCATCCGGAGAGGCGACCGGGTCATGCTGCTCTTGAAGCGGCACTACGAGTACTGGTACGCCCTGGTGGGCCTCCACAAGCTGGGGGCGGTGGCCATCCCCGCCACCAACCTGCTCTCGGCCCCGGATCTGGCCTACCGGATCAATGCGGCTGAGGTGGCCGCCGTGGTCACCACCCCGGAGGACGGCACCCCCGACGCCCTGGCGCAGATTCGGCCCCAGTGCCCCAGCCTGCGGCATCTGTTCATCGTCCGCCAGCCCAAGGAGGGCTTCGTGGACTTCACCGCCGCCTGCGCCCAGGCCAGCACCGACCTGGACCGGGTGGAGACCGACGTCCGGGACCCCATGCTGCTCTACTTCACCTCCGGCACCACCGCCCAGCCCAAGGCGGTGCTCCATGATTTCAGCTATCCCCTGGCCCACATCATCACCGCCCGGTACTGGCAGAACGTCCGGGAGGACGGCCTACACCTGAGCATCTCCGACACCGGCTGGGGCAAGGCCTCCTGGGGCAAAATCTACGGTCAGTGGCTGTGCGGCTGCGCCGTGATGGTCTACGACTACGACCAGTTCTCCCCCCGGGCCATTACCCATGTGATCCGGAAATACGGGGTCAACACCTTCTGCGCGCCCCCCACCGTCTTCCGCTATCTGATCCGCCAGCACATCAGCCGGGAGGATTTTGGCCAGGTGTCCTATATCACCACCGCCGGGGAGGCTTTGAACCCGGAGGTAGCCAAGCAATTTGAGTCCATGACCGGATTTCATATCCACGAGGGCTTCGGCCAGACGGAATCGGTGCTGATCCTGGGCAACCTGGCGGGGGATCCTCCCCGGGCGGAGGGGTCCATCGGCCGGGCCAGCCCCCTCTATCAGGTGGCGGTGCTCAACTCTGACGGCACCCCCACCCCCGACGGCCAGGTGGGTGAACTGGTGATCCTGCAGCGGCAGGACCGGCCCCAGTACGGCATTTTTATGGGCTACGGCGGCGCCCCCCTGGACGGCTCCGCCGTCTGGCAGGACGGGGTGTATCACACCCACGATCTGGTGACCCGGGACCCGGACGGCTATTTCCATTACGTCAGCCGCACTGATGACGTCATCAAAAGCTGCGGCTACCGGGTCAGCCCCTTTGAGGTGGAGAGCGTGCTGATGGAGCACCCGGCGGTGATGGAGTGTGCCGTCACCGGCATCCCGGACCCGGGCCGGGGCTACTCCCTGAAGGCCTCCATCGTCCTCTCCCCGGGGTTCAGCCCTGACGAGGGACTGAAAAAGGAGCTGAACCGCTACTGCCGGGACAACCTGGCGGTGTACAAGCGGCCCCGCTCCATCGTCTTTGCCGATCAGCTCCCCAAAACCGTCAGCGGCAAGATCCGCCGGGCCGAAATCCGCCAGGCGGACCAGGCCGCCC
>CABRZO010000114.1 GCA_902475455.1 uncultured Eubacteriales bacterium
CTTGCGAGCACTGGCACCTGAAGCCAGCGAGTCTACCAATTCCACCACTCGTGCATCAAGATGGTGTCGAGGAATCTCGTTCCTCGTTCGGCGCAAGTGATACTATACCACGGCTTGCCCTGGAAGTCAACACTTTTCTTCGGGAAAAGCCAAAAAGTTTTTCCAAGGGTAAGTGAAGAAAAATGGTTGACAAATCAGATGCAGCAAACTATAATAATTAGTGCTGATTTGCGGATGTGCTGGAATTGGTAGACTGGCAAGCTTGAGGTGCTTGTGCGTGAATGCGCGTACGGGTTCGAGTCCCGTCATCCGCACCAGATTGGCAACCCCCGGAACCACAGGGTTCCGGGGGTTTTTGCTTCCAAAGCTTTTCCCTTAAGAGCGATCAAAAGCGCCCCTTCTGTTGTGGCAGAAGGGGCGCTTTATGGTGGCGCGAATTATCTGTTGCTGTCGATATGCTGCTTTCGGTATGTGAAGGATGACGGATGATTCCGACCCCAGAGGACATAGATTACCACGGATAAGATATTGAATATGGTCATGAGGACAAACATGGGATGGTATCCCAGTCCGGAGATAAGCTGACCTGCAATACCTCCGCCCACCCCAATGCCGATGTCATAGGCACACAGGAAAGTGGAGTTGGCGCTGCCTCGCTTTTCCGGAGGGGCAATGGCCACCGCCATGGATTGCAGGGCGGGTTCCAGGCCACCGAAGCCGAAGCCTGCCAGCACCGCAGCCAGAATATAGGTGACCACATGGGGAACCAACCCCATCATCAGAAAGGCCACGAGCATCGCTCCGTTGCAGGCGTAGACGAAAAAACGTTCCCCGTGTCGGTCTGTCTCCTTGCCCGCCAGCAGTCGAGTGGCCAGCAGTGCGGCGGCCATGACGGCGAAGAAAATGCCGCCACTGGGCAAGTTTTCTTCCGCGGCAAATTTTGCGGTAAAGTTCTCCAGGGCGCCGTAGGTCAGCATAAAGACCAGCGCCGTGGCGGAGGCCGGGAGGGCGTCCTTGTCGAAGAGCCCTTTCAGACGCAGGGGCGTTTTTTGCACCTCCACTTTGGGGACCTTCAGCATTAGAAACAGAAGGAATGCGATGACTATGGAGCCGGCTGCAAACAGAAACAGGGTGATGAATCCCATGGAGTCCATGAGCATGAGACCGATGGCGGGAGCCACCGCAGTGGCCAGGGCGGTGGCCAGCCCGAACATGCCCATGCCCTCCGCAAACCTGGATTTGGGGATAATGTCGGTGGCGATGGTGGAAGTGGATGTGTTGGAAAAGGCCAGGGAGGCGCCGTGGAGCATCCGGCAGACAAAGGCCAGATAGAGGGTGGCAAGTACCAGGTAACCGATGGGCATCAGCGCCATACCGCACAGGCCGATGATCAGAATCAGTTTGCGCTTGCCGTTGTCCAGCATCCAGCCGATAAAAGGCCGGAACACCACAGCAATGATGGAGAACAGCGCCGCGGCCAGGCCGGCGACGGCCTCGGAGCCCCCCAAGAACTCAATATAAAAGGGAAATGTGGATAAAATCATCAGATGATTTAAAAAGACAAGAAAGTTGATGACAATAATCAAAACATAGTCTTTTTTCCATAGTTTTTCCGGCTGCTTCTTCATGCAGTTTTTCCTCCTCGGGTATACGGGTCAGGGGCGGCCGACCCGGTATACAAAAATAAATGTAAAAAAGCAGCTCTTCCGCAGTCCACAACTGGACTTACGCAGAAAAGCTGCTCATTGCGTCATTATTATAATATCATTCTTTTGAAAAGAAAAGGATTTTTTTCCAGCAGAAGAAGTAAAACTTTATTAAAAAGAAACGATTTCTGAAAAATATAAGCGATCTATGCTATAATAAAGTTGCCCCATGAGGACAAAATGAATGAAATAGGAGGCGGTTATGAAGTTGATTTTAAGTGACAGACCGTTGCATCTGTCTCGGAATTCTTGTAATGATCTGACCTTTATCGATTTGTCACAATTGAACATAGCCAACTGTGTGGGCTGCTTTGGCTGCTGGACCAAAACTCCGGGCAAGTGTGTGATCCGGGATGATGCGGTCAAAGTGTATCCTCTAATTGCGGCCAGCGACCGGGTGCTGTATGTCAGCCATGTGAAATACGGGGGCTATGACACTCCCATGAAGACTATGCTGGAGCGGGCCATCCCGATTCAACAGGCCTTTATCCGGCTGTGGCACGGGGAGACCCACCACGTCCAGCGTGGGGTGGTGCCCAAGCAGGCGGTGATCATCGGCTACGGTGCAGATTCCACCGAGGAACAGAACCTGTTCCGGCGGCTGGTGGGCCACAATGCCAACAATATGAGCTTTGAACAGTACCGGGTGGTGTTTGCTACCGAGGACACCCTGGAGCAGACAGTGGAACGGGAGGTGTGGACATGGGCAAAGTCCTGATTTTGAACGGGAGCCCCCGAGCCCCCAGATCAAACTCCAAGCAATACGCCCAACTGTTTGCTGAGGCCTGCAGGATGGAGACAGTCCATTGCAATATCACCAAAACAAACCACCTGGAGCTATGCGCCAAACTGGAGGACTGTACCGACGTGCTGTTGGTGTTCCCCCTCTACGCTGACGGAATTCCGACTCCGCTGCTTCAATTTCTGAAGACTTTGGAGGCACACCCACCCCAGACCAGGCCTGTGGTGTCGGTGCTCATCAACTGCGGTTTCTTGGAGCCGGAGCAGAATGATGTGGCCGTGGAGATGATCCGGCTGTTTTGCAGCCAGAACGGTTATCCCTACGGTTCCACTCTGAAGATCGGCAGCGGAGAGGCCATTCTGGCCACTCCCTTCCGGGCCTTAGTCCGGGGCAAGATTAAAAAGCTGGCCTCCGCCCTGGAGTGCCGGCGCAGCCAAAGTTTCAAGGTCACTATGCCGTTGCCCAAGTGGATGTTTCTGAAGGCCTCCACCGGCTATTGGACCGGTTATGGCCAGCGCAACGGTATCACCCGGGAGCAGATGGCCACCATGGAAATTGAGGGAAAATAAAGGGGTAATCTCCGCCGGAAAGGATATGACAAAACCGGCCGCTGACTGTACGTCAGCGGCCGGTTTTGGTCTGTTTCCCGGTGGATAAATGGCCGGGAGGGGGGAGAGATAGGGGAAGAAAACAGTGTTGTATGCTTCTTGTTGGGGTGTCACCCTGTCTGGTGCCCCCTGATGCAAAGGGGAACGATTCGTGGATGGGAAACGGTGTTATAATCAGGCAGCCTCTTTCTGGTGCTCAGTGCGCAGCCGGAAGCTGCCACAGGCGATGGCGATGACGGCAATGGTGGACACGATGCCCCACACAAAGTTGGCGTAGGAGTAGGCACCCATGGCCGTGGCCAGACCGCCGATGGCGGCGTAGCAGCAGGCCTTGATGAGCTGGGCACCGGTATTCAGATAGCGCCAGGCCTGGTTGTAGCTGTTGCGGCCGTACATATTCAGCACCAAGGAGCCGCCCAGGTTGGCCAAACCGCCGCCTACGAAGTTGATGAGCACGGTGAAGGCCAGGGCCAGGGGCACATTCTTGGCCACACCGAAGATGCCCATGCCGAAGCCACAGACGGCGTAGACTACGGCCATAATCAGGGTGGCGGCTTTGGTGCCCAGCTTGGAGTCGAACCAGCCCATGACAATGCTGCCGATCATAGCGCCGATGCTGCAGCCAGACATGATCATGACGGCGGTGACGTTGTTATAGCCCATCTCCATCAGGAAGGGGACGGTGATGGTGAGGCTGCCGGTACCGGTCATGTTCAGGCAGCCGAAGCCAATGATATACAGGATGCCGTCCTTGTGGGCCAGAATCTCCTTGGCGGTCCAGACCTCTTTCTGGTTGGGCTGCAGGGCCAGCCGCTCGCTCTCGGAAATGGGCATGTTGTCAGGCAGCAGGCCCACGTCCTCGGGGTAGTCCCGGATCCAAAACCAGCAGGCGATGCCCAGCACCAGCAGGATGCCGGCAATGATGTTGCATACCATACCCCAGCCGATGACCGGGGTCATTTTGGTCATGAAGAGCACGCCGGTGAAGGAGGCGCACATGATGCCGGCGGTGACGATGCCCATGACCACCCCACGCTTCCGGGGGAACCAATTGCCGATCAGGGCGTTGGCGGAGCCGTAGGAATAGCCGTGATAGAAGAACTGCGTCAGCGCGGAGAAAATGATGAAGGCGCCGATGCTCTGGCCGTGGCCCACGATCAGCACGCCCAGGGCGGAGATCAGATAGGACAGGGAAGTGGTAAAGCGAATGCTTTTCTTTTTAATCAGGTAGCTGCATCCGAACACACCGAGTACGCTGATGTAGCCGCCGATGGTGTTCACGGAGAACAGAGTGGTGGAGGCGATTCCCGTGGTCTGAGAGAACGACATGATGATGGTGCTGATGCCGGAGGCGATCAGCAGACCGTAGAACAGCCAACCGATGAAGGTCTCTACAATGTAGGAATAGCCAAGCGCAAAACTTTTTTTCTGTGACATGGTATGATCCTCCCAATTTTCTTCTCTTTCATCCATAATCAAACCGAATCGTTTCCTTTTACTGCTCCAGCAGTGCCACTGCCCGGGTCCAGCCGGCGCTGGCCTTGTAAACTTTCACCGGAAAGCAGATGACTTTGAAGCCGAAGGGGGGCAGCTGGTCCAGGTTGGCCAACTTCTCCATCTGATAGTATTCGAAGTCTCTGCCCGCGTAGTGGCCCTCCCAGATGATGCTTCTGTCGTGGGTCTGGGCAAACTTCTGAGCGGTCAGGGACAGCGGGGGGTCCCAGCTCCAGGCGTCGGTGCCCACCACCTTGATGCCCTGATTGTGGAGCCAAGTGGTGCCCTCTTTGCCCACGCCACAGCCCCGGACCAGATACTCGTCCTGGCCGGCATAGGGGGCGGCTCCGCTGCGGATCAGCACGATGTCCAGGGGCTTCAGAGTGTAGCCCATTCGGTCCAGCTGCTCCTGAAAATCCACGGAGGTAACCACATAGCCGTCGGGCTTGTCGGTGAAGTCGAAGACCACCCCGTCCTGAAAGCACCACTCCAGCGGGCACTGGTCGATGGTGGCAGCGGGTTGATTGCCGTTCATAATTGAGGAATAGTGATAGGGGGCGTCCATATGAGTGCCGGAATGGGTGCTCAATCGGATGTTTTCCACCGCCCAGCCTTCGCCGTCGGGCAGATCTTCGGTGGTGATGCCCGGGAAGAAGGAGAGCATCTGCTCGGCGCCCTTCTGGTGGTCGGAATACTCAAAGACCGGCTTCTGGGGTTCCGGGTCTCCCGGGAGCTGGTGCTGAATAGAGACGGATAAATCCAGCAATTTCATAAAAAACACTCCGTTTCTCTTGGAAAATTTGTGGCTTTAGTATAAAAGTCGGGGGGCGGGAAAACAACAACCAAAACGCCGGCAGGTGTTCACTTCCGGACGACGCCGGCAGTTTTGACCGAAAATGGACAACTGAGGTTAAAATGTACGTTTTTCGGCGAGACACTGGAATTGGCAGGGGAATCCATTGCACGGGGCAGCTTTTGATGCTATAATCAGCTCAATATTTTTGGGGGTCAGATAAAAAACAGACGGATGGAGGAAACGCCATGAATGCCCCAACGACAGGAAAGAAGCTGACCCGGGTAGAAAAGCTGATCCGGGCGGCCTTTGCGGAACTATTGCAGACCAAGGATTTTTCCAAGATCCGAGTATCGGAGATCATTTCCAAGGCGGAGGTCTCCCGCTCCGCCTTTTATGCCCACTATGTGGACATCTACGACCTGATCGGACAGATCGAGCAGGAACTCTTTGAGGGCGTCCAGACCCGGATGCAGCAGGTGCAGGCCTCGGGCACTGAATACCGCACCTGCCGCAATGAGAGTGAGATCACAGGAAAGTACGAGAGCACCTATTTTGAGTACATCCAGGAGCAGCGGGTCTGGTGGGAACTGTTCATGACGGGCAAAGGCCGGGCGGATTTTGTGCAGCGGCTGACCCATGTGATCTATACCCAGCTGTGGGAGAGTGCCATGAAATGGCACGATCCCACGGACCCCTCCATTCCCCAGATGACCACGCTGGTGATGGCCTCCTGGACCTATGTGGGGGTTTTCTCCTATTGGCTGGAGACGGGGATGAAAGAGTCACCCATGGATATGGGGCGGGTACTGGCGGTGTACTGGTACCGGTTCCTCTATCAGGAAAAGTGCAAATCTTGCTGAGAAAGTAACAAAAGCCGTCCGCCCCACTGGGGGCGGACGGCTTTTTTGTCCCCGAGCAAACGGACAGCTTGGGGACAAATGTGCGCTTTTGGACAGATCGACTCATTTTGATGGTTGTAAAAAGTTTCAGGGACGGTAGTATAGAGCCGTAGCATAGATTTGGTGATGGTAAAATAAACTTGGAGGTTTCACCATGAACAAGACCATTATTACAGCGTCCTTGACCGGCGCAGTCACCCCGGCGGGTTACGATATACCGGAGACGCCCACCGAGATTGCGGAATGCGCCTATGCGTGCTGGAAGCTGGGAGCGGCAGTGGTCCATCTCCACATGCGGGATGACCAGGGCCTGGGGGTTATGGACCGGGACAAATTTGCCGAGACGGTGCGCCTGATCCGGGCTCATAAGGACTGTGATGTGATTATCAACTGCACCTCCTCCGGAGACAGCCGGGCCACCGACGACGAAGCCGGCCATCAAAAGCGGATGGCCCACTTTGCCACGGTGGAGGGCATCGAGATGGGGTCCTATGACGCCGGCTCCTTCAACTGGATGCCCCACAGCGTATTCATGAACTCCCCGGCCTTCCTGTCCAAGCTGGGCAAGCTGTACCAGGAGAAGGGCATCAAGCCTGAGATCGAGGTGTTTGACGCCGGTATGCTGGGGGTCACCGAGTACTACCAAAAAAAGGGCCTGTTGAGCGCTCCTTGTCACTACCAGTTCTGCCTGGGGGTGCTGGGGGGCATGCCCGCCACGGTGGAGAACCTGCTCTACCTGGTGCAGCACATCCCTGAGGGCTCCACCTGGTCCGCCTTCGGCGTGGGCAGCGGACACCTGCCCATCCTGTTTGCCGCTCTGGCCCTGGGAGGCCACATCCGGGTGGGCATGGAGGACAACGTGGTCTATGGCTTCGATGAGCAGGGCCGGAAGATCATGGCAACCAACCAGATACTGGTGCAGCGGGCGGTCCGGGCCGTGGAGGCCTTTGGCAACCGGCCCGCCACCTCCAGCGAGGCCCGGGAGATTTTGGGCATTCCTCAGCTGCGCTGATTTCTTTTCCAAATGGGAAAACCGCAAGCCTTTCAAGAAAGGCTTGCGGTTTTTGCCTTTGGTCAATCTCTCTTTCGTGCCAGTGCCACGCAGGTGATCCGGGTAGCTCCGGCGGTTTTCAGCACTCGGGCGCACTCGTTCATGGTAGCCCCGGAGGTGACAATGTCATCCACCAACAGCAGCCGCTTGCCCATCACATCCGCCCCTTTGCAGAGGGAATAGGCCCCTAAAATCCGGGCCGCCCGGATGGAGCGGGTGCCCTCCAGCCGGGACAAAGGTTTCCGGTTGGCCTTGCGCAGGGTGGAGGCCAAGGGCAGCGACAGATGGGCCGCCACCTCCCGGGCCAGCAGCTCCGCCTGGTCATAGCCCCGGCGCCACCGCCGCAGCCGGCTCAGGGGCGCCCAGGTTACCAGGTCAAAATCGGTCTGATCCTGAGCCATCAGACAGTCTGCCATCCATTTCCCGTAACAGCGGGCATAGTGCTGTTTGCCGTTGAATTTGTAGCGCAGAAAGGACCCCCGCAGGGGCTCCTCATAGAAGAAGGGGGAGTAGCACCCCTCAATAAAATCCCCTTTTTGCTTGACCTTTCCGCCGGAGGCATAGGGCAGGGCCCTGGCGCAGTCGGGACAGATGGACTCCTTCAGGCCCACCAGCTTTCTGCAGATGGGGCATTTTGGGGGAAACAGCAGGTCCACCGGGGAGGGAAGGGGCATGGAGACCGGCTCCTTTCGATTCGTTGACAAGGTTTGGAGGGGATGATAAAGTTGGCGTAAGAGGTGAATGCGACGATGACCGAGGTATATTTGGCTCGGGGAGCGGATGGAAAAACCGCCTCCCGCCGGGCGAAGGAAGCGGCCTTTGGGGCCTGGGGGATTCCCCCGGAGGCGGAGGAGGCCAGAACCGTGCTGGGCAAGCCCTATTTGACCCGCTACCCGGGGGTGCAGTTCAACCTGTCACACTCAGGGCCCTGGGGAGTCTGCGCCATGTCGGAGGCCCCGGTGGGGGTGGACCTGGAGCTGGTGCGGCCCCTGCGGCAGAATGTGGCGGGCCGGTTTTTC
>CABRZO010000115.1 GCA_902475455.1 uncultured Eubacteriales bacterium
CGGCAGGCCTGGACGGCCTCCAGCCGCTCCAGCTTCCGGGTGAGCAGTTCCAAAGTTTCCTGTTCGGTCATCCCAAAGTCCTCCTTTACTGATAGTCCGCCCACAGGGCCGGCACGGCGTCCTCATAGTGCTCATAGGGCAGCGGGGGCTCCGGCTCGTCGGCGGGGTAGACGGTGTCGGCGCTCCAGGCCCAGTTGGGACGGGGCAGAGGCTTGTGGTTGTGGAAGGGGAAGTCCACCGGGTCCATGTCCGGGTGCTGGGTCCAGGGCACATAGAAGTCGGTCTTGTAGATGGGCCAAAGCCGCATCTTCCAGAACTTCCAGACACCGTCGGCGTCCTTGATGAAGTCCACCTGATACTTGCTCCAGGCCCACTCGCAGGAGGACACCATGGGGGCGTCCGGGGGGACGGGGTCACCCTTCTTCCAGCCGGGGATCTTGTCGAAATCGGGAATGAAGCAGCTCTCGTGACCGGGGCTGAGCCAGACGCCCTTGGCGGTCTTGCCGTCGCCGGCCACCTCCAGCACCTCGGTGTCCATGCAGTGCATCATCATGCCGCCCTTGAGGATGGGGGAGTCCTGGATTTCGGGATCATTCCGGTCGCCGTGATCCTGGAGATAGCACTTGCGGACCCCTTCGATGCCCTGATAGTAGCCCCAGGGCATTACCAGCAGGTCGTCATCCCGGTCGGCCCAGAGCAGCACATAGTCCTTGTTCCGCATCGCGGTGTGGTAGTAACTGTACTTGCCCATCAGGTTGCGGCAGGCCTGGGCGGCCTCCACCCGGGCGAAGCCCAGCTTCAGTTCTTCCAGTGTTTTTGCCATGGGTTTCATCGCTCCTTTGCTCGTGGAAATCGATCTGTAAAAAAAGTAAATGGAAATTCCAGGGATAAGCGGGGTGGGAGAGGGAGAACCCGCCGCCGCTTTTTATAACTCTATCTCAGGAATTTGTGGATGTAAAGTAACAAAAAAGGGTACATCCACAACCGGACGTTACCTGCCCCCCCGGCGGCGGGAACTGGGGGCGCACTTGAAGGATGGCGGAGGGTGTGATAAAATAAACTAACCTATGTAGACAGAGAGGCGGGGAGAAGATGGTCAATGAGACGACGGTGAAATCCTTCCTGACGCTGGTGAGAGTGGGCAGCTTTACCGAGGCGGCAAAGCAGCTGTTTTTGAGCCAGCAGGCGGTGAGCAAGCAGGTGGCCAAGCTGGAGCAGGACCTGAACTGCACACTGCTCAACCGGGAGCGGGGCAAGCTGGTGCTCACCGACGTAGGCAAGCTCTATTACAAGGCGTTTACGGAGATGGACGAGATCTTGACCAGCGCCCGGGCCGAGGCCGGGCGGATGACCGCCAATCAGGATAATCTGCTGGCCATCGGCCAGCCGGAGCTGCTGGATCTGCAGCAGGTGGGCCGCTCGCTGTTGCGGGATTTCCAGAGCAAGAATCCAGGGCTGCGGATGGTGTACAAAAGCGCCCCCTCCTGGATGGTGGTCAAGTGGCTGGAGAGCGGCGAGGTGGACGTGGCCTTTACCTTTGCCCCGGAGATTCAGAACCGGGAGGAGCTGGACTATGTGGTGGTGGAGCAGCTTCAGGAGATGCTGGTGGTCTCCGCCGATCATCCCAAGGCCACGCCGGAGGCCAATTTCCTGGATTTCCGGGATGAAAACGTCTTTTACACCCCCAGCCCGGAGAACGAGGACAATCAGCTGAAGATCCGGCTGGAGGCCATGGGCTTCCCCACCGACAAGCTGGTGCCGGCGGAAAATCTGCTGTCCTCCTGCGCGGCGGTGGAGCAGATGCAGGGAGTCAACTTTCTGCTGGAGCACTGCAATATGCTCAACAGCAAGACCTTCCGGGCCTACCCTGACTGCCATGTGGTCACCCTGGTGCTGGCTTACCGCAAGGACAACCGGAAACGGGTGGTCCGCCATCTGGTGGACGAGGCCTCCAAGCGGCTCAAGCGGGCCGATGTGTAAATTTGATCTGTTTCTAAGCCGTCCGGCGGAACGTTTTTTCCGCCGGACGGCTTTGTCATGTCAAAAATAGCACGCGGAATTTGTAGAATATCACAACGGATTGGAACAAAATGTAACGGTTGGTTGTGGCCATGGGCGATTTCGTTGCTTTACAGTTTGCCTCCGGATAGCGTACTGTAACAGTACAAAAAGGGGCCAAATGTCCCAATACAAGACTGAATCAGGAGGAAACTCAAATGCGAGAAATGATCGTGGACGGCCGGCAGCTGATCCGGGAGACCACCCGGCTCAACCGGCTGACGCTGAAGGAGGGGGCCTGTCTCACCGCCCCGGAGGGTAAGTTTGTCCAGCTCACCGTGGACGGGGTGGGCCGCCGGCAGCTTCCCGGCACCTACCAGGGGGACGTGGTACTGACGGTGGCGGAGTGCTACCACATGCCGCCCCACGGCCTGATGCTGATGATGGGCCGCAGCGAGGAGTTCCGGGATGCCGCCGTTATCACAGACAACCGGGTGATGGAGGAGCAGGGAGTACCCGCCCTGGTTCAGCGCGGCACCATTACCGACACCGAGGCCCGGGATGTGGTGATCTCCAGTGATGAGGAGGATTTCAACGGCATCCTGATTACCGGCGACAGCCACTATACCGTCACCGGGGCCCATATGGATCTGGAGGGCCACGGCTATAACGACTTCATGGGCTGCGGCGCCGCCGTCACTGCCATCGACAATGCCCATGTGACCCTCCGGGACAGCCAGATTACCATGTCCGGCGTCACCCGCTGCGCCGTCCATGTGGGGGGCGACAGTGTGGTCCGGGTGGAAAACTGCCGCATTGAAAACCTGAGCCCCGACGATCCGGAGTGGATGGGGGATTTCAGCTGGGGCATCGGCGTCACCGGCACCAACCGGCTGGTGCAGCTGTGCGACAACGGCACCGCCTACTACACCGGCTGCGATCTGAAAACCAACGGCTGGGGCGTGTTTTCCATTGACGGCTGTGACGACTCCGCCAACCTCTACGTCAAGGACTGCCGGGTGGAGCTGTCGGGCCCCCGGGCCCAGGGCTACGGCGCCTTCTGCATCGGTGACCGGAATATCGTCCGCTTTGACCACAGCCGGGTCCATGTGGACGGCTACCCCCTGATGGTCCGGGGGATGATCGGCGCCGCCCGGGCGGAGATTGTCAACGGCTGTGAGATCACCGGCAACCGCTTCGGAGTGTTTGTGCTGGGAGATAAAAATACTCCGGTGACCATTGCCGACTCCAGCCTGGTCACGGGAAAGTCCACCCTCTGCGTCAAGGGTTCCGCCACCGACTTCCACATCCGCAACTCGGTGCTGAAGCCCGGCAACGGGGTGGTGCTTCAGCTGATGGACAACGACGAGGCGGGCATGGACGTGGACGCGGTGATGGTGCCGGTGGGCCGGGTGGACCAGTATGTGCCCGGCCGCAGCCTCACCGACTTTGACCCGGCCCTGGACGTGTCGGTGGAACTGGCGGACATGACCGTGGTGGGGGACTTCTTCAACTCCACCACCAATCTGCACATGGAGCGGGAGTGCGTCAAGGGGGGCATGAATACCCAGCCCACCTTCGGCGGCATGTTTGCGCCCCCGGCGGGGGCCGACAGCATTCTGGACGCCCCGCCCCAGGGCCAGGACCATCCCAACCCCCATGTGGACCACGACGCGGATCTGCGGGGGCCCAAGAACCTGCTGGTGGAGCTGAAGGACGCCCGGGTGGAGGGGGTCATCTCCTCTGCCAGCCAGACCTACCGGGAGGGGGTCACGCAGATTGACCAGTACAACCGGCAGGAGCTGAGCAATATCACCCAGGCCGCCGCCCCCACCGTCAACAACGGGGTGCTGGTGCGTCTGGACCGGTTCAGCACTTGGGTGGTCACCGGTACCAGCTGTCTGACCAGCCTGGATCTGGCTCCCAATGCCATTTTGAAGGGCTCCGGCGGCCGCAAACTGGTGATGACCGTGGACGGAGTGGAGACCCCGGTGGCCCCTGGCCATTACCAGGGAACCATCGTGCTCACCCTGGCCGACTGACGGCCTTTTCTGGTGCAGGGGATACCCTGCGGCAAAAAATAAACGGGCCCTACTCCAAAAATCGACATGGTTTTTTGTTGGATTTCACAACAGATTTTTGGGAATGTAACGTCCGGTTGTGAAGGCGGGACATTTCGTTTCTTTACAGTATTTTGCCGTTATAGTATTATCATTTCTGTCAAAAGCGCAAAGTGTTGGAACCATTTTGCGTGTCCGCCGCTGTCTTGCCTGGGGGAGAAGAGATGGGGCGGAAGACGGTTTTGTCAAGGGAAACCAAACAAAACCAACAGAGTATAACAGAGAAAGAGGAGGTATTTTATGTCTTCAGCAGCAGCTTCCGCGGCAGCTTCTTCTGCCGCTGCTGTCTCCGGAGGAATTCCCTTCCTGAGCAGCGTGCCTGTCTCCGCTGCGCTCCTGATTGTGGGCATTGTGCTCTTCGTGGTCATGTGCTACAAGGGCATCCACACTGCGGTTGCGGCGCTCATCGCATCCGCCATCGTGGCCCTGGGCAGCTCCAGCGGCTTTATCACCACCATTACCACCACCTGGTCCACCGGTCTGGGCGACTTCGCAGTCCAGAGCGGCCTGGCCTTTATTTCCGCCGGTATGTTCTCCTACCTGATGCGGGAGACCCGCTCCGGCGAGGCCATCGCGGAGAAGTTCATCGCCATCATCGGCGCTGACCACTCCCCCTACATCATCGCGGTGACCGCCGCCGTGCTCCAGCTGGCCGGTATCCAGAGCTACATCTTCATTGTGGCGGCCATGACCTTCTCCCTGATGAAGAAGGCCAACCTGCCCATCTACATTGGCTACGCCGCCTGCATCGCGGTGCCCCCCATCGTGACCTTCACCATGCCCGGCGTCACCGCCATGCCCAACGTGCTGCCCACCACCATTCTGGGCACCACCACCTGGGCGGCCCCCGGCCTGAGCCTGGTCACCTGCGCCGTGGGTATCGCTCTGATGATCATCTACATGCAGTACCTGATCAAGAAGGCCCGGAAGAACGGTGTGGGCTACACCACCGACGAGGCCGACGAGTACGGCGCCAACAAGCTCTTCGGCGACATCGAGATGCCCGCCTTCTGGAAGTCCGTGCTGCCCATCGTCCTGGTCATCGTCCTCACCGGCGTGTTCCAGCTGGGCATCGGCATGTCCGCCATGAACGCCCTGATCTTCGGCATGTGGATTACTTCCGGCGTCGTGGTTCTGCTGAACTGGAACACCGTGATCCATCAGATCAAGATCACCCGGGCTCTCAGCCAGGGCTGCACCGAGATGTTCCCCTTCATCGTCATGTCCGGCTGTGTCTACGGCTTCGGCATGGTGACCCAGGCCTCCGCCTGCTACCAGCCCCTGATTGACATGATCCTGAGCATCAACCTGAACCCCTACATCACCTGCTGGATCTCCGTCTGCCTGATCGCCGCCCTGTGCGCCGACGGCGTCAGCGGCATGGTCATGTGGCTGTCCATCTTCGGGCCCCAGTACGGCGTGGGCAACACTGTGGGCGTCAACCCTGCGGCCATCCACCGTATCGCGGTGTCCGCCGCCACCACCTTCGACTCCCTGCCCCACTCCCCGATGCTGGCCCAGGGCATGGCGGTCTTCAAGACCAACATGAAGGAGTCCTACAAGTACAGCTTCATCCTGACGGTCGTGTTCCCCGTGATCTTCAGCCTGGTGGCTGTGGTGGGCGCCATCATCTTCTATTGATGGTCTGACCCCTCCCTGAAACAAACCCAGAAGCCGGGATGCGTGCATCCCGGCTTCTGTCCACATTCCGGGCTTGACAGCCCCCGGGAAAAGCCGCTATCCTATGACAGGCTGCCCCTCCTATCCGAAGGGATAGAACCACTCATCTTGAGAAAAAGGAATTGTTCCCATGAAGAAAGTGTTTTCCAAGCGTAATCTGATCATCATGTTTTTCCCGGTGGTATTTGTGCTGGTGATCCTGACCCTGGGGCTGCCCCAGCGGGTGCTCACCGCCGTCACCATCGGCGGTGAAGCCTACACGGTGGTGGACTATAACTACTACTACTATGAGGCCTACTACAACTATGTCAATGACCACTACGACCAACTGGGGGAGCTGGGGCTGAACATCAATGCCAGCCTGAAATCCCAGCAGTACGATGACGACACCACCTGGGAGCAGTACTTCCGGCAGATGACGCTGGAGGATATGCAGGAGTATGCCATCCTCTGCCATGAGGCGGAGCAGGCAGGCTTTGACGCCTCGGAGGAGATCCAGGCGGTCCGGGCGGAGCAGGAGGCGCTGATCCGGGACTATTGCATTGCCAACAACATTGCCAATGTGGACAAATATCTCTCCCAGCTTTACGACGGGGGCATGACGGAGCAGGTCTATTATGAGCAGCTCTCCCGCCGCACCCTGGCCCAGACTTACCGGGAGCAGGTGCTGGAGGAGCTGGTTCCCGATGACGCAGCGGTGGAGGAACAGGCGCAGCGCTACGGCGGCGAGGAGGAGTATCAGACCGCCGATGTGGTGGTGGCCTACTTCCCACCGGCCACGGACCGGGTCACCGGCCAGAGCGAGGAGCGCCAGTGGCAGAATGCCGAGACCCTGGCTCAGGCGGCCCAGACCCGGGCGGAGGAGCAGGGCGGGGATTTGGAGGCCTATTTGGAGGTGGCCACTCAGTTCAGCCAGTTGGAGGATGAGGACCATCCCGACGGCCACTTCCCGAGCCTGACCAAACAGGATGTGGAAGAGGTGCTGGAGGCCTGGTGCTTCGACCCGGCCCGCCAGAGCGGGGACAGCGCTGTGCTCCGGGACGACACCGGCTGCTATCTGGTGTATTTCAACGGTTTTGGCGAGAGCAACCTGACCCTTCGGGCCCGGGCGGATCTGCTGGAGCAAACCTATCAGCAGTGGCTTCAGGATCGGCGGGAGAATTTCGCCCTTGAGACCAACGGCCTGGGCATGTTGATTGCCCGATGAAAAGGGGGAGCTGTATGAAAGAACAACAGACAAACGCCCCTCAGGGGCAGCGGACAAAAACCACCCGCCGCCAGCGGCTGGTCCAGATTCTGATGCTGGTGCTGGTGGTGCTGATCATTGCCGGGGTCTGGGTGATCCGGCTGCCGAAAAACTATGTCAATATGTTTCTGGACCACTATGACGGCACCACCTCGGTGGTGTCCGAGATGAAGGGGCTGGAGCGCACCGAGGCGGAAGAGGCCCTGCTGCTGCCCCTGCAGCAGCAGTTTGACGACTGGAAGCAGACCCACCTGCGGGATGCGGTGGAGGTGACCGCCCAGGACGGGGCGGTACTCCGGGGCGGGCTGTATGACGCCAAGAGTGACGTCACGGTCATTCTGCTCCACACCTTTGACGGCAGCAGCGCCGACAGCGATTACCTGCTGGCCGGCTATTTTGCCGACAAAGGGTTTAACATCCTGCTGCCCGACAGCCGGGCCCACGGAGAGAGCGGCGGCGACTGCGTCACCTACGGCTTGCTGGAAGGGGATGACGTGGCCTGCTGGGTGCGCATGCTGCTGGAGCGCTACGGCAGCGACCACCAGATTATCCTCCAGGGGGACACTCTGGGGGCCAACGCCGCTCTGGCCGGGGCCGCTGCGGTGGAGGCGGACCCGGATCTGGCGGGGAGCGTCAAATTCGTGGTGGCGGAAAGCCCCATTGCCAACCTCTACAGCGAGGCCGTCTATCTGATGGGGAACCAGTTCCATCTGCCGGGCTTTATGGTGGCCATCGGGGATCAATTTGCCAAGGGCAGCCTGGGCCGCAGCATGAAAGCGGTGGATCTGACGGAGCTGACCCAGGGCTGTCAGGTGCCGGCGCTGGTGCTCCAGGGCACCGGGGACACCATCGTGGACCCGGATCAGGTCCAGGCCTTCTGCGACAGCTATCCGGGGCCGGTGGAGTGCATCACCGCAGACTGCGATCACGGGATGGTCTACCCCACCCGGCAGGCCGACTGCGAGGCGGCGCTGGACGAGATGCTGGAGGACTATCTGGCATAACCAATTGCATGAAAAAGCCTGTGGCCCGGAACACTCCGGGCCACAGGCTTTTTTTGTTGAAACGGGTTAAGTCCGGCCCTTGTCCCAGCGGTTCAGCAGCTGGGCCAGGGGGGAGGGCCAGAGGGCTTCCTCAACCCAATGCCAGGTCAGGGCCCCGGTGGGGCAGGCCCGGACGCAGGCGGG
>CABRZO010000116.1 GCA_902475455.1 uncultured Eubacteriales bacterium
CGCCTGGGTGTGCTCGTCAATATAGTTATACTGGATCTGGCAGAAATCCCAGTCCCGGCAGTCCAGCAGCTCCTGAAAAGCGTTGGTGTTGCCGTGGTAGGAGAAGCCCACGTTGCGGATGATTCCCGCCGCCTGCTTCTCCTGAAGCCACCGCTCCACCCCCAGCTCCTTCAGCCGCTGCCAGGTGGTCACGTCCGGCAGCATGTGCATCAAGTAGTAGTCGATGTGGTCGGTTTTCAGCCGCCGGAGCTGCTCCTGGAAAAAGCGCTCGATGTCGTCGCTCTTCCGGATCAGGTAATGGGGCAGCTTGGTGGCGATATTCACCTGATCCCGGCATTGGTTCTTGTCCAGCACCGCCCCCAGCAGTTCCTCGCTGCCGGGGTAGATGTAAGCGGTGTCAAAGTAGTTGACCCCCTGTTGGATGGCGGACAGAATCTCCCGCTCCGCCTCCTCAAAGTCAATGCTGCCCCGCTTGCGCTGAAAGCGCATGCAGCCAAACCCCAGGATGGACAATTCCTCTCCGTGCCGGTCTTTACGGTAATGCATAGCCTCTGCCTCCCTGTCCCAATCTTGCCAATCGTTTCCCGCTACACTATCATTGCCAATTTAAAAGCAGTTCTGTCCCAAACTTCCGCCGCAGATCCAAAATCTAATCACCGTACCCACCCGAAATCAGAGAAGGGGAAAAACACCAGCAGCACCCGGCCAATCACATAGCGCTCATCCACCATGCCCAGCTGGGCCACCCGGCTGTCGCTGGAGTGGTTGCGGTTGTCGCCGCAGACAAAGACACAGCCCTCAGGCACCGTGAACTCCTGGTTCACATACTGGGGGTCCAGGTCCACCTTGTCCGCCATATAGTCGCTGCCGTACATGTCATCGTACTCGTAGTTCAGGTAGGGCTCCTCCAGGATTTCACCGTCCACGGTGATGGTGTTGTTGTCATAGTCGATATAGACGGTCTGGCCGCCGGTGGCGATGACCCGCTTCACCAGGGCCTGATCTCCAAAGGTGTGGTCCTTCCGCAGCACGATCACATCTCCCTGCCGGGGGGTATAGGCGATCCGCTGCACCAGCATCAGATCCCGGTCGTGGAGGGTGGGATACATGGAAGAGCCGTCCACCCCCACAATGCTCACCACAAAGGTGAACAGGGTGACGATGATCACCAGCACCACCGCCAGCAATTCCAGCCATTCAAACAGGCTCTGGCGCCAGCTGTCCTGCTCCTTGCCCTCTTCCGGAGCGTTACCCTGGGCCGTCACGTCAAGGGCTTCCCGTTTTCCCTTCATCAGACCGCCCCTCCCTTCACCAGGGTTTCTTCCCGGTCATGGCAGCTGAACAGCAGGATCTGCCGCTCCTGGGAAAGCTGCTTCAGCAGCTTCAGGGCGGGCACCACCCGCTGATCGTCAAAGTTCACCAGGGCGTCATCCAACACCAGGGGGCAGTGCTCCTCCTGGGGCAGGGCCAGGTCGCACACCGCCAGACGCACCGCCAGCCACAGCTGATCCCCGGTGCCCTGACTCAGGGAGAGGACGCTGCGGACCACCACGCCCCCCTGTTCCTCGGCGCCAGCCTCCAGGGCCCGGTTCAGCCGGACCTTGGGGTATTTGCCGCTGGTGAGGGCCTCCAGATAGGCCCCGGCCCGGCGGTTGAGCTCCGGGGAGAACCGGTTGCGCATCTCGGCATCCGCCTCCTCCAGGGCCTCCAGGGCGATCCGGAGGGCTTCGTAGTCCCGGCGGCAGTCCTCCAGGCTGCGGTCAATGGACTCGATCTCCGCCTGGATCACCTCCGGGTCTCCCAGGGTGCTGCGGCGGCCCATGGCCATGGACAGGTCGTTATGGTGGCTGTTCAGCCGCCGCTCCGCCTCCTGGAAGCCGGCCTGGGCCTGCTCCAGGGTCACCGAGGGCTCCTCGGCAATGGCGCCGGCACAGCCCTTGCCGTGGGCGGCCACCGTGTCAAACAGCCGCTGGGCGCTCTCCCGGCGCTGCCGGGCCTTGTCCAGGGAATCCAGCAGGGTCAGCGCCCGGGTGATGGCAGCGGAGAAGCCGAACACATCCTTGACCTCCGGGGCGAAGGTGTCCACCAGACTTCTCAAATCATTCCAGGCATCCTGCCGCTGTTGCTCCAGATCGGACTCGGCCTTTTGGGTGCGTTCCAGCGCCTCCCGGGCCTTCTGGGCCTCCGAGAGCCGGGCGCAGTAGTCCTCCGCCTTCTGGGCGATCTGCTGCTTGGTCTCCACCTGGAACTGCTGGAGCAGGTTCTCGATCTCCGCCTGGCAGCGCTTCCGGCTGCCATGGTTCAGCAACCCCAGCAGCCCTCCCAGGATCACCAGGGCCAGGGAGCCCAGCCCCGGCAGCAGCGCCAGAGTGCCGGTGACGGCATAGGCCACCCCGAAGGCCACGGCGGCCACAACGATCAGGATCACCGGCAGCAGCCAGCGGTTCCGGGCGGCGGTGACCGCCTTCCGCTCCAGGGTCTCAATCTGCTGCTGAGCCCCCTGGGCCTTGCTGCGGGCCTCGGTGGCCTCCCCCGAATAGACCGGGTCCTCCGCCCGGGTCTGGGCCGCCTCCATGGCTTCCTGGGCGGCAGGCACCTCCTGGGCCGCCTGCTTCAGGCTGTTGTCCAGTCCCCGAAGCTGGGCCACCTCATCCCGGGCCCGCTCCAGCTCCTCCTTGGGGGGCAGTCCCCCCTCCGGCAGCTGGGCCTGGAGCCGCTCCAGCTGCTGCCGGGCCTGGTTCAGCTCTCCCTCGGCCTGGGCATAGGCCTGGGCCTGGGCGCTGTCGCTCTTGGCGTGGTACAGGTCGATCTGATGCTTCAGTTTGGCGCGCATCTCGTCGTATTTGTCGATCTCCATCTTGCTGGAGCGGATCTGGCTGGTGACATCCCGCACCGTCTCCAGGGCCAGATTGAGCTCGCTCCGCCGGGCCTCCAGGGTGGGAATGGCCCCCTTGGTGCGGTACTGGCGCTTGCGCTGCCAGTCCGAGAGGGTGTCCCGAACCTGGGTGGCGGACACGTCCTCCTCCCCGGAGGACACCAGGGCGGACAGCCGCTTTTCCAGCTCCGGGGTCTGGGACACCGGCAGGGCCGCCTGGCCCAGGAAGGCGGAGCGCTCATACACGCTGCGGCTGACCCCCACCAGCACATCTCCCAGGTTGTCCGCCGTCAGGCCGGGCACCGGGCTGCCGTTGTCGGCATAGGTCACCTCAAAGCCCCCCATGGGGGTAGACCCCTTGGTGTACCGGCGGATCAGGATATCCTTCCCCTGCCAGGTGCAGAGCAGCTCTCCCTCCATGGCCCCGCCGTTCCAGGGCTGGTAACGGGTCTTGTCCGCCAGAAATCCCTTCTTGTCCCGCTCCCGGGTGTTCAGGCCATAGAGCATCACCCGCAGGAAGGCGCACCAGGTGGATTTCCCCCCCTCATTGGGCAGGGTCAGCACATTCAGCCCTTCCTCCAGCTCCAGGGTCTGATGATCCAGGCAGCCGAAGGTGGCAGTCATACGTTTGATCTTCATCGAGGCTCCTCCCTCCCCTCCAGGGCGCACAGGCCGAACCGGGCGGCCCGCTCCAGCAGGGGCAGCTCCTCCGGGGAAGCCTGCTCCATCCGGGTCTTCAAATTGCGCAGGAACAGCCCCGTCAGATTGTCCTCCTCCAGCCGATCCCAGAGGCCGGTCTCCAGCCGGGTGGCGTCCTGCAGCTGCACGTCAAAAAACTTCTTCTCCACCCGGGCGTAGAGATAGCCCAGGTTCAGCTCCTCCTCCCGGCGCTCCCCCACAAAGCGGAAGCGGCAGATGTCCTGGCCGGAGCCCAGAGGGATGGCCTCCATCAGGGCGGCGGCGGGGTCCTTCCCCGTCACATCCACGTCGATCTCCTGATACCGGCGCTGGCACAGGGGGACAAATTCCATGGAAACCTCTCCCGGGGCCACGGTGCCCGCCAGCACCCCCTTGTCGCCGGTCTCGTCAAAGCCCCGGCCCTCGGGGCAGCCGCAATAGGCCCAGGCGGTGCCGTTTTTCTGCCACACTTCGGTATATTTATGGATGTGGCCCAGGGCGATATAGTCCATGCCGGTGGCGGCCAGCTGGTCCCCGGTCAGGGCCCCGTAGCGGCTTTTGGCCGTGGACAGGTCCCCGTGAAGCACCATCAGCCGGGTCAATCCCTCGTCATAGTCCCCTTTAAAATGCTCCAGCGGGGAGTTGTCCCGGTACTTGGAGGTAAAGGCGGTACCGTAGACCACCGCCCCCAGCTCCGGCAGCTCCACCCGCTCAAAGTACTCGGAATGGAACACATGGACGTTATCGGGCCACCGCACCGAGGCGTAGGGGGAGTAGTCGGAATAGGGGTCATGGTTGCCCGGGGCGATGAAGACATGGGCCTTCATTCCTCCGAACACGTCCGCCAGCATCCGGGTGGTCTCGTAATAGACTCCGTCCCCGTCAAACAGATCCCCGGCGATCAGCACCACGTCGGCCTCCCGCTCGGCGCAGAGGGTGGCCAGCCGGTCCAGCAGGCTCCGCTGCTCCTCCCGGCGCTGCCGGGCCTTCTCCGGCGATAGCCCCCGGAAGGGGGAGTCCAGATGCAGATCGCCGGTATGTATCACTCGAATCATACGCTCACTCCTGAAGATCCACCCGGATCACCCGGGTGCAACGCTTTTCTTTGGTATCAATGGTAAACAGGGCCGCCTCCAGCTTGCACCGGCCCGGGGCAGCCTCATAGCGACGGGGCAGCCCCCCCAGGAACAGATTGATGGACTGCTCCGGCCGGATGCCCAGGATGGAGTCCGCCGGGCCCGTCATCCCCAGGTCGGTGATGTGGCCGGTGCCCTTGGGCAGAATCTTGGGGTCGGCGGTGGGCACATGGGTATGCGTACCCCAGAGGGCGGCCACCCGGCCGTCCAGGTACCAGCCCAGGGCCAGCTTCTCGCTGGTGGCCTCGGCGTGGAAATCCACCAGCACAATGTCCGCATCCTTCTGCTCCAGCAGCCGGTCGGCGGTGGTGAAGGGGTTGTCCACATTGGGGCTCAGCTCCACCCGGCCGATCAGGTTCATCACCCCGATCCGCAGGCCGTGGGGGCCGTCAAATACCCCATAGCCCCGGCCCGGCACCTTTTCCGAAAAATTGGCGGGCCGCAGCACACAGGGGGCGGTGTCGAGATAGTCGGCGATCTGCAGCTTGCTCCAGGTGTGGTTGCCCAGGGTGACCACGTCGGCCCCGCTGTCCAGAATATCCTCCGCCTGGCTGGGCAGCAGACCGATGCCGGCGGCGTTTTCTCCGTTGACCACGGTAAAATGCACCCCATGCTCTCGCTTGAGCCGGGACAGATGGCGGCGCAAAAAATCAAGTCCGGCCTGGGAGACCACATCTCCCACGGCCAGCACGTTCAGTTCCATGATAGAATGCCTCCAAATTCGCATACTGGTACAGATATAGTATAATCTAAAATCCGGAAATCCGCAATGAAAAAGGGCTCTCAAATCTCCACGCTTTCTGTCAACGGCCTTCCAGAACCCTTGTGGCTGCTGAGGTGACATGCTATGATTTAGATAATGACACTGGAAAAGGAGGCGTTCCTATGGCTGAATTGACTATCGCCCTGTTGCAAATCACGCCGGGAACTACCCTGGAAGAAAATCTGCAAATGGGCCTTCAGCATTGCACCAAGGCCAGGGAATTGGGGGCGGATATTGCCTTGTTTCCGGAGATGTGGAGCAACGGCTACCGCCTGCAAGGTCGTCCCGTGTCCCAATGGAAGCAGGAAGCCATTTCCAGGGGCAGCAGCTTCCTGCAGGCTTTCGGCCATTTGGCCCAAAAACTGAACATGGCCATCGGTATAACCTTTCTGGAGGACTACGGAGATGCCCCTCGAAATTCCCTGGTGCTTTTTGATCGGTTCGGCAGGGAAAAGTTCTGCTATGCCAAGGTGCACACCTGCGCTTTTGACGTAGAACGGCATTTGACACCCGGCGATGCGTTTTATGTGACAGAGCTGGACACCGCCCAGGGGCCTCTCCAGGTGGGGGCCATGATTTGCTTCGACCGGGAATTTCCCGAAAGCGCAAGAATTTTGATGCTGCAGGGAGCGGAACTGATTTTAGTACCCAACGCCTGTGAAATGGAACTCAACCGACTCTCTCAACTCCGGGGCCGGGCCTACGAAAATATGTTGGCCATCGCTACCTGCAATTACCCGGAAACAGTCCCAGGCTGCAACGGTCGCTCTACTCTCTTTGATGGAGTTGCATACCATCCGGATCTGCCCCAGTCTCGGGACACTTGCCTGCTTCAGGCTGACGGCTCCGAGGGCATTTTTTTGGCCAAGCTGGATCTGGATCTGCTGCGCCGATACCGCCAAACGGAAGTACACGGCAACGCATACCGGCATCCAGAGGTATACCGCCCATTGCTGAACACTGAGGTACATCCTCCCTTCCTCCGAGGGGATCGGGAGGCATAAATCAGGAAATTGCCCAAAGTGGCTGCTCACGCTTTTCACAAAAAAAGCAAGACATCTGCGAAAGCAGATGTCTTGCTTTTGTGTCATTCCAACAGTATCTATGTACAAGAACATGGGGTCCCACACAGTGGGGCGGCGCTTTTGCGCCGTACAAGTGTTTTTCCCCTGGGCGAAACCCTTGGCACAGGGGGAATTGACTTCCGCCCAGCATTGAAATAAACCTGTGGCAACCAAAATAAAAGACTTCCCGGAAACGGGAAGTCTTTTGAATGTGGTACGCCCGAAGGGACTCGAACCCCCAGTAACTGGAACCGGAATCCAGTGCCTTATCCATTAGACCACGGGCGCATGCTGTTCATAGCTTAATTATTATAGCACAGATTTCAGAAATGTAAAGGGGAAATTCTCCGAACCCGCACCAAAATTGGTGCGGGTTCGGGAAAATCTCATTTACTCCGCATCCTCCTGGGGCTCAGCCTCCGCAGAGACGGAAACCAGCTGGATGTCGTCACTGATGAGCAGCTCATCCTCCACCGCTTCCTCGGCAGCGGTGTCGTTCTGCACGTCGCCCTCGTCGTCGATGGCGTCGCACTGACGATACTGAGACAGGCCGGAGCCTGCGGGGATCAGCTTACCGATGATGACGTTCTCCTTCAGACCCAGCAGGTGGTCCACCTTGCCGCTGATGGCAGCCTCGGTGAGCACCTTGGTGGTCTCCTGGAAGGAGGCGGCGGACAGGAAGGAATCGGTGGCCAGAGAGGCCTTGGTGATACCCAGCAGCAGACGGGTGCAGGTGGGCAGCTTCAGAGGCTCACCGTCCTCACCCACTTCGCCGGCGTCAATCCGGGCCTGAACCGCGGCCTTGGCGTCCTCGAAGGCGATCAGGTTGATGGTAGAACCGCTGAGCAGATCGGAATCGCCGGCGTCCTCCACCCGGACCTTCCGCATCATCTGGCGGCAGATCACCTCGATATGCTTATCGTTGATATCCACGCCCTGGCTGCGGTAGGGCTTCAAAACTTCCATAACCAGGTACTCATGCAGGGCGGCGATACCGCGAATGCGGAGCACGTCCTGGGGATACAGAGCGCCGGGTACCAGCTGGAAGCCCTGCTCCACATAGTCGCCCTCCTTCACCAGCAGGCTGGAGTAGGGCAGCAGATAGGTGCGCACATCGCCGTCGTCGGCGGTGATGTTGACGTTGACCAGAGAGCCCTTCTTGGACTCCTCGATGGATACCTTGCCGGAGATCTCCGCCAGCTGGGCCATCTTCTTGGGCTTCCGGGCCTCGAACAGCTCCTCAACACGGGGCAGACCCTGGGTGATGTCGCCGCCGGCAACGCCGCCGGAGTGGAAGGTACGCATGGTCAGCTGGGTGCCGGGCTCGCCGATGGACTGGGCGGCGATGATGCCGACGGCCTCGCCCATACCCACCTGCTCACCGATGGCCATGTTCATGCCGTAGCACTTGGAGCACACACCCTGGCGGGCACGGCAGGTCAGCACGCTGCGGACCTTGATGGAGTTGATGCCGTGGGCCTGGAGCACCTTGGCGTCGTCGGCGCTGAGCATATGCTCGGTGTCGAAGAGCACCTCCCCGGTCTGGGGGTCGCAGATGGGCTCCGCCGGGAAGCGGCCCTTGATACGCTCGGAGAACTCCTCGATGATCTGGCCGTCCTCGCTGAGCTCGTAGACGTTGATACCATCGGTGGTACCGCAGTCCGCCTCCCGGATGATGACTTCCTGGGAGACGTCCACCAGACGACGGG
>CABRZO010000117.1 GCA_902475455.1 uncultured Eubacteriales bacterium
CCCGGCCCCCCAGCATGTTGGACCACTGGTCGTCGCCGCCGAACTGGAAGTTGCAGCCGTACTCCTGGTACAGGTGGTAGAAGTCGTAGGACTGCATGATCATATAGTTGAACTCCAGGAAGCTGAGACCGTTGGCCATCCGCTGCTTATAGCACTCGGCCCGGAGCATGTTGTTGACGGAGAAGCAGGCGCCCACCTCCCGCAGCAGCTCCACATAGTTGAGCTTCAGCAGCCAGTCGGCGTTGTTCAGCATCAGGGCCTTGCCCTCGGAGAAGTCGATGAAGCGGCTCATCTGCTTCTTGAAGCAGTCGGCGTTGTGCTGGATGGTCTCCGGGGTCATCATCTTCCGCATGTCGGTCTTGCCGGAGGGGTCGCCCACCATGGCGGTGCCGCCGCCCAGCAGGGCAATGGGCCGGTTGCCGTGCTTCTGCATCCGGCGCATCAGGCACAGGGCCATGAAGTGGCCCACATGCAGAGAGTCAGCAGTGGGGTCAAAGCCGATATAGAAGGTGGCCTTGCCGTTGTTGATCATCTCTTTGACCTTTTCTTCGTCGGTGACCTGGGCAATGAGGCCCCGGGCCACCAGTTCGTCGTACAGTGTCATGTCGTGTCGTCTCCTTTTCTTCTGATCTGGGGACGGGCAAAGAAACGCCCTCTGTCCCCGGTGAATGGGACAGAGGGCGCAATAGGTTGCGCGGTACCACCTCTGGTTCGCCCTGTGCTCACGCAAAGGGCCTCAGGGAGTTCCAACAAACTCCGGCGCGGTAACGGGCGCGGCCGGCCTCTTCCCTACTGGGGCGCTTTCCGTTGCAAACGCCGGTTCAGGGGGCTGCTCGGAGGGGTATTCTCACAGTGCTCTCTCCCCCTTCCACCAGCCGGGGGCTCTCTGCACAGAGTGGAACTGTGATACTCTTCCTCTTCATCGCATCTGTGGCGGATTATAGCATGTTTTTTCCGGTTTTGTCAAGGGGGTGGCCTTATCGTCCGTTTTTGAAGGCCTCCGCCTCCGCCAGCAACTCCCCGGCTCCGGCCAGCATGGCCGCCGTCACCTGCTCACCGCCGGTGAGTCGGGCCAGCTCCTGTTTGCGCTCCTTGGTGGTCAGCACCCGCACATCGGTGAAGGTGCGCCCATTCCGTTCCCCCTTCTCCACGAAGAAGTGGGTGTCCGCCATGGCGGCAATCTGGGGCAGATGTGTGACGCACAGAATCTGCTTCTGCCGGGCCACCTGGGCCATTTTCCGGGCCACCTTGATGGCCGCCCGGCCGGAGACTCCGGTGTCCACCTCGTCAAAGACCAGGCTGTACACGTCGTCAGACTCCGCCAGCACATTTTTCAGGGCCAGCATGATTCGGGCCAACTCACCGCCGGAGGCCACCTTGTTGATGGGTTTTAGTGCCTCACCCAGGTTGGCGCTCATCAGAAAGCGCACCTGGTCCATGCCGGTGGCGTCCATGCCCAGCTCTCCCTCCCGGGGGGTAATCTGCACCTCAAAGCGAACCTTGGGCATATCCAGGTCCGCCAATTCCTTTTGAATCCGCTGTTGCAGGGCCTGGGCCACGGTCTTTCGGGCCTGGGTCAGCGCCTGGCCCCGCTTTCGGGCCTCGGAGCGCTGTGTAGCCAGCTTGCGCTCCAGCTGGGCGATCCGGTCGCTGGAGTACTGGATCTGGTCCAGCTCCTCCCGGCACTTCTGGAGGTAATTCAGCATCTCCTCCACGGTGGCGCCGTACTTCTTCCCCAGCCGGTAAAGTACATCCAGCCTACTCTCCATCCGGTCGATGTCCTCCGGAGACACATCCAGCTCCCCCCGCAGGTCTCGAGCCTGCTCTAAGGCGTCGTAGGCGTCATAGCGCATCTGATTGAGCCGCTCGGCAGCCTGGGAGAGCTGCTCCCCCTGGCCGCTGTCCTGGGGGACATAGCGGGCGGCCTGGGCCAGGGCGTCCGCCGCGGTGGCCAGCAGGCTCACGGCCCCCTCGGTCTCCCCCGCCCCGTCCAGGGCAAACTCCACCTGCTCCAGGGCGGAGATCATCTTGCCGGCGCTGCGGAGAATGTTCTTTTTGGCCGCCAGTTCCTGATCCTCCCCGGGCTTCAGCTCTGCCCGCTCCAACTCATTGATCTGATAGGTCAGGGTGTCGATGCGGCGGGATTTCTCCGCGTCGTCCATCTGGATGGCGCTGATCTCTCGCCGGGTGGCGGTCATGGCCCCGTAGGGCTCCAGATAGGCCGCCAGAAGCGCCCCCAGGTCGCCAAACCGGTCCAGGTAGTCCAGATGGCAGTCCTCGTTGAGCAGCTGCTGGCCGTCGTGCTGGCCGTGGATATTCAACAGCTGCTGGCCCAGCTCCCGGAGCTGGGTCACCGTCAGAGGCCGGGAGTTGACCCGGCACACATTGCGGCCGTCCCCCTGGATCTCCCGCTCCAGCAACAGCTCCCCGTTCTCATCCGGGCGGAGGCCGGTGCGTTCAAACCAGTCCAGGGGCGGCAGGTCCACAAACACCGCACTGACATAGGCAGACTTGGCCCCGGTGCGGATCAGATCCCGACTGGTGCGCTCCCCCAGCACCGCGCTGATGGAGTCGATGACAATGGACTTGCCGGCGCCGGTCTCACCGGTCAGGGCGTTGAAGCCCGGGCCAAAACGGATGTTGGCGCATTCGATCAGGGCGATATTTTCGATGTGGAGCAGAGATAACATAGCATCACCGTCACTTCAGCATCAGGCGAATCTCGTGGCAGAACTGTTCCGCATGCTCGTTGTTGCGCATGATGAGCACCGCGGTGTCGTCCCCGGCGATGGAGCCCACCATGTTGGGGATCTCCATGCCGTCCAGGGCGGCGGCGGCGGCGTTGGCCAGGCCGGGCATGGTTTTCAGCACAATCAGGTTCTGGGCCACGTCAAAGGAGGTCACACTCTCCCGGAAAATGGTCTGGAGCCGGTTGGCCAGATCACTTCTGCCCCGGTGGAGGGAGACCACATATTTACAAGTACCGTTGCGGGTGCGCTCCTTCACCAGGTGGAGTTCCTTGATGTCCCGGGAGATGGTGGCCTGGGTGCAGGAAAAGCCCAGCTTGTGCAGCCGCTCCAGCAGTTCCTCCTGGACCTCCAGGTCCTCCTCCTGGATCAGCTTTAAAATGGCTTGTTGCCGTTGTTCTTTCATCCCGTTTCTCCTTGTCACTTGCCAAGCTTGGACCGAAGAATTTGATAGAAGCTGCGCTCGGTGAGCCGGGCCAGGCTGATGCCCCGCTCCGAGCGGCGGATCCGAATGACATCTCCCCCGGACAGACGGACGGCCCGGCCGCCGTCCACCGACAGGTAGGCGGTCTTTCTTGCCTGGCGGCCCAGCCGGATCTCCACGGTCCGGTCCTTGGAGAGCACATAGGATTTGGACTGGAGCACATGGGCGCAGATGGGGGTGATGATCAGATTTTCCGCGGTGGGCTCCACCACGGGGCCACCGGCGGACAGGGAGTAGGCGGTGGAGCCGGTAGGGGTGGACACCAGCACGCCATCCCCGGACAGGGAGGAGATGAGCTCCCCGTCGGCGCTCACCGACATCTCCACCACCCGGGCCACGGCGCCCTTAGTGATGGCGGCATCGTTGAGGGCGTGCTCAAAATAGATCTCCCGGCGCTCATGGATCAGGGAGACATCCAGCATCATCCGCTGCTCGATCTTGAAATCCCCCTTGGCCAGTCGGGCCAACTGCTTGAGCTCGCTGTTCTCCAACTCCGCCATAAAGCCCACGCTGCCCATATTGACCCCCATGATGGGGATGCCGCTGCTGTAAGCCAGCTTGGCGGCGTGGAGCAGGGTGCCATCGCCCCCGAAGCAGATCAGCAGATCCGCGTCGGTGATCTCCGAATCGATGTCCGCATAGATCAGGTTCTTGGGCAGTTCAAAGTGGGGGTCCGGCTCAAAGGGGAGGCAGAAGCAGGTTTCCACCCCCACCTCCTTCAAAATACGGTCGGCGGCCTGGGCCGTCTTGAGGCCCCGGTCACGGTAGGGGTTGGGACTGAGGATGATCTTCATGGCTTCGCCTCCAATGCGCTGTGGGATTGGGCCACCAGGTCCTCAAAATCCACAGGGACAGAATCGCCGGCTCCCACGGTGAGCCAGCCCAGATATTCGATGTTGCCCTCGGGGCCCCGGATGGGGGAAAAGGTCATCCCCCGGACGGAGAAATCAAACTGCTCCGCCTGATGGTAGAACCGCTCCACCACCTCCCGGTGGACGGCAGGGTCCCGGACGACCCCCTTCTTGCCCACTTTATCCTTCCCCGCCTCAAACTGGGGCTTGACCAGGCAGACCAGTTGGCCGGACTCCTTCATCAGCGGCCGCAGGGCGGGGAGAATCAGCCCCAGGGAGATAAAGGACACGTCCACGGACACAAAGTCCAAGGGATCCGGGATCTGCTCCCGGGTCAGGTAACGGGCGTTGGTGCGCTCCAGGCATGCCACCCGTTCGTCGTTGCGGATCTTCCAATCCAGCTGGCCGTAGCCCACATCCACGGCATAGACCTTGGCGGCGCCGTTCTGGAGCATGCAGTCGGAGAAGCCGCCGGTGGAGGCCCCGCAGTCCATGGCCACCGCCCCGGTCAGGTCAATGGGAAAGGTCTGCATGGCCTTCTCCAGCTTTAGGCCTCCCCGGCTCACATATTTCAGGGTCTTGCCCCTCACTTCGATCCGGGCGTCCTCCCCCACGGCAAAGCCCGCCTTGTCGATCTTGCGGCCATCCACATAGACGATGCCGCTCATAATGCAGGCCTGAGCCTTCTGACGGGACTCGGCGTAGCCCTGTTCCACCAGGGCCACGTCCAGACGTTTTCCTTTCATGCCAGGGCCTCCTTCACTGTTTGTGCAATGGACTGGGCATCAATGCCCAGCAGATGGCGCAGTTCCGCCACGGTGCCCTGGGGCACAAAGTCGTTGCCGGAGCTGAGCAGGATCAAATGCTCCAGCTGGATTCCCCGATCCGCCAGGTCATAGGAGAGGGCCATGCCCACGGAATTGGGCTGGATCACCTCTTCCACCACCGCCAGGTTGTGGGTCTTGGCCACACTGGCAAGCACATGCTCTGCGTTCAGGGGGATCAGCTGGTTCAGCTTGACCACCTCGCAGGAAATGCCCTCGGCTTCCAGCAGTTCCGCCGCCTCCAGCAGCTCCCCGATCAGATTGCCGTAGCCCGCCAGCGTGAACTGGTTTCCGGGGCGAATCACGCAATCCGGCTGATCGGAGGTATCCTCCAGGAAGCGAGAGTCCTCGCTGCCCCGGGGATAGCGCACCGCCACCGGGCCGTCATAGTCATAGAGGGCGGAGCGGAGCATGCTGCGCACTTCCCGGTAATTGGAAGGGGCCAGCACCGTCATATGGGGCACCGTGGACAGGAAGGCCAGGTCAAAGACTCCCTGATGGGTCTCCCCGTCGGCCCCCACCAGGCCCGCCCGGTCCACCCCCAGCACCACATGGAGCTTTTGCAGGGCCACATCGTGGAGCAGCATGTCATAGGAGCGCTGAAGGAAGGTGGAGTAGACGGCAAAGACCGGGAGCATTCCCTGTTTTGCCATACCGGCGCACATGGCCACCGCATGGCCTTCGGCAATGCCCACATCGTAGAGCCGATCCGGATAAGCGGCGGCAAAGCAGTCCAGGCCGGTGCCTGACTGCATGGCGGCGGTGACGGCGCACACCCGCCGGTCCTGGTGGGCCAGCTCCGTCAGACACTGGCCGAACACGGCGGAGTAATCCGGCTTGGCGGGCACACTGGGGATTCCCCGCTCCGGGGAGAAGGGGCTGACGCCGTGGTAGACCTCCGGGGTCTGTTCCGCAGGGCCATAGCCCTTGCCCTTGGTGGTGCAGACATGGAAGAGCACCGGCCCCTCCAGGGAGTCCGCCCACTTCAGCAGCCGGGTCATGTCGGCCACATCATGGCCGTCCACGGGCCCGATATAGTCGAAGCCCAGGTCCTCAAAAAACGTGCTGGGCAGGATGGTCCCCTTGATGGTCTTTTTGATCCGGTGGGTCAGGTTATAGATGCCCTTGCCCCAGGGGGTGGCATGCCAGAACCGACGATAGATTTGTTTAAACTTCAGATAGGCGGGATTCAGGTGCTGCCGGGAGAGCAGGGTGGCGATGCCACCCACGTTCTTTTTGATGCTCATACCGTTGTCATTCAGAATGACCAGCAGCTTCTCCCCGCTGTCTCCGGCGTCGGAGAGTCCCTCGTAGGCCAGTCCGCCGGTGAGGGCGCCGTCGCCGATCATGGCCACCACCCGGTAATCCTGCCCCAGCTGGGTCCGGGCCCGGGCCATGCCCAGGGCCACCGATACAGAATTGGAGGCGTGGCCGGCGATAAAGGCGTCGGTATCGCTCTCGTGGGGCTTGGGGAAGCCGGACAAGCCCCCCAGCTTCCGCAGGGTATCCATCCGGTCCGCCCGGCCCGTCAGCATTTTATGAGTATAGCACTGGTGTCCCACATCGAACACCAGCCGGTCTTTTTCAAAATCAAACACTCTGTGCAGCGCCACGGTGAGCTCCACCGTGCCCAGGTTGGAGGCCAGGTGCCCCCCGGTCTGGGAGACGGAACGGATCAGTTCCTGTCGGATCTCCTCGCACACAGTGCGGCTTTCATCATCACTTAGGTAAGCGAGATTTTTGCCCTTCCACTCGGACACAGGCATCCTCTCCCTTTGCTCGAATCTCTCTCGGACCTTTGGCCCGAGAGGCGGCTTTTTCTAGTATGGGTACAAAAGGCCCTGTCAGTTGGTACGCTGGGCCAGCCAGTCCGCCATGGCGCAGAGAAACGCACTGTCGGGGAAGGCGGCCTGCACCGCCTGCTTGGCCTGTTGCGTGCACTCCAGAATCAGCTCCTGGCAGCGCTTCTCACCCAGCAGCGTATAAAAGGTGGTCTTATGGTTGGCCTCATCGCTGCCCACCGGCTTCCCCAGCTCCTCGGTGGTGGAGATATGGTCCAGTAGATCGTCCCGGATCTGGAAGGCCACCCCGATCTGGGCGGCGTAGGCCCGGGCCGCCTCCAGCATCTCCCGGGAACCCCGGGCGGCGAGGACTCCCATGACGCAGGCCGCCTCCAGCAGGGCCCCGGTCTTTTTCCGGTGCACCAGCTCCAGCTCCTCCAGGGAGAGGGGGCGCTGCTCCCCCTCCATGTCCAGCACCTGGCCGGCGCACATGCCGTCCCGGCCGGCACTCCGGGCCAGCTCCAGGGCGGCGGCGGCCCGCACCTCGGCTGGGAGATCCGCCGACAACACCGCCTCAAAGGCGGCGGTCTGGAGGGCGTCCCCCGCCAAAACCGCATTTGCCTCACCAAACATCACATGGTTGGTGGGCTTGCCCCGGCGCAGATCGTCATTGTCCATGCAGGGCAGGTCATCGTGGATCAGAGAATAGGTGTGAAGCATCTCCACCCCGCAGCCCAGGGCCAGGGCCTGTTCCGGGTCCCCCCCGGCGGCCTGACAGAACTGCATGGTCAGGATGGGCCGCACCCGCTTGCCTCCGGCGGTGAGGCTGTAAGACATGGCCCTGTACAGGGTGGCATAAGGCACCTGCTCCTGAAAATAACCGGCCAGAGCCCGGTCCACCTTCAGGCGCAGCTCCTCCAGCTGGCGGCGAATGTCCATCAGCCTTCCACCTCCATGGGCACTTCCTCCGGGGCCCCCTCGGCCCCCTTCACCAGCCGCATCACGGCCTGTTCCGCCTGGTCCAGCTGCTTGCCGCAGTCCGTCGCCAAACGCATTCCCTCCTCAAAGAGGGACAGGGACTCCTCCAGAGGGGCTTCACCCTTCTCCAGCTGGGAGACAATCTCCTCCAGTCGCTGCATCGATTCCTCAAAGGTTTTCTTCTTTGCTGCCATTGGTTTGCATCCTCTCTGTCACGGTACAGCCGAGCCTTCCGTCGCTCAGCGTCAATTCAATGCGGTCTCCCACTGCCGTCTGTTCCACCCCGGTGATCACCTTGCCTTCCGGCGTCTGGGCCAGGGCATAGCCCCGGGAGAGCACCTTCAGGGGGCTCAGGGAGTCCAGAGCGGCGCAGAGGGCGGCGAAGTTCGCCCGCTGCTTGGCCACGTCCCGCTCCAACGCAGAGCGCAGCCGCTCCTGCTGCCGGTCCAGCACCATCTGCTTTTCCTGGACATAGGCCAGGGGGTTCCGCAGGGCCCGGCTCTGGACCAGAGGCTTCAGCCGCTGCTGTTC
>CABRZO010000118.1 GCA_902475455.1 uncultured Eubacteriales bacterium
ATGACTCCGAGGCCGCCCAGATCGCCGCCTCCGGCATGAGCTACTACACCCTGGATATGCCCGTGGCCCAGCCCGAGTACCTGGCCCTGAAGTGCAACACCGAGCCCTTCACCGATATCCGGGTCCGGCAGGCGCTGCAGCTGGCCATCAACCTGGAAGAGGTCCACACTGCCTATCTGGGCCTGGACGGCGATGTCCAGCTCTCCGCCCTGTGGAACCCCAACACCACCGAGTGGAGCACCGTGGACACTTGGAGCGACGAGCTCATTGCCGAGTACAGCTATGATCCCGAGCGGGCCAAGGAACTGCTGACCGAGGCCGGCTATCCTGACGGCTTTGAGTTTACCGTGGTGCTGTGCGGCACCGACAACGACTACGACCTGTGGACCCTGGCTCAGGAATATTGGGCGGCCATCGGCGTGACCTGCAACTTCGAGACGGTGGACAACTTTATGGAGTCCAAGACCATCGGCACCGACGCCAATGACACCCGCTGCACCGCCTCCACCGGCTGCGGCGCCATCAACTCCATCACCGCAGCCATCAACCAGACCGTGGACGGCGGCTGGGCTGCCTCCCTGTGGAATGGCGACGAGGAGTATGCCGCCCTGGTGAACGGTATGCAGACTGTCACCACTCTGGATGAGCAGACCGAGCTGGCCAAGCAGGCCGATCAGATCTACGCTGAGCAGCACTGGGCCATCAACCTCACCGGCCTGAAGACCGTCACCGAGTACTGCAACAGCCGGGTGGCCGGTATCCCCGAAGGCAGCCGCCTCTACAGCGGCAAGGCCGCCGGCGCGCTGTTCTCTCACCTGTGGGTGACCGACGGACAGTAATCCTAGATTCCACCGAGTTTCTTCGCTCTTTTCTTTTCGCAAAACCGACAGGGTTTCCGCCCTGTCGGTTTTGCCCGTACCCGATTAGATTGATTCCAAGGCTGTCTCCTGAGCATATCACCAGGGGACAGCCTTGCGGGGAATAGGAGCGCAGGCCCTTCCGGTTGGCCGGGTGTCTCTCCCACTGTAAGCTCGTTCCCCACCGTGCTGCTTCCGGGTGGAGGGAAGGGGGCTCCCCCGGCACAGAACTTGAGGTGGTTCAACCCTGAGCGGCTGGAGAGAGGCACCGGGCACGCTCCGGCCTGTCCGGAGCTTGGCAGTCCAAGGGAGTCCCGGCTTGCCGCCGGGAGCAAGGAGCGCTGGGGGCTGCCCTCCGGACAGCCCCTTGAAGAGGTGGTCTTTACGGGTCTTGCTGCTTTGGGGGAGAACGTTTCACCGGAATCACAGCCGTCTGACTGGCCAGAAACGCCCGGCCCGGCTTCGGACGGGAGCCGGGGGTGTCCCGACATTCCGGTAAGGCCTGCCCAAATTACCTGAGGTCTTTCCACCGGAGACCGGGCCTTTGTCCAGAGATGCCGAGGCCCTGGGCTGCATAAAAAGCCAGAGACCGCAAGCCCCGAAGGGCTGCGGTCTCTGGACAGGGGAAAATGAAAGGTGAATGGGTGTGGTTGAAGGGTCAGATCCACTCGTTGTGGCCGATGGAGTAGCTGTGCTCGTCGTCCAGGGTGTCGTAGGGCTCCGGGCACTCCCAGATCAGGTGCTGCACCGGCTGGTTGACGTCGTAGCGCATGCTCAGAGGGCCGGGATCGGTGACCTGGCAGGGGCAGCCCCGCCAAGTGGTGTAGTTGGGGTCCTTCTCGTGGGCCTCGTAGAGGTCCCGGCCGAAGTTCATCTCATCGAAGGGCTGGGCAAAGACGGGCACCACATGCTCGTGGATGTACTTCCACTCGCCCTCGTGATAGATGAAGTCGGCGCCATAGTACTCCCAGGAGGCGGCGCCGAAGTGCTGGTAATCCTCTTGGGTATGCTGGGGCTTGGGCGCGCCGGGGCCGCCGGGACCACCGGGGCCGGGGCCCTCGCCGGGCTTGGGCCGGGGAGGATTGCCCAGGGCGGACATCATGACGCCGGCGGTGATGGCCCAGCAGCGGCCGGACTTGCCGTCGTTGGCCATCTCAATGCACAGCTCCGACAGGGCGTGAACGCCGGAGGCGCCGATGGACCGGGGGTCGCCGCCCATGTAGGAGGGGAAAACCTCTCCCAGCTCGAAGGTCTCCACGGCGGCCCGGGATTCCTCGTCGATGGTGTGGTTGTGGTAGATCTGGCGGAAGCCCACCATCCGGCCGAAGTTGTGGCCCCAGGTGGCGTTCTGGCCCTTGAACCAGATCTTGTCGAATTCCTCCCGCTCGTAGGCGATGGCGTGGACGTAAGCGTGATACACTTTCTTGCGCTCAATCTCCTGGGCGCCCATGGCGTTGTGCAGGCGTTCCTGGAACGATAAACTCATCACATATCCCTCTTTTCTCTCTCATAGTAGGGCATGCCCATGCAGCCCTCGGGGCCGTAGCTGTAATTGGGGTTAAAGGAATAGTAGGGATGGGGCATATCCTGATAGAGATACTGCCAGCCATAGAAGGGGTCGTAGACGGTGCGCTGGACGGTGGGCTGGCCCAGCTCGTCCCGGGTGTAGGAGTTGTTGGGGTCTTCGTGGCCGGTGAGCAGGGGGCCGTTCTGGCCGGTGGTGCCGAACTGGTCCTTCCACATGGGATACTCCGCATAATCCTTGCCGGCGGGAATGGCGTGGTCGTTGGTGATGATCAGATGCCAGATTTTCCACTCGCCCTTCTCCTTCAGCAGGTCGGCGTAGACCAGGCCGAACATAAAGCGGCAGTCGGCGCTGCCGTCGGGGCTGCCCACGGCCCGGGTGCCCTGGACATAGCACATGTAGCGGGCGGTCTTGCCGTCCTCGGCGATGTAGAGCAGGGGGGAGTAGGCGGCGTTGTTATTGAGGATGCCCCGGCCCAGGTTGAACTTGTCAAAGGACAGCTCCGGGTCCGCGTCGCAGAAGGGCTTCAGCTGCTCGTACCGCAGCTGGCTCAGCTGCACCACATAGTAGTTGGAGATATCCTCCATGCCGGTATAGAAGCCGGTGTTGACGCCCAGGGAGGCAAACCGGCGGTTCTGGGGCAGCTTGACCCACAGATCGTTGAGCTCCTGGCGGCGCAGGTCCCCGGCGTAGCAGTAAAAATGCTTGGCCATCAGCTGCTTGACGTTTTCATAGTCCCACAGCCGTTCCACCAGTTCATCATCGGAAAAAAACTGTTTTGCCATATGAAATGTACCTCCTCTCGTCACAGGCCGTAGCTGAAGGTCTCAGCGAAGGTCTCGTAGGGCTCCGGATAGGCCGGAGGGGCGTAGAAGGGCCGGGCGGCGGAGTAGGTCTCATAGACCGTCATCTTCACGTTGGGCTCCGGGAAACGGAAGTCGGCCAGCGCGGCGTAGGCCGGGTCGGCGGGGTATTCCGGAGCGGGGTCGGCCCAGTTGGTGCCGCTGGGGGCGTCCAGGTCCTGGACATAGAGCAGGTGCCACACCTTCCAGGCTCCATCCTCCCAGACAAAGTCACCGGCCACATAGGCCCGCTCCCAATAGCTGACCTGACCGGCGGCGGTGAGCTTGGTGTTCATGCCGTGGATGGTCCAGATGCCCTTGGCGGTGGCGCCGTCGGCGGCCAGCTCGATGACCGGAGCCACCAGCGACTTCATGTCCATGATGCCCATGCCATAGGCCTCTTCCGGGGAGAGATTGCCCACCTGGGCGGCGTATTTCTGCTGAATGAGTTTGCTTTCCAGCGCAGTGCGGTCCGCCAAGCCCTGATAATAGGCCTGGACGGCGGCGGCACCCTGGTAGTAGCCGTTGTTGACCCCCAGGCAGACGTCATCGGCCTTGGACCAGTAGGTGTCATACATTTTGTTTTCCCGGCGCATCAGATAGTCCTGAGAGAAGAATCGGACCATCAGATTCTGAAGCGCCCGGCGCTTTTCCCATCGGGTGAGCAGCTCTTCCGAGTTCCATTGATGAGACACAAAAATCCCTTCCTTTCTGGTTTGACTGAGAGGACAACCCCCTCTGATTGCTGATTCTATTGTATCAATCTGTGGGGGCGGAGGGACAGAGGCGGTTTTCAACCTGAAATATCCAGTTTTCAAACCCGCCGGGCCCGGAGTCCGGGGGGACAGGAGGCGGTTTAATGAGCGAGAACAGACAATCCAGCACCCAGGCTCTGCTGCGGCAGGAAAACCGGGTCATGCGCTATGATGCGGCGGTGCGGCGGCTGTTTACCGCCATGCCCGACGGGGCCTTTGATGCCCCGGGCTTTGCGGCGGACACCGGCCTGACCTTTGCGGGAGATCAGTTTTTCGGGGTGCAGCTGGAGGACGACCCCCGCTATCCCTCCTGTCCGCCCCCCAATGTGGACCAGCTGAGCCCCTTCCAGCGCTACATGGCGCTGCGGGATCTGGTGCGGCAGGTGCTGGGCCGGGACCAGCCTGCGGCGGTGTGCAACCAGAACGGCCGCATTCTCTGTGCCGTCAACTGGCAGGGGGATACCGCCAACTGGCACGGCCGGGTGTCCGCCCTGCTGGAGGAGCTCAACGACCGACTCTGGCAGGGAATGGGCTTCCGGTTCCAGTGTACCGTCAGCCGGATGGGCCGGGGGCTGGCCTCGCTGCCCCAGGCGGCCCGGGAGTTGGAGCAGGCCCGCTCCTATCGGCGGCTGATGGGAGGGCTGCCCGGGGAGGTGCTCTTTTATGACGGCATTCTGCGGACCAGTGACCTGGGGGAGCGGCCGGAGGCGGAATACCGGCACACCGAAGAGCGACTGCAGGAACTGCGCCAGGCTCTGCTCCAGGGCAGCGCCCAACGGGGTAAGGAGATCTTTCACCGGGTGCTGGAGGACAATTTTGTCTCCTCCCGGCCGGCGGTGCAGTTTGTCCAGCTGCGAATGTTCTCCGTCATTGACGCGCTGCTGAAAAGCCTGGAGTACGCCGCCGGAGAGCTGGGCATTCGGGAGGCCTGGGTCCGGGTCAACGCCGCCCCAAGGCTGCTGGGGGCCTCCGGAGTGTGGGAACTGGAGCGGGAAGCGGCGGTGCTGCTGGACCAGTTCCAGGCCCTGGCGGAGGAGGGGGGCAGCATCCACCGGCTGCCCTACCAGCTGCGCAGCTATATCCGGGAGCACTGTGATGACCCCAATTTAAATGTCAATCAGGTGGCAGACCGGTTCCATGTGACGGCCACCTATGCCACCCGGGTTTTTAAACAGACCTTCCAGTGCGGTATTCTGGGCTATATCCAGACCCTGCGGGTAGAGCGGGCCAAGGAACTGCTGCGGCAGGGCCGATCGGTGAAGGAGGTGGCGGAAGCCACCGGCTTTAACACTCCGGCCACCCTGATCCGGATTTTTAAAAAGCTGGAGGGCACTACACCGGCTCAATTTGCCGGGGGAAGCGACTAAAGGGAGGAACAGACAATGGCATGGTTTTTTCGGATTGTATTTGGCCTTTTGGGGCTCTGCCTGCTGATCTGGCTGGCGGAGCAGGTGAAGAATCTCCTCTCCCCCCGGCAGCGGTGCCCCGCCGTGGTGAAGCAGCGCAGGCAGCAGGTGTTTCCCGTCAGTATGGGATTCAAGCGCCGGGATCGCAACCAGTACCTGATGGAGTTTTTTCTGCCCCGGCAGCAGCGGACCGTGACCTTTGAGGTGAGCCAGTCCGTCTATGAGTCCAGCCCCACCGGCACCGGAGGATGGCTGAGCTGGCGGGGGAGCCGTTTTCTGGGCTGGGAGCCCCAGGGCGGGCCGGGCCAGGCGTCCGGCGGGACAGAACAGGCATAAAAAACGCCGCCGACCATTTTTAAATGGTCGGCGGCGCTTTGCTGTTGTAATCGGGTCAGATCCGCAGCTGCCAAAAGGCCACGGCGCTGGCGGCGGCCACGTTCAGGGAGTCCACCCCGTGGAGCATGGGGATTCGGACGGTGTAGTCGCACCCAGCAATAGTGTCCTCCGCCAGCCCGTCCCCCTCGGTGCCCAGCAGCAGGGCCAGCTTTTCCTCCTGTCGGAGCCGGGGGTCCTCGATGCTGACACTGCGGTGGGTCAGAGCCAGGGCGGCTGTGCGGAAGCCCAGTTTTTGCAGCTGCTCCAGCCCTTTCTGGGGCCAGTCTCCGGCGTCGGTGCCGATGCGGGCCCAGGGGATCTGAAAAACGGTGCCCATGCTGACCCGGGCGGCCCGGCGGCTCAGGGGGTCGCCGCAGGTGGGGGTCACCAGCACCCCGTCCATGCCCAGGGCAGCGGCGGAGCGGAAGATGGCTCCGATGTTGGTGGGGTCCACAATGCCCTCCAGCACCGCAATGCGCCGGGCGCAGGCGCACACTTCTTCCACCGTGGCCGGGGCGGGGCGCCGGAGGGCGCACAGGATGCCCCGGGTCAGGGCATAGCCGGTGAGGTTGGCCAGCACCTCCCGGTCCCCGGTGTAGACGGGAATGTCGCCGCAGCGGGCGATGAGCTCCGCCCCCTGGCCCTCAATCTGCCGGCGCTCCATCAACAGCGACAGGGGTTGGCAGCCGGCCTCCAGGGCGTGGAAAATCACCTTGGGACTTTCGGCAATGAAAATGCCCTGCTTCGGGTGCCGGCGGTTGAGCAGCTGTGCCCCGGTGAGCCGGGCATAGACATCCAGTTCCGGGGCCTGGAAGTCGGTGATTTCAATGATCTGGGCCATGGGGGACACTCCTTTTTGGGGCCGGAGAGTTCCGGCAATGTGGCTCTATTGTACTGCGTCAGCAAAAGGACTGTCAAACCAAAAGCGGGGCCTCCAAGCCTTTGGCTTGGAGGCCCCGCCGGGATCAGAACATCTTTTTCTTTTTAAAGAAGATGATGCACACAATGACCACCACGATACTCAGCAGGATGACCCAGGGGTAGCCGTTGTTCAGCCCGGGCATGTCCCGGAAATTCATGCCGAACCAGCCGGTGATCAGGGTCAGGGGGAAGAAGATGGTGGAAATCACCGTCAGAAACTGCATGTTCCGGTTCTGCTGTTCGTTGACCCGGGCCTGATAGGCGTCCCGGATCTGCTGGGCGTAGTCCAGCAGATGGACGGTGCGGCCCATCATCCGGTCCGCCCGATCGGAGACGGTGCCGAAGAATTTCAGCTGCTTTTTGGCGAAGAACTGGTTTTCGTCCTGTTCCAGTTCCCGGCCCAGGTCGGTGAGCTCGTCATAGTAGCCCCGGAGGGTGAGCAGCTCCTTGCGGATGGGGACGATCTGGCTCTCAAAGGCCTGGAGCTTGCCCTCCAGCACCCGCTCCTCCAGCTCCATGAGCCGCCGCTCGTACTGGCTCAGCACCTCCAGATCCCGGTTGATGATCTGGGTGAAAAAGTGGTACAGGAATTTTTCCCGGGTGGCCCCGGGCTGGGTCCGGCTGCGCTGGATCTGGGTGATGAGCCGCAGGGAGAAGTCCCCGTCGTCCACAATGACGATGTGGCGCTGGTTGATGAAAAACTGGATCCGGTAGCGGCTGCCCAGCACGTCCAGCAGTTTTGGGATGCATAGCGAGCCCGCCAGACACTCCTGCTGGCTCTCAATTTTGCAGAAGGTCACGTCGGCCAGAGAGGGCTCCCCCTCGATGGCCATCCCCGTGAGGGCCAGGGCCTCCGGGGCCTCGGCGCTCTGGCAGACCACCACAGAGGAGTGTTCCTCCCGGTTGAATCGCTCTGGAGGCAAAGGGGCCATGTCCTCCCCCAGAGCCAGGATAATCACGGTCTGCCTCCGACGCCGGCCAGGTTGCCCGGTGCGTGGTCATAGGCAGCCTGGAAGAACAGCTCCTGGGAGTTGACGGCCTCTCCCCGGGGGGACACCGGCACATAGTCCCCGGTGTTGGTCATCTCCTGGGCCTGCCGGTTGTCCCGGAGCATGGTTTGAAACATGGCCAGAATCTGCGCCTGCAGATCCGGGTCCAGCACCGGGGCGGCCACTTCCACCCGGCGCAGGGTGTTCCGGGTCATGAAGTCGGCGGAGGCGATGTAGAGCTGCCGGCGTTCCCCGGTGCCGAAGAGGTAGATCCGGGAGTGCTCCAAAAACCGGCCCACAATGCTGACCACCCGGATGTTTTCCGTGGAGCCCTCCACTCCGGGCACCAGACAGCAGATGCCTCGAACCACCAGGTCAATCTTCACCCCGGCCCGGGAGGCCTCGATGAGCCGGTCAATGATCTTTTTGTCGGTGAGGGAGTTGATTTTCACGCCGATGTAGGC
>CABRZO010000119.1 GCA_902475455.1 uncultured Eubacteriales bacterium
CTCCAGATCGTCGTTGATGATGATCTCGCCGTCGTAGCCGCACACCTGGCAGTAGTCGCTCTTGGTGTTGAACTCGGCGTACTGGATGTTGTCGTAGATGAACCGGACCACGTCCTTCAGGGCGGTCAGGTTGTGGCGCATGTTGGGGATCTCCACATAGCTGATGGCGCCGCCGGGGGAGAGCTGCTGGAACTGGCTCTCAATGGCGAACTTGGAGAAGGCGTCAATCTCCTCCCGCACGTCCACATGATAGGAGTTGGTGTAATAGCCCTTGTCGGTGATGTCCTTGACCTCACCGAACTTCTCCTTGTCGATGCGGGCGAAGCGGTAGCACAGGCTCTCAGCGGGGGTGCCGTAGAGGGAGAAGCCGATGTTGGTCTGATCCCGCCACTTGTAGCAGGTGTCCCGGAGATAGGTCATCAGCCGCAGGGCGAAGTCCTTGCCCTCGGGCTCGGTCTGGCTGCAGCCCTTGACCAGCTTGGTCACCTCATAAATGCCGATATAGCCCAGGGAGATGGTGGAGTAGCCCCCCACCAGGTAACGGTCGATGGTCTCACCGGACTTCAGCCGGGCAATGGCGCCGTGCTGCCAGTGGACCGGGGAGACATCGCTCTTGACCCCCATCAGGGCGTCGTGGCGGCACATCAGGGCCTCGAAGCACAGCTCCAGCCGCTCATCCAGCAGCTTCCAGAACTCGTCCTCGCTCTCGGGGACCTTGCGGCCGCCGTCGCTGACCATCAGGCCGATCTGAGGCAGGTTGATGGAGCAGACGCCCTGATTGAAGCGGCCCTCGTACTTGTATTTGCCGGTCTCCGGATCCACCCAGTCGGTCAAAAAGCTGCGGCAGCCCATGGGGGAGAACACGTTGCCCTGGTGGGCCTTGCGCATGACCTTGGCGGAGATATAGTCGGGATACATCCGCTTGGCGGAGCATTTTACCGCCAGCTCGGTGATATAGTCGTACTTGCCCCCCTGGAGGCAGTTGTTCTCGTCCAGCACATAGACCAACTTGGGGAAGGCGGGGGTCACATAGACCCCGGCGGCATTCTTGATGCCCTCCAGCCGCTGGCGCAGGATCTCCTCCACGATCTTGGCGTTCTCTTCGATATAGGGGTCGTCGTCCCGGAGATAGAGGAAGAGGGTGACAAAGGGGGACTGGCCGTTGGTGGTCATCAGGGTGTTGATCTGATACTGGATGGTCTGTACGCCGCTGCGGAGCTCGTCGTTGACCCGCTCGTCCACCAGCCGCTCGATCATCTCGGTGCTGGCTCCTTCGCCGCAGGCCTCGGTGATCTTGCGGCGGAATTTCTCCCGGCTGCGGCGTAGGAACTTGCCCAGGTGGCTCACATCCACGCTCTGGCCGCCGTACTGGTTGGAGGCCACGTTGGCGATGATCTGCGTCATGACGTTGCAGGCCACCTGGAAGCCCTTGGGGCTCTCAATCATCTTGCCGTTGATCATGGTGCCGTTGTCCAGCATGTCGCCAATGTTGATGAGGCAGCAGTTAAAGATGGGCTGGACAAAATAGTCCGCGTCGTGGAAGTGCAGAATGCCCTCGTCGTGGGCCTTGCTGATCTTCTCCGGCAGCAGGATGCGGCGGGTCAGATCCCGGCTCACCTCGCCGGCGATGTAATCCCGCTGGGTGGAGGCGATGACGGTGTTCTTGTTGGAGTTCTCCTCCGCCAGCTCCTTGTTGGTGTTGCGCAGCAGGGAGAGGATGGACTCGTCGGTGGTGTTCTGCTTGCGGACCAGGGCCCGGGTGTAGCGGTAGATGATATAGGCCTTGGCCAGGGTGTACTTGCCCAGCTCCATGAGCTGATGCTCCACCATGTCCTGGATATCTTCCACCAGCAGGCGGGGGCGGTTTTTCTCCTGGACGAAGTTGGAGATGGCGCTGATCTGATCCTCGGTGATGCGCTCCTCCGGATCCACAGCCTCGTTGGCCTTCTGAATGGCACGGATGATCTTGGTGCGGTCAAAGTCGACCGTAGTACCATCGCGTTTGATTACTTTCATGGTGAATACTCCTTCTCTTTTGGGCAGCCACGGGGGTTTTCCGTGCTTTTTGCGGGGAATCGTATATCAATAATTGGTGGAGACATAAAAAAGCGCCACCATATCTTGTGGTAACCGCTCTGCTATCATATCACTTGGGGGATGGCTTGTCCAGAGAAAACTCACAGTCATTCTCACCAAATTTGACGGGAACTATTTTTCACACCGGTTTTTGCAATGGGACAGGCAAAACTTTTTCCGGGAATACATACCCTTGTGGCAGGGGTGAGCGTGCGTGGAACGAAACAAGCGGAAGAATTTGCTGGAAAAGACGGCCCAGGCCTTTGACCTGCCGGGAGATGTGCTGGCGGGCATGACCTGCGTCAAGCTGGTGGGCCGGGAGGAATTGTATCTCCAGAACCACCGGGGCATTTTGGCCTACGGCGAGGAGGAAATTTTAATCAGCGGCGGCAAGCTGATGATCCGGGTCCGGGGGGAGGGGCTGCGGCTGCGGAGCATGACCCCCAGCGACCTGGTGATCACCGGCACCATCGCGGCGGTGGAGTTGGAATAAAGGTTCCGGGCCCGGGGCGCTGTCCCCGGGACAGGAATTGGCGATAGAGCAAGGGAGAAAGCGATGCAAAAGGCGACAAACTATATCCGGGGCAGCGTGCGGCTGGAGGCCACCGGCCCCTACCCCGAGCGTTTTTTCAACATCTGTTCCGCCCGGGGCGTCCGGTTCTGGAAGGTGGAGCGGGTGGACGAGACCACGGTGCGGCTGACGGTGGCCCGGTCCCAGGCCCGGCAGGCGGCGGCCTTGGGGCCCAAATGCCTCTGTGAAGTGAAGCGGATCGGGGAGGAGGGAGCCGTCAGCTTTTTGAGCCGGTTCCGCAGCCGCTACGGTCTGCTGGCGGGGCTGGCCCTGTCGCTGCTGGCGGTGATGATTTTATCCCGATTTGTGCTGGTCATCGACATCACCGGCAACGAGACGGTGCCCGACGGGGTGATTCTCACGGAGCTCCGGGAGGCGGGGATTTCCCTGGGTACCTATGGCCCTTCAGTGGACGAGCGCTCGGTGGCCAACCGGACGCTGATGGGGCTGGAGGATCTGAGCTTTGTGTCGGTGAACCTCCGGGGCGTCCGGGCGGAGGTGGTGGTGCGGGAGCGGGACCAGCCCCCGGAGGTGGAGCCCACCGGGGTGGCCGCGGACCTGATCGCCCAGAAGTCGGGGCGCATTCTGTCGGTGAACAACCTGGCCGGCGCCCCCCAGGTGGAGGCGGGAGACACGGTGGAGGCGGGGCAGGTGCTGGTCTCCGGCACCATGGTCATCACCGGAGAGGAGAACCCGGAGCAGGTGCTGGCCACCTATCCGGTGCTGGCCAAGGGCAGCGTCTGGGCGGAGGTGGAGGAGCAGTTCTCCGCCGCCATCCCCCTGACCTACACCCAAAAGAACTATACCGGCCGCATAGCCCGGGAATATGAGGTGGTGGTGTTGGGAAGAAGCTTTAAAATTTCCCCAAAAGCGTTTCAACCCTTCACATATTATGATAAAATAGAACACAGTTGGGATTTGACCCTCTCCGGCGGCCTGACGCTGCCCTTTTCCCTGACGGTGCGGGAGTGCAGCGAATATGAGCCCGGCCAGGGAACCATCAGCCGGGAGGGGGCGGAGGAGTATCTGCGCGCGGTGCTGGAAAACCGGCTGACAGAGGCCATGGGAGAAGGGGGATCTGTGCTGGACCAGCAGTGGGAGACCACGGAACAGGACGGGGTGTTGACCCTGACCCTCACCGCCCGGTGCCGGGAGCAGATTGCCCAGAGCAATTTCAACACAGAAGATTGAGCGGGCCCCCTTGGGGCCCCATACGGAGATGAACCTTTTGACAGAACAGAGCATCAGTTTGGAGCGGGTGGAAGAGGTGGCCAACCTCTTCGGCTCCTTTGACGAGAATATCCGGCTGCTGGAACAGGAGCTGTCCGTCCGGGTCACCAACCGGGACGGGGAGCTGAAGGTGGCCGGAGAGGGAGAGCAGGTGATGCTGGCGGTCCGGGCCATCCAGGGGCTGCTGGACCTGTCCGCCCGGGGGGAGCAGATCAACGAGCAGAACGTGCGCTATGTGCTCCAGCTGGTCCGCTCCGGCAGCGAGGAAAAGCTGGCGGAGCTGGCCAAGGACGTGGTCTGCGTCACCGCCAACGGCAAGCCCATCAAGGCCAAGACCGTGGGCCAGAAACACTATCTGGACGCCATCCGCAAAAATGTCATCACCCTGGGGGTGGGTCCCGCCGGCACCGGCAAGACCTACCTGGCGGTGGCCATGGCGGTGGCGGCCTTTAGGGCCAAGCAGGTCAACCGGATCATCCTGACCCGGCCGGCGGTGGAGGCCGGAGAGCGGCTGGGCTTTTTGCCCGGGGACCTGCAGAGCAAGGTGGACCCCTATCTGCGGCCCCTCTACGACGCGCTGTTTGAGATGCTGGGCCCCGAAACCTATCAGAAATATGTGGAGCGGGGCAACATCGAGGTGGCCCCTCTGGCCTATATGCGGGGCCGCACCCTGGATGACAGCTTTATCATTCTGGACGAGGCCCAGAACACCTCCCGGGAGCAGATGAAGATGTTTCTGACCCGGCTGGGGTTTGGGTCCAAAATCGTCATCACCGGCGACATCACCCAGATCGACCTGCCCCGGGACACCGCCTCCGGCCTCAAGGAGGCCATGCGGGTGCTGAACGGGGTGGAGGATATCGCCATCTGCCGCCTCACCGCCCAGGACGTGGTGCGCCATGTGCTGGTGCAGCGGATCATCGCCGCCTATGAGCGGGACGAGCACCGCCGGGAGAAAAAGACCCCGGACCGGGGAGGAAAAAAGCAATGAACCATCAGATTTTACTGGAGTCGGAGCTGGAGGAGGAATTCGCCTACGCCCCCCTGCTGGAGCGGGTTATCACTGCCGCCCTGGAGACTGAGGGGGTCAAGACCCCCTGCGAGGTGGACGTGCTCATCACCGACGACGAAGGCATCCATCAGATCAACCTGGAGCAGCGGGAGATCGACCGTCCCACCGACGTGCTGAGCTTCCCCATGTTCAACTATACCCCCGGCAATCCCCCGGTGGATGACGCCGATGCGGACCCGGCCACCGGCCTGACCCCTTTGGGGGACATGGTGATCTCCCTGGAGCGAGCCCGGGAACAGGCCCTGGAGTACGGCCACCCGGTGGAGCGGGAGCTGAGCTATCTGGCGGTCCACTCGGTGCTCCACCTGCTGGGCTATGACCATGTGGACGAAGGCGAAGAAAAAGCCCGAATGCGGGAGAGAGAGGAGGCCATCCTGAGCCAGCTCGGCATCACCCGGAACTGACTTGGACAAGCTATGACCAAAGAAATCGAGCGCAAAAACGACTTTTCCAAGGGTAATGTTCCCAGTCTCATCATGAAGATGGCCATTCCCATGATTGTGGCCCAGGTGGTCAACGCCCTTTACTCCATTGTGGACCGCATCTACATCGGCCACATGGCGGATGTGGGCCAGCTGGCCCTGACGGGCATCGGCCTCTGTTTCCCCATCACCATGACGGTGTCCGCCTTCTCCGCCCTGATCGGCTACGGCGGCGCCCCTCTGAGCTCCATCCTCCGGGGGCGTCGGGAGGACCAGAAGGCGGAGCAGGTGCTGGGCACCTGTGTCACCGCCCTGGTGGTGCTGGGCATTGTGGTGCCTCTGGCCTGTTTCTTTCTGCGGGAGCCCATCCTGTACCTCTTCGGAGCCAGCCCCGCCACCTATCCCTATGCGGACCGCTATATCACCATCTATTTGATGGGCAGCCTGCCAGTGATGCTCACCCTGGGCCTCAATACCTTTATCAATGCCCAGGGTTTCACCCGGGACGGTATGGTCACCGTGGGCATCGGCGCTCTGTGCAACCTGGTGCTGGACCCCATCTTCATCTTTGGCTTCGGGCTGGGGGTCCGGGGGGCCGCCATCGCCACGGTGATTTCTCAGCTGGTGTCCTGCATCTGGGTCATCGCCTTCCTGCTGGGGAAAAAGAACCTGATCCGGCTGCGGCGGCAATACCTGAAACCCAGTTGGCCATTGCTGGGCAAAGTCTGCGGCCTGGGCGTGTCCAGCTTCATCATGCAGATCACCGAGAGCGCCATTTCCGCCGTCTTTAACGCCAGCCTCTACCGGTTTGGCGGCGACATCTATGTGACCACCATGACGGTGGCCACCTCCATCAGTCAGATCTACACCATGATCATCCAGGGCTTCGGCCAGGGGGCCCAGCCGGTCACCGGCTATAACTACGGGGCCGGAGCTTATGGCCGGGTCCGGCAGTGCTACCGGTTCCTGACGGTGGTTTGCCTGGGCTACGCCGTTGTGGCCTGGGGCCTGATCCAGCTGTTCATGCCCCAGATCATTTCAGTGTTCAACAATGATCCCAATCTGCTGGCCACGGCGGTGCCCATGCTGCGGATCTTCTTCCTGCTCACCTTCCTGTTTGCCCTCCAGACCGCCAGCCAGAACACCTTTGTGGCCCTGGGGGAGGCGAAAAAGGCCACCTTCTTCGCCCTGCTGCGAAAGGTGTTCCTGTTGATCCCTCTGATCCTGATTATGCCCCGGATCGGCTTCGGGGTCACCGGCATCTTTGCCGCCGAACCCATCGCGGACACCATCTCCGCGGCGGTATGTTTCATCACCTTCCTGCTGACCTCCTACCGGGGGCTGCGGAAAAAAGAACAGGCCCAACTGGCCGCGAAAAATGAGGAAACTATATGAGTCATATTACACATTCCGGAATGATCACCCTCTGCGGACGGCCCAACGTGGGCAAGTCCACCCTGCTCAACGCCTTTGTGGGGGAGAAAATCGCCATTGTCTCCAATAAACCCCAGACCACCCGGAACCGCATCAGCGGCATTGTGACCCGGGGAGAGCGCCAGTATGTCTTCCTGGACACCCCGGGCCTCCACAAGGCCCGGAACCGGCTGGGGGAATATATGGTGGGGGTGGTCCGCACCAGCGTGGCCGATGTGGATGCGGTGCTGCTGGTGGTGGACCCGGTGGCCAACGTGGGAGAACCGGAGATGGAGCTCATCCAGCGCATCAAGGCCCTGAAACTCCCCGCCGTGCTGGTCATCAACAAGGTGGATACCCTGGAGAACAAGGAGAAGCTGCTGGAGGTCATCGCCGCCTACACCGCCGTCCATGACTTTGAGGCGGTGATGCCCATCTCCGCCCGGGAGAAGGACGGGGTGGAGGAGCTGCTGGAGCTGCTGGGCAAATTCCTGCCGGAAGGGCCTCAGCTCTTCCCGGAGGACATGACCACCGACCAGCCCGAGCGGCAGGTGATGGCGGAGATCCTGCGGGAGAAGCTGCTCTACTGCCTGGATAAGGAGATCCCCCACGGCACCGCCGTGGAGATCACCAAGTTTTCCGAGCGGGACAGCGAGATCATCGACGTGGAGGCCACCATTTTCTGTGAAAAGTCCAGCCACAAGGGCATCATCATTGGCAAGGGGGGTGCCATGCTGAAAAAGGTGTCCACCCTGGCCCGAAAGGACATGGAGCGGTTTATGGGCACCAAGGTCTACCTCCAGACCTGGGTGAAGGTGAAGGAGAACTGGCGGGACAGTCTGGCCGGGGTCCACAATATGGGCTACCGGGAGGACTACTGAAGCTGCCTGTAGCCCATATTG
>CABRZO010000120.1 GCA_902475455.1 uncultured Eubacteriales bacterium
CCGGTGGCTGACCCGCCGATTCCAGCAACAGGCCAAGTCTCTGGGGATAGAGGAACGGCTGGAGATCATGAGCGGCAATTCCGGCACCAACGGCTGGGATATTCAGATCGCCCGGGAGGGCGTGGCCACTCAGGTGCTGTCCATCCCGCTGCGGTATATGCACACCCCCATGGAGGTCATTGACCTCCGGGATGTGGAGCAGACCGCCCAGCTGCTGGCGGCGGTGGTCCGCACCCTGGGAGAGGAGGAAGAAGTATGCTGAACCTGTTGAAACAGCTCTGCGCCCTCAGCGGCGTTTCCAGCTGGGAGGACGAGGCTCGGGACTTCATCCGCACCCAGGCCCAGCCCTACGCCGACTCCATCCGCACCGATGCCATCGGCAATCTGATTGTGTTCAAAAAGGGCAAAAAGCCCACCGGAAATAAGCTGCTGCTTTCGGCCCATGTGGACGAAGTGGGGCTGATGGTCAAGAAGATCGAGGACGACGGCACCCTGCGGTTTTCCACTGTGGGAGGCATTGACCGCCGGGTGCTGCTGGGCAAGCGGGTCTTTGTGGGAGAAAAACGGATTCCCGCCGTGGTGGGCAGCAAGCCCATCCACCTGACCACCAAGGAGGACCGGAAGAGTGTGCCCAAGCTGGACCAACTCTATCTGGACCTGGGAGCCGAGAACCGGGAAGAGGCGGAACAGCTGGTCTCCCTGGGGGACGTGGCCACCTTTGACCCGGAATGGATGGAGTTCGGAAACGGTATGCTCAAGGCCAAGGCCATTGACGACCGGGTGGGCTGTGCCGTGCTGCTGAAGCTGCTCCAGGAGGAGCTGCCCATGGATTGCACCTTCGTTTTCTCCGCCCAAGAGGAGGTGGGCACCCGTGGTGCCTTTGGCTACGCCTTCTCGGTAAAACCGGAAGTGGCCTTGGTGGTGGAGGGAACCACCGCCTCGGACATCCCCGGCACCCCGGACCATATGACCGTCTGCGCCCCTGGGCTGGGTCCGGTGATCCCCTTTATGGACGGGGGCACCATCTACGACCGGGGGCTCTTTGAGCTGCTGCGGCGTCTGGCGGAGGAGAATAACATTCCCTGGCAGACCAAGCACCGGGTGGCCGGCGGCACCGACGGCCGCACCATCCAGCGCAGCCGCCAGGGCGTCCGGGTAGCCGGTGTGGCCGCCGCCGTGCGAAATATCCATACCCCCTCCAGCGTGGCCTCCCTGGCCGACTGTGAAGAGATGCTGAAGCTTGCCCGCCTGTTCATCCAGGCGGTGGCAGAGGAGAATTAAACAACTATGGAAATGCAAGAATTACTGAAGAAATTGACCGCCGCCTTTGGCCCCTCCGGCTGTGAGGGGGAGGTGCGGGGCGTCATTGAGGAACTCATCGCCCCCTATGTGGACGAGTGTACCACCGACACCATGGGCAACCTGATCGCCCACAAAAAGGGCCCCGGCAAGAAACTGATGTTCTCCGCCCACATGGACAGCATCGGCATGATCGTCACCCATGTGGAGAAGGAAGGCTTCCTGCGCTTTGGCAACCTGGGCTGGCTGCCTGCCCTGGATATCCGCCGTCAGAGCGTGGTGTTCCAGAACGGCCTCCGGGGTACCATCTCCCTGCCCGAGGACAAGGAGGAGGACAAGGAGATCAAACAGGATGACCTGTGCATCGACATCGGCGCCGGCAGCCGGGAAGAAGCCCTGTCTCTGGTGAAGCTGGGAGACGCCTGCGTCTATGACGGCCCCACCTACATTCAGAACGGTAAAATTTTCTCCAAGTACCTGGACAACCGTTCCGGCTGCGCCACCTTGATCGCCGGTCTGGCCCAGATCCAGAATCCCGCTAACGACCTCTGGTTCGTCTTCTCCACCCAGGAGGAGGTGGGCCTCCGGGGTGCCAAGCCCGCCGCCTACGGGGTGGACCCGGATGTGGGTATCGCCGTGGACGTGACCATGTCCGACGACCTGCTGGGGGCTCAGCACAACTGCTCTTCCGTGCTGGGCAAGGGCCCCGGGGTCAAGGTGATGGACAGCTCCGTCATCTGCCAGCCCCAGGTGGTGGACTGGATGAACCGGGTGGCCCAGGATAAAGGCATTGCAGTTCAGCAGGACATCATGCGTTCCGGCGGCACCGATGCCGGAGCCATCCTGCCCAGCCGTTCCGGCGTCTACGCCGGCGGCATCTGCATTCCCTGCCGTTATACCCATTCCCCGGTGGAGGTCTGTGATCTGGGAGATATTGAGGCCAGTGCCCGGCTGGTGGCCGCGCTGGCGGAAAGTGAGTTTGCAGTAAAATGAGTTTACAGTTTTCGGAGCAGGTACTGACCCTGGCCGCCCAGGCTCAGACCTCTTTGACGGAGCAGTTTGCCCGGATTGACGCCATCGCCGAGGAGAACACCCGGAAGGTGCTTTCTGCTTTCCAGAACCACCGGGTGGCTGAGAGCTATTTTGCCGGTACCACCGGCTACGGCTACGACGATCTGGGCCGGGACCAGCTGGACAAGATCTATGCTGAGATTTTCGGCACCGAGGATGCCCTGGTGCGGATCCAGTTTGTCAACGGCACCCACGCCATCACCTGCGCCCTCTTTGGGGCGGTGATGCCCGGAGACACCCTGGTCTACGCCGTGGGGGCCCCCTATGACACCCTCCAGAGCGTCATTGGCACCACCGGCAACGCCCGGGGTACACTGCTGGACTACGGCATTAACTATAAGGAAGTTCCCCTGAAGGACAATGCCCCGGACAAAGAGGGGATTGCGGAGGCCGTCAAGGATCCCACCGTAAAAGCTGTGGTGATTCAGCGCTCCAAGGGCTATTCCACCCGTTCCACCTTGTCGGTGGAGGAAATCGGGGAGCTGGCCAAGATCATCAAGGACAACAACCCCAACGCAGCCGTGCTGGTGGACAACTGCTACGGCGAGTTTGTGGAGACCCTGGAGCCCACCCAGGTGGGGGCCGATCTGGTGGTGGGTTCTCTGATCAAGAACCCTGGCGGCGGCCTGGCCCCCACCGGCGGTTACATTGCCGGCCGGTCCGACCTGGTTCAGGGGGCCGCCCAGCGGCTCACCACCCCGGGCATCGGCGGGGAGTGCGGCTGCAGCCTAGGCAACAACCGGGCTCTGTACCAGGGCCTGTTTCTGGCCCCCCACACCGTGGCCCAGGCGGTGAAGACCGCTGTGTTTGCCGCCCGGCTCATGGAGCTCATGGGCTATGACACCGAGCCCAAGAGCACCGACGTGCGCCACGACATCATCCAGATGATCTCCCTGCACACCCCTGAGGCGGTCTGCAAGTTCTGCCGGGGCATCCAGAGCGGCTCTCCCGTGGACTCCTATGTGACCCCGGAGCCTTGGGACATGCCCGGCTACGATGACCAGGTTATCATGGCAGCGGGAGCCTTCATTCAGGGGGCCTCCATTGAGCTGTCCGCCGACGCCCCTATGCGGCCTCCCTATACCGTCTATCTCCAGGGCGGCCTCACCTATGAGTCCGGCAAGACCGGCATTCTGCTGGCAGCCCAGGAGCTGCTGAAGGACTGATCTGCACCGGACGGGCCATTCCCACATACAATGGATGGGGGAGTGGTTTCTATGAGAATGCGGCGGCGGCCCCGACGGCGGGGCTCTGTGCGGCGCCAGATCCTGTGCAGCATGATCCTCGGAGTTACGCTGGGCAGTCTGGTGATCTATCTGTTTAATTCCTATATCCGCCCCTCTGCCATCACCATTGTGTCCGATCATCTGTCCAATCAGATCTCCGGACAGATCTGCGAGGTGGTCAACACGGTACTGGCAGAGGAGGGCATCACCTATGACACCATCTGCACTGTCCAATATGATGCCCAGGGCAATTTTGCCGCCCTCCAGACGGATATGGCCCGGCTGGTGCTGCTGCAAAATACCATTACCACCGATGTGGCCCAGGAATTTGACAACAGCCTGATCTCCGAGAAGATCTATATCCCCGTGGGCAGCCTGCTGCCGGGTCTGCTGTTTAGTGGCCTGGGGCCTGAGATCACCGTGGAGGTGTTGACGGTGGGCAACATCTCCGCCCAATTTGACAACGAGTTTTTTGACCAGGGCATCAACCAGACCCTGCACCGGGTGGTGCTCACGGTGACGGCGGAGCTCAGCCTGCTGCTGCCCGGCGGGGTACACACCTACACCGACGAGACCAGGGTGGTACTGGCGGAGACGGTGCTGATGGGCCAGGTGCCGGACAGTTACAGCAGCTTTGGCCAGTTTGACTCGGTCAAGGACGCCTACGACGCATATTATCACTTTGGAACAAATGAGGAATGAGGTACCATGATGGAAGACCTGCAGCGAATCGCGGAGCTGCGCCAGCAGCTGAATGAGTGGAGCTACCAGTACTATGTACTGGACGATCCCACCGTGCCGGATTATGACTACGACATGGCCCTGCGGGAGTTGGAGGAGCTGGAGGCCAGACACCCGGAGACCATCACCCCCGACTCTCCCACCCAGCGGGTGGGAGGGGAGGCCCTGACCAGCTTTGCTCCGGTCCATCATCCGGTGCCCCTGGAGTCGTTGCAGGATGTGTTTTCCGATGAGGAGATGCTGGAGTTTGTTTCCCGGATCTCCGCCGGCACCGCCGACCCGGTTTTTCTTGTGGAACCCAAGGTGGACGGTCTGTCCATCGCCCTGGAGTATGAAAACGGTGTCTTCGTCCGGGGCGCCACCCGGGGAGACGGCCAGACCGGGGAGGATGTGACGGAAAACCTGCGCACCATCAAGTCCATCCCCATGACCCTGGAGGGGGCGCCGGAGCGGCTTATTGTCCGGGGTGAGGTGTTCATGCCCAAGAAGGTGTTCCACGCCATCAACGCCCAGCGGGAACTGGAGGGAGAAAACCTCTTGGCCAACCCCCGGAACGGGGCGGCGGGCTCCCTGCGGCAACAGGATCCAAAGGTGGCCGCCAAGCGCCGGCTGGATGTGGAGATCTTCAATATCCAGCTGATGGAGGGCAGAGAGCCCTTTGAGACCGACAGCGCCGCCCTGGATTGGCTGGAATCCCTGCGGTTCAAGGTGATTCCCCGGAAGCTGTGCCGCACAGGGGAGGAGATTCTGGCGCACATCCATCAGATGGGGGACAACCGGGAGGGCTTTGCCTTCGACATCGACGGGGCCTGCGTCAAGCTGGACAATTTGGCAGCCCGGGGCGTATTCGGCAGCACCGCCAAATTCCCCCGGTGGGCGGCAGCATACAAATATCCCCCGGAGCAGAAGCCCTCAGTTGTCCAGGATATTGTCATTCAGGTGGGGCGCACCGGGGTGCTGACCCCCAAGGCCAGCCTGTCTCCGGTGCGGCTGGCAGGCACCACCGTCACCAACGCCACCCTCCACAACCAGGACTTTATTTCTGAGAAGGATATCCGCATCGGGGATACCGTCATTGTCCAGAAGGCCGGCGAGATCATTCCGGAGATCGTCTCCGTGGTGAAGGAGCAGCGGCCCGCCGATGCGGTGCCCTACCACATTCCCGACCACTGTCCGGTCTGCGACGCCCCGGTACGCCGGGACCCGGACGGGGTGGCCATCCGCTGCACCGGGGCCGAGTGCCCCGCCCAGCTGCTGCGGAATCTGACTCACTTCGCCTCCCGGGACGCCATGGACATTGAGGGGCTGGGCCCCGCGGCGGTGGAGGCGCTGGTCAATGCCGGACTGGTTAAGACCCCGGCGGACCTCTACCGGCTCAATGCCTCTGATGTGGAGGGGCTGGAGCGGATGGGCAAGAAGTCGGCCCAGAACCTGATGGCGGCCATTGAGCACTCCAAATCTCAGGGTATGGCCCGGCTGCTCTTCGCCTTCGGTATCCGTCAAGTGGGCCAGAAAGCGGCTCAGGTCCTCTCCCGGCAGTTCGGCAGCCTGGATAACCTCATGGAGGCCACCCAAGAGGAGCTGACCCAGGTCAACGACGTGGGGGGCATCACCGCGGATTACCTGGTCAACTGGTTCCAGAACCCCCAGTCCCGACATCTGATTGAATCTCTGCGCCAGGCCGGGGTCAGCTTTGAAAGCACCGAGGCCCCGGTGGGGGATCAGCTGGCGGGCAAGACCTTTGTGGTCACCGGCACTCTGGAGCATTTCAGCCGCAAGGAGGCGGAGGAGGCCATCCAGGCCCGGGGGGGCAAGGCCTCCGGCTCGGTCTCCAAAAAGACCAGCTATGTGGTGGCCGGGGAGGCCGCCGGCAGCAAGCTCACCAAGGCCCAGGCCCTGGGAGTGCCCGTCCTCACCGAGGAAGAGTTTATCGCCCTGCTGAATGAATAAGAAAAAGCGACGGTTCCCATAGAACGGGAACCGTCGCTTTTTTAATGTCGTTCTGAGAGAAACAGCCCAGCTAGGGTGAGCAGCACCCCCAGGATAGAGAGCCAGGTCACCGGCTCCTTCAGAATCAGCGCGGAGGCCACCACAGTGACCACCGGTGTCATGTAGATATAGGCCACAGTGCGGACGGTGCCCACCACCTGCACCGCAAAATTCCAGGCCACAAAGCAGAGCGCCGAGGCCCCCAGCCCCAGAAACAGCAGATTACCCAGATTCACCGGCTGGAACACCTGGGCCCAGTCGGGGTTGAAATCCATGAAAAACAGGGCGGGCACCATAAACAGCAGCCCGTAGAGAAAAATGCGGCGGGTAGATTGAATGGTGGTGTGGCCGTAGGCGCTGATGTGGCGGGTTACCACCGAATAGATTGCCCACATCAGCGCCGCCAGCAGGGCCAGCAGATCTCCCAGTGGGTTGATGGACATCCGGCTGGAGTTAAAGCTGATGAGGCAGATCCCCGCCATGGCCACTCCAAAGCCCACAAAAAAGCTGGAGGTGAGCCGACCTTCCTCACGGCTGACCAGCCGGGTGAGTATGGCGGTAAAGAAGGGGGCGGTGGAGATGATCAGGCTAACATTGGAGGCCATGGTGTAGGTGAGAGCCACATTTTCCAGCAAAAAGTAAAAGGTCACGCCGCTGGCCCCGGCAGCTGCGTAGGTCAGCTCTTGCCGCCAACTGGTGCCCCGCAGGGGCTTGGGCTGCAGTAGACAGAGGGCGATGAAACCCACCACAAACCGCAGGAACAGGATCTCAATGGGGGTGAGTCCCCGGAGTAACACTTTGGTGGAAATGAAAGTGGTGCCCCAGACCACAATGGAGGCGATGGCTGCCCCGTGGCCCAGGCTGGTCTTGGTTTGCATGGTAGGTTGCCCGTCCTTTCCCTGGGGTCAGAATACCGAATTTAGCCGGGCTCCATCCTGGATGGAGTCCGGCAGCTTGGTCAGTGGGATTGGTTTTGATGTTTGGTCCGGAGCTGTTCTAAGGTTTGAATGATATAAGTGGCTACAATAGAGGTGATGACAATGCCGCAGGCAATTCCCATGGTCACGGCGATGGTATTCACACCGTGCTGCTGGAACTGTGCGGTTTCGTCGTTGAGCAGGGCCAGGGTGGTGTAGTAGAGGTAGCTGCCCGGCAGCAGGGGAATGATGCCCGGCACCAAAAAGATGGTGACAGGGGCTTTCATAATCCGGGCCATGACCTCGCTCCAGATATACACCGCCACGGCGGCCACAAAATTGCTTAAAAACAGGCTGGGGGAGAGGTGATACACCGCCAGATACA
>CABRZO010000121.1 GCA_902475455.1 uncultured Eubacteriales bacterium
CCCGCCTGGATCTGGGCCAGACAGCCGTGGCACTTTTCCATCCGCTCCCTGGGGCGCTGTTCCCCCGTGGGCCGGAAGGAGATGGCCTCATAGGGACAGGCCTTCTCGCAGAGGTGGCAGCCCACGCACCCGGTGTTGTCATAGCCCACCAGCCCGGTCTCCAGATCACAATAGAGGCAGTCTTTGGGGCAGGCGGGGACACAGGGGGGCTCGGGACAGTGGAGGCAGGCGGCGGAGAGATAGACCAGCTCCGTCTCGCTCTCCCCGCCCAGAATCCGGCGGTAGGGCCGCTGACCCGCCTCAATGTCAATGTCGTTTTCGTCCATGCAGGCGATGGCGCAGGCTCCGCAGGCGGTACATTTGTTTGCGTCAAAGTCAAATACCAGCTTCATGCCTTGTCCTCCTCCTTTCGGCTCACGCTGCACCGCACGCTGCGGTAGCCCGGAAAGCCGGAATAGGGGTCGTTGTGGCCCGGGGGAATGATGGAGTTGACGTCGGCCTCCCGGTAGCCGTGGTACAGGAACACAGTACCTGGCTTCACGGTCCGGGTGGGATTGGCCTTCACCGTGATGGCCCCCACCTGGGTGGAAAGTGTCATATCGTCCCCCGGGGCGATGCCCAGACGTTGGGCGTCCCCGTCGTTCAAATCAGCAGTGGGTTCCGGCCGCAGGGCCCGTAGCCAGGGCACATCGTGGAGCCGGGAGTGGAGGGCGTGGGGCAGCCGGGCCCCGGCCACCAGCCGGAAGGGGTACTTCGTCGGGTCTGCATCGTTGATGCTGTCCCGCCAGGTGGGCAGCGGGTCCAGTCCTTCAAAGTCCTCAATGACGGTGGACCAGAGTTCAAATTTGCCTGTGGGGGTCCGGAATCCGTGCTGGCCCACGGGCACTACTTTGACCCCCTCCAGCTTCTGGGGAAACTGGCTGTGGGCCTTTAAAAAGTCCAGGTCGATGGGGGTGTTCCGGAGCATGTAGCGGACACAGTTCTCGCTGCCGGAGCGCAGCAGTTCATCCTCCAGTTCCAGTCGGTTGGCCAGCTCCACGATGATCTCATCGTCGGGCCGGGCCTGGCCCAGGGGTGAGATGACCGGCTGGGTGAACTGGCCGAAGCCGCCCCCAAAGACCTTGAATTCACCCCGCTCCAGGGAGGAGCAGCAGGGCAGCACGATGTCCGCCAGCTTGGCGGAGTCGGTGAGAAACAGATCGATGTCCACAAAGAAGTCCAGCTGTTTCAGGGCATCTTCCAGTTCCCGGTCCCCGTTGAACATCCGGAAGTTCATGCCGTGGGCCCAGAGGGCCTTCACCGGATAGGGGGTGCCCTCCTTGATCTGCCGGGCCAGGTCGTTGCCCTGCATCTCCCCGATGACCTTGTCCCAGAGGGGGAACCGCTGCCCGCCCACAGGCCGGGGGGCGTTTTCCGGATACTTTTCCTGGGGGAAGGCGTGGTCCATGGTCTCAAAGCCCGCCATGGAGTGGGCGTAGGTCAGGGGGGCCGGGATCATGCCCCCGGGCCGGTCATAGGAGCCCATCAGGGCCGACAGGGCCATGACCGCCCGGTGGGTCTGCATGCCGTTGGTGTGGTGGACCATAGCGGCCCCGGACTGATTGATGGCCAGGGGCATGTTTTCGTGGATCATCCGGGCCGCCAGCCGCAGCTGATGGGCGGGCACGTCGGTGAGGGCTTCCACCCGCTCGGGCGTGAAGTCCATGACGTAGTCCCGGTAGGCCTCGTAGCCGTAGACGTTTTGGGCTATGTAGTCGTGGTCCACCCAGCCGTTGACGATGAGCTCCCGGGCCAGCCCCAGGGCCAGGGCGCAGTCGGTGCCCGGCTTAATGCGCAGATGCAGATCGCACTGCTTTTCCACCGCGGGAGTGATTCTGGGGTCTACAATGATGACCTTCATGCCCCGCTGCCGGGCCCGCTCCACGCCGCCGGCCATCAGATACTGGGCGTAGTAGGCGTTGTAACACCAGCCCAGGAAGATGCCCGCCCGGCGCAGGTCCGGGGCGGCGAAATCCGCCCCGGTGGCCAGCCGCCAGGACATGATGGTGGAGGTGAAGCAGGAGGAGGACTCGGTGCCATAGTTGACAGAGCCGAAGGAGTAACACAGCCGCTGCAAAAAGGGCCGGTACCACTTGTTATAGCCGGAGTAGAAGGCCACGCTGCTGGGGCCATATTGGGCTTTGAGGGCCTGGAGCCGGGGGACGATCTCATTCCAGGCCTCCTCCCAGGAGATGGGCTCAAATTTGCCCTCCCCCCGCTCTCCCACCCGGCGCAGGGGGGTGAGCACCCGGTCCTTCCGGTAGACGTACTGCCGGGTGGCCAGCCCCTTGGGGCACAGCAGCCCATGGTTGGTGGGGTGGTCCTGGGTGCCCTCCACTTTGATGATTTTGCCATCCTTCAGATAGCAGGTGATGCCGCAGTGGGGACCCGGGGCGCAGATGTCGCAGATGCTGTTCCGGGTGGTGATCCCGGTGCCGGGGCCCGGGAGCTTGGTGTGCAGTTTTGTATCGGTGATGGCCATAGGGCGTCACCCTCCTTTGGGGAGAATATGGGGCGGCGAAATAGTTATTCGGAGACCTGGTTGGCCAGCTTGTCCCCGGCCTGGAAAGTCTTGGCGTTGTCCAGGGTGGTCCGGGCAATGCTGCCCAGGGCCTCCTGGGTGAAGAATCCCTGGTGGGAGGTCAGCACCACGTTGGGGAAGGAGAGCAGCCGCTGCACCGTGGAGGTCTGCAAAATGGAGTCGGAGAGATCCTCAAAGACGTATTCTGTCTCCTCCTCATAGACGTCCAGGCCCACGGCGAAGAATTTATGGTCCCGGATACCGGCGATCAGATCCTCGGTGCGGATCAGGGCGCCCCGGGAGGTGTTGACCAGGATGACTCCGTCTTTCATTTTTGCAATGGAGTCGGCGTTGATCAGGTGCCGGGTGTCCGGAGTCAGGGGGCAGTGGAGGCTGATCAAATCGCTGCGGCGGAGCAGTTCATCCAGGGAGACAAAGGTGAGCCAGTCCAGATCCTGCCGGGGATAGGGGTCGTAGGCCAGCACCTCCATACCGAAGCCCTTGCAGATCCGGGCCATAGCCAGGCCGATCTGGCCGGTGCCCACAATGCCGGCGGTCTTGCGGTAGAGGTCCACCCCCATGAGTCCTGTCAGGGCAAAGTTGTTCTCCCGGCATTTGATATAGGCCTTGTGGGTGTGGCGGTTGGCGGTGAGGGCCAGGGCCATGGCGTGCTCCGCCACCGCCTCCGGGGAGTAGCCGGGCACCCGCAGCACCGGGATCTGGTGCCGGGCGGCACACTTCAGGTCCACGTTGTTGTAGCCGGCGCACCGCATCAGAATGACTTTGATGCCGCAATCTGCCAGCCGGTCAATGACCTGGGCGGACAGATCCGCGTTGACAAAGGCGCAGACCCCCTCGTAGCCCTGGGCCAGAGGTGCAGTCTCCGGTACCAGGTTGGCCTCAATATAGGTGATCTCCAGGCCGGGATACTCCGGCAGCAGCTGATCAAAGGATTCGATGTCGTAGGGCTTGGCCCCGTAAAAGAGAATTTTCATACTGGGACTTCCTTTCTGTCCATGGATGGATAAGGTTAGCCTTTGCCGCCAGGGATATGTTTATACCCGGCTTCCGCCCTCCGGGGAAAAACCCCTGTTTTCACGGTGAGACGGTTGATTTTTCCCCCGAACAATAGGTAAAATAGAATGCAATGACAAAACGGACAGGGGAGGGAAACCAGATGGGAGAGAAAAACCGCTGCGCGCTGATTCTGGCGGGGGGGCGCTCCCGGCGCATGGGCCGGGACAAGGCCCTGCTGCCCTGGGGGAGGGAAACCCTGCTGGAGCGGGCGGTCCGGTTCTGGCAGACCTCCGGCCGGGTGGACCGGGTTCTGGTGGCGGAGGGAACGCCGGGACGGCTGTCCCCCCTGCCTCCCGGGGCGGAGCCGGTGGCGGACCGGGTGCCGGGCCAGGGCCCCATGGGAGGGCTGATGGCCGGGTTTGAGGTCTCCGGGGCCGACCTGCTCTATGTCAGCGCCGTGGACCTGCCCAATCTGCGGCATGAGGCCATCCTGCCGCAACCGGAACACGACGTGGCGGTCTACCGCCGGGATGGCCGGCCGGAGCCCCTGTTCGGGGTATACCGGCGCAGCGTGGTGCCGGCGGCCCGGGCCCTGCTGGAGCGGGGGGACGGAAAAATGTCCCATCTGCTGGAGGCGGTAAATACCGACTATTATTATACACCACCCTGCCTGGAAGGGGTACTGCAAAATCTCAATTCCCCGGCGGACTGTCTGGCGGCCCGGGCCGGTTCACCCCCTATGGTGGCGGTGACGGGTTGGTCTGGCTCCGGCAAGACCACGTTCCTGCGGGGGCTGATCCCGGCCCTGGTGCGCCGGGGGCTGCGGGTGGCGGTGATCAAGCACGACGCCCACGGCTTTGAGATGGACCGGGAGGGAAAGGATACCTGGCTGCTGTCCCGGGCCGGGGCGGAGAGCGTGGCCCTTCTGGGGCCCCGTCAGTGGGCGGCCCTGGGCAGCGGGGAGAGAGACCTGGACCAGCTCCGCCGGTGCCTGCCCCCGGTGGATGTGATTCTGGGAGAGGGGTTCAAATACAGCCCCCTGCCCAAGCTGGAAATCTGCCGCTCCGCCGCCGGAGCTGATCCCATCACCCGGGACGACAGCCTGCTGGCCCTGATCACCGACCAGCCCCGGGAAGAATCGGTGCCCCAGCTGGGGCTGGAGGATTTTGAGGGTTGCGCAGAGCTGCTCTGCCGCAGCTTCGGCCTGGGTCGGGAGGGCCGCTGAGGGGCGGCGTAAAATCAGAAGGACAGAGGATTTTATGGACGAGAAACAACGCATCTGTATCATTTATACCGGCGGTACCATCGGCATGGTGCCCAGCGACAAGGGCTATGTCCCCAAGGCCGGGGTGTTCGAGCCCCTGCTGCGCAGCATCAACGATATTCACCGGCCGGAGTTCCCGGACTGGGAGCTGGTGGAGTTTTCCCCGCTGCTGGACTCCTCCAACATCGCCGTCCAGGACTGGAATAAGATCGGCCGGGTGATCGCCCAGCGCTATGAGGAATTTGACGGCTTTGTAGTGCTCCACGGCACCGACACCATGGCCTACACCGCCTCCGCCCTCTCCTTCATGCTGGAGGGGCTGGACAAGCCGGTGGTGTTAACCGGGGCCCAAATCCCCCTGTGCATGATGCGCAGCGACGGGCTGGACAACATCGTCAACGCCATTCTGATCGCCGCCTCAGGCCGGGTGAAGGAGGTGTGCCTGTTCTTCGGGGGCAAGCTGCTGCGGGGCAACCGGAGCACCAAAACCTCCGCAGATCTGCTGGAGGCCTTTGATTCCCCCAATTCCCCCTGCCTGGCAGAGACCGGCATCGAGATCCAGTATCACCAGGGAGAGCTGCTGCCAGGGCAGCCCGGGCCCCTGCGGCTGCAGGAGTTTGTGGAGGTGCCCATCGGGGTGCTGAAGGTGTTCCCGGGCATTCAGTTTTCCCTCTTTGAGTCCATCATGACGGAGAAACTCAAGGGAGTGGTGCTGGAGGCCTTCGGGGCGGGCAACATTCCCAGCGGCGCCGACTCCCAGCTGCTGCCCCTGGTGGAGCGGGCCTATCGCAACGGCACCATCATCACCGTGTGCTCCCAGTGCCCCCAGGGCTCCGTCAGTCTGGGCACCTATGAGACCAGCCGGGGACTGGCCCGGGCCGATGCCGTCAGCGGTGGCGATATGACCATTGAGGCAGCGGTGACCAAATTATATTATCTGTTCAGCTGTGGCTACGATAAGGAGACCATCCGGGAGAAGATGGAGCAAAATCTCCGGGGCGAGCGCAGTGAGATGAAATCAATTTGAGGTGATGGATGATGAAAAAACCGACGATTTCCCCCAAGGCTATGTTGGCCCAGGACGCAGTGGTCTGCGGCGACGTGACCATCGGGGCGGACAGCAGCCTTTGGTTCCACGCGGTGCTCCGGGCGGAGTCCGCCGCCATCCGGGTGGGAGAGGGCAGCAATATTCAGGACAACTGTGTGGTCCATGTGGACCCGGGCTATGATGTGGACATCGGGCCCCATGTCACCGTGGGCCATGGCGCCATCCTCCACGGCTGTTCCATCGGGGAGGGTACCCTGATCGGCATGGGCTCCACGGTGCTCAACGGGGCAAAGATCGGGAAAAATTGCCTCATTGGCGCCGGCAGTCTGGTTACCCAGAACGCGGTGATTCCCGACGGACACCTGGCCTTTGGCCGGCCCGCCAAGGTGGTGCGGCCTTTGACCCAGGGGGAGAAGGAACAGAACCTCCGCAGTGCCCAAGACTATGTGGAGGAGGCCCGGGAATACTGCCGGGCGGGAATGATGTCCAAGGGAAGATCAGAACAAGTGTGAGCATACAAAACAGGCCGGTGCAGTTTGATACTGCACCGGCCTGTTTCTGTAAAGCCGACGATTGGATGGGAGGTGCTGGCCTTCCTCAATCTGCGTAATAGGAGTAGTAAGCCCGTCCATAGTTGGCCCGGAGCTCTTTTACGGAATTGCTCTGATCGGCAGGGCGCTCAAACTGAGTCAAGACAATGTCGGACGCGGTTTTAACGCTGTCTGCGGATTTCAGGGCTTTCATGACGGTGGGGTAGCTGGCGTTCAATTCCTGCCACAGGAAATCCAACTGCATGTTCAGGTCTCCAATGGAGGCACCTCTGGATTTGGCGAAATCATACAGCTCCTGCTTGCGGCTCCAATAGGTCCACTGGGCCAGGCCGTATCCGGCGCTGTCCCGGATGAAGGAGTCTCTGGCGTTGGTATAGCTGGTATACCGATAAGTGCCGTTATCCACGGCGGCGGTGTAGGCGGCATCGTCATAACCCAGCTTGTTTTCAAAGCTGTTCTGCAAGTTATTGGAGTTCAGTCCGGATTCCGCGAAGAGATTGCCCATCAGGGCGGCGGCTCCGGCATCCGTCATACCTTTGCCGGTCAGATAATTCCAGATGGTTTCCGCAGTGGCGCTGCTGGAGGGGCGAGCGCCGGTATAAGGAGTGATGGTACTGTAACACAACATGGACTCCCCACGATAGCAGTGGATGTTGTATGTACCAGTATCATAGTTGTGGTTGGACAGGGGAACGGTATAAGTCCAGTTGCCGGAATTGTAAGTAGCCTCATACCAAACCAGATCATCCTGGCCGTTGTTGACGCTCCACACAGCAAAGCGAATATTGGTTGAGCTGGTCAGGGAGAGTCCGCTGAGCGTAATATCCAGATAGTCGGTATTGCTGTTCATGGAAACCGTCATCTGGGGATTCTCATCCGTCCCGACCCCGGAGTCCAGAATCTGGTCCGCCACCAGGCCCAGCCCTTTGCCTTCGTTGATGTAGTGGAGATAGTATTGCTTCAGATCGTTGCCGTAGGCGCTGCTCAGAACGGGGTAATTGGTCCGATAGTAGGTCACATTGAAGCTGGCGCTGGCCTGGCGTCCCTCGTCCATACCAAACAGAACGAAGTGCCGCAGCAGAGCGGCGTCATCCCAGTTGTAGGCCTTCTTCAGATCGGAATACTTGCTGATGTAGTAGTTGTAGTCGTAGA
>CABRZO010000122.1 GCA_902475455.1 uncultured Eubacteriales bacterium
TTATCTGTTTTTGATCCGCTGTTCCAGCCGGTCATAGGGCTTGTTGCAGAGCTTGTACATGAGAAAGCTGCCCGCCAGTCCTGCGCATGTGCCCACCAGAACATCGGTGGGATAGTGAACCCCCACATAGAGCCGACTGAAGGCAATCAGCAGGGCCAGTAAGATGGCGGGGATGCGGATGAAATTCCATTTGCGCTCCATACTCCACAGAAGGCTGCCCGCCACCGCGAAGGAGGAGCAGGCATGCCCAGATGGGAAAGAGTGGTCGGCGGGGCATTTCATCAGCATTACAAGCTCCGAAAGCTGAGTGTAAGGGCGAGGTCGAGCCACCAGGTTTTTCAGCAAAATGTTATTGAATAAGAAACAGACCAGCAGCGATACCAGGGCCAGAATACCATACTTCCTGGTCTTCGGGATGATGGCCAGGACAAGCCCCAGGGCAATCCAGAACAGGCCTGCGTTGCCCAGCGTGCTGATAAACACCATGGGGCCGTTGAGCAGGGCGCAGCGCAGATGTTCCTGAATTCCAAGCAGCAGGCTGCTGTCCATATTTTGTATCATTTCAAACATAGTGTGCCTCCGAATTTTCATTTGTACTATTTTATCTTAAGGCACTCCTTGTGTAAAGGGTGAACGCAATGAGACATATCATCTGTCTTGCACAGAGCAAGTGGAGCGCAGATCCAGAGCGCACGCAACATTTCATGCGTCTGTTAAATGACGTTGAGATCAGCTATTTTGAGCTGACGGTCACTGCAAATATCACCAAGTATTTGATGGATCATAACACACTGGAGGCCAGGGAGCCCCACCCGGGTATCAAGGTCTACCGGGTGCCCACCATTCTGTTTTGGAAGAATGGAGCCACCTTGCCGGAAAAGTGGAGTCTGAAAAAGACCCAGAAGGCCATCCGGCGCTGCCTGAAGGAGGCCGGAGTGCGCAATGGCCTTTTGTGGTGCGATACCCCGGTGGTGGCGGACATCATAGAACAGATTCCCCATAGTGGGCTGATTTATGACTGCTATCGGGCCTGGGACCGCTATCCGGAACGGATGGAAAGCCAGCTGGCCTATGATGCCGACCTGGTGTTTGCCGCCTCGGACAACCTGCTGGAGCACGTCTCTCCCTGTAACCAGAATACATTTCTGCTGGCCAACGGCGTCAACTATGGTCTATACGCCAGAGGAGGAAACCCAGAGACCATGCCGGATCCGGCCTTTGATCGGTTCCGGGGTACAGTGTTTGGATATTTTGGAAATGTAGAGCGCAACATGGATCTGAGTCCCTTGCTTTATGCGGCAAAGCGCAATCCTGACTGGACCTTTGTCATCATTGGCAGAGTGAAGGCAGGTCATCCCGACGCGTCCAGAATCAAGCAGGCAAAAAATATTTTCTGCCTAGGGCACCGGTTTCCGGCGGATGTGCCGGGATGTCTGGCGGCCTGCGATGTGTGCATCGATCTGCTGCACAATGATATTGCCGATGAGGACGTGGTTCCGGAGCGGATCTATGCCTATTTTGCCGCTCAAAAGCCCGTTGCCTGCGTCTATCCCCGGCGTTATGTGCCCGAATATCCCGATGTGATCTATGGAGCCCAGAGCGACGAGGAGTTCGAGCGGGCCTGTTTAAAGGCTGCCAACGAATTGGGGCGGCGTAAGCGAATTCGGAGAGGCCAGTACGCCCGGGCGGCGGATTGGGGTGACAGAGCCCATCTGCTGCAGCAGATTTTACGGGAAAACGGTATGATTTAATCTTGTCTATTTCCGACAATGGGACACAAACAGACTGTATTTCCTTGTGAAAGCGTACAAAAATGACAGATGAGGTATTTGCACCCTTGAAAAGGCGCCCTTTTTCCACTAAAATAAACATAAATGAAATGGACAGGAGGAAGGCGCAATGATGTACTCTATGCTGTTTTTCCATGCCCGGTGTGTTATTGCGTCCAAATCCCGATAAGAAAATTCCCGTTAAGCAGGTAAGGTATTCTTACCTGCTTACTGTTTTTTACTATTTTTAAAAGGAGAGATTGTTCATGAGCAAGAAAGTTGCGGTTGTTATGGGGTCCGACAGTGATTGGCCCAGTGTAAAAGCAGCCTGCACTCAGCTGAAGGCCTTTGACATTCCCTTTGAAGCCCATATTCTGAGCGCCCACCGCACCCCTGCCGAGGCGGCAGCCTTTGCCAAATCTGCCCGTGAGAATGGTTTCGGCGTGATTATCTGTGCCGCCGGTATGGCGGCCCATCTGGCAGGCGCCTTTGCCGCAAATACCACCCTGCCGGTGATCGGCATTCCCATGAAGGGGGGCGCCATGGACGGCCTGGACGCCCTTTTGGCCACGGTCCAGATGCCTTCCGGTATTCCGGTGGCCACGGTGGCCCTGAATGGCGCCAAGAACGCCGCGGTACTGGCTGCTCAGATTCTGGCGGTTTCCGATGATGCGCTGGCGGCCAAGCTGGATGCCGCCCGGGTGGATATGAGCGCTCAGATTGCGGAAAAGGAAGCCAAGCTGCAGGCGGAGCTGGCCAGCCTGTGATGCGGTTACACTGTGGCAAGGAGGGTGCTATGAGCATCGAAGGTACATTGTTTGACGACAAACTCCAGGAGGAGTGCGGAATCTTTGGTATTGCTGCGGGGGAATCCCTGGCCGATCCTGCGATCAGCACTTACCAGGGTCTCTTTGCCCTTCAGCACAGAGGTCAGGATTCCAGCGGCATTGCGGTTTGTCTGAACGGCGATATCAAGGCCCATAAGGCCCGGGGGCTGGTGCCTGATGTGTTTGACCAGGCGCGTTTGGATGCATTTCACGGGGCTAAAGCGGCGGTGGGCCATGTGCGGCAGAGCACCGGAACCGGCCTGTCCACCGTCAGCGATATTCAGCCTCTGGTGGTGCACCACGCCTCCGGTTCTCTGGCCCTGTGCTATAACGGAAAGCTGGTCAACAGCAAGGCCCTGCGGGCGGAAACGGAAAACCGGGGCGGCATTTTCCAGGGGACCAACGATGCTGAGGTGATCTCCTATGTGATCGTCCGGGAGCACCTTCGGACGGATACCTTGGCCGACGCGGTGCTCAACGCCATGCACTATCTGATCGGCGCCTTTTCCATGGTGGTCATGGACAAAAACTGTCTGATTGCCGCCCGGGATCCCAACGGATTCAGGCCCCTGTGCATGGGCAAAGTGGGGGATTCCATCGTGTTTGCCTCCGAGTCCTGTGCCATTGAGGCCCTGGGGGGAACCTTCCTGCGGGATGTTGCTCCCGGTGAAGTGGTGGTGACGGAATACGGCAGCGGGGAGATCCAGTCCTATCACTGTGACATCCGGGCAAAATCTGCGCTGTGCATGTTTGAGCTGATCTACTTCGCACGACAGGACTCCGTGGTAGACGGGGCATCTGTCAGCAAGGTCAGAGAGAGGGCGGGTCGAATGTTGGCCCGCAACAGCACAGTTCAGGGAGATCTGGTACTGGGTGTGCCGGACTCGGGGATTGTGGGCGCCATGGGCTATGCCCGGGAGTCCGGCATCCCCTATGAGCTGGGTCTGATGAAAAACCGTTACATCCAGCGTACCTTTATCGAGTCCCGGGCCTGGGAGCGGGAGAAATCGGTTCGGATCAAGCTGAACGCCATCTCCTCCTGTGTCAAGGGGAAACGGATTATTCTGGTGGATGACTCCATCGTCCGGGGCACCACCAGTGCCCGGATCATTCAGCTGCTGCGGGATGCCGGTGCCAAAGAGGTGCACGTCAAGTCCACGGCCCCCGCCTTCATCTACCCCTGTTATTTTGGCACATCTCTACCGGAGCCAGGTCAGCTGGCCGCCTTTGGCCGCACCGTGGAAGAGGTCTGTCAGCTGATCGGGGCGGACTCCCTTCAATATCTCCGGGTGGAGGATCTGAAGGAGATTACGGCGGATCTGAACATCCAATTCTGCGATGCCTGCTTCACCGGCCACTATGCGGTGCCGGTCCCCAGAAACCACGAAGATCAGTTGAGCATCACCAACTTTTAATCTCACCGAGTAATATCAAGAAAACTGGAGGAATTGAGAATGAGTGTAAGTAAATCTGACTCTTACGCTGCTGCCGGCGTAGATGTGACTGCCGGATATGAGGCGGTCAATCGCATTAAGCCTCTGGTGGAATCCACCAACGTGCCCGGCGTGCTGGGAGGGCTGGGCGGCTTTGGCGGCATGTTTGAGCCCCAGATTGCCGGAATGAAGCGTCCCATTACAGTTTCCGGAACGGATGGTGTGGGCACCAAGTTGAAGCTAGCCTTTTTGATGGATAAGCATGACACTGTGGGCATTGACTGCGTTGCCATGTGTGTCAACGACATTATCTGCGCCGGCGCGTCTCCCATGTTTTTCCTGGACTATATTGCCTGCGGCAAGAACAATCCTCAGCGAATTGAGGATATTGTCAGCGGCATCGCCGAGGGCTGCCGCCAGGCTGGCTGCGCGCTCATCGGCGGTGAGACTGCAGAGATGCCCGGCTTTTATCCGGAGGATGAGTATGATCTGGCCGGTTTCTCTGTGGGTCTGGTGGACTACGACAAGGTCATTGACAGCAGCAATATGCAGGAGGGCGATATCCTGATCGGCCTGGCCTCCTCCGGCGTCCACTCCAATGGCTACTCTCTGGTGCGTAAGGTGCTCAACATCAACGAGACCTATAACCAGTACAACAATGATTTGGGCTGCACTCTGGGCGAGGAGTTGCTGAAACCCACCCGGATCTATGTGCGGGCGGTCAAGCGTCTGCTGGATCAGGGGGTGGAGATCCATGGTATCAGCCACATCACCGGCGGCGGTTTCTTTGAGAATGTGCCCCGTATGATGAAGGAGGGGCTGGTGGCCAATATTAAGACCAATTCCTTCCCCCGTCCGGTGATCTTTGATATTCTGCAGAAGGCCGGGGACATCCCCACCCGGGAGATGTACAATACCTTTAACATGGGCATCGGCATGGTGATTGCTGTGCCCAACAACTGTGCCGGCGAGGCTATGTCCGCTCTGGTGAAGGCGGGCGAGCGGGCCTATGTCATCGGCAATGTGACCCGGGGTGAGACCGGCGTTGAGGTGGTATTTTGAAGCGGATCGCGGTACTGGTTTCCGGCGGGGGAACCAACCTTCAGGCGTTGATTGACGCCAAAAAAAGAGGAGCCATTCCGGAGGGCGAATTCGCCGCCGTTATCTCTTCGTCCCCCAACGCCTACGCCCTGAAACGGGCGGAGACGGCGGGAATCCCCACCTTTGTCATTGACCGGAAAGCTTATGCCTCCAATCGGGAGATGACGGTTTCTCTGACCGAGCTGCTGCAGACTCAGAAGATTGATCTGGTGGTCTTGGCCGGATTCCTCTACATTCTGACGGAAGAGCTGGTCAACGCCTATCCCAACGCCATCATCAATGTACACCCGGCCCTGATCCCGTCATTTTGCGGCGAGGGCTGCTATGGCCTTCATGTCCATGAAAAAGCCATTGAATATGGTGTGAAGGTGTCCGGCGCCACCGTGCATTTTGTCAGCGAAGAGTGCGACGGCGGCCCTATCATCCTGCAGAAAGCGGTACCAGTGGAGGAAGGGGACACGCCGGAGGCACTGCAGCGCCGCATTATGGAGCAAGCGGAATGGATCCTGCTGCCCCAGGCCGTGGACCTGTTTTGTCGAGGGAAGCTGTCGGTGGAGGGCCGGCGGGTCCATATTCTGCCCTGAACCAGAGTTTTCTTGACAACGGCGCGGCGGTTATGGTACACTAAATTTCGCTATATGACTGACGGAAGTGGAGTAACCACATGGAGTATAGCAGTATCAATGCCGACCGTCTGGGCGCACCTTGTCAAGGTGCGCCCTTTTTTATTTGACTGACCCGGCGCGCCTGAGCTGATGTATCAAACAGGAGGAATTGATTGTGGAACAGAGAAATTTATTGGAACAGCTGAAGAATAATCCCTATCCGGGCCGCGGCATTGTGTTGGGTCGCACCGCCGATGACAAGCACGCGGTGATTGCCTACTTCATCATGGGCCGCAGTGAAAACAGCCGTAACCGGATTTTCTCCGTCACCGAGGACGGCATCCGCACGGAGGCCTATGATCCCTCCAAGATGGAGGACCCCTCTCTGATTATTTACCATCCGGTGCGCCTGTTTGAAGGAAAGACCATTGTCACCAATGGCGATCAGACCGACACCATCCGGGATTTCCTGGCGGAAGGGAAGTGCTTCCGTCATGCACTGATGACCCGGGAGTTTGAGCCTGACGGCCCCAACTACACCCCCCGCATTTCTGGCGTTGTGCTGCCGGATGGCAGCTATAAGCTGTCTATTCTGAAGAGCTTCAACGGCAATCCCGACTGCTGCTGCCGCTATTTCTTTGAGTATGATCACCCGGTGGCGGGCAATGGTCACTTCATTCACACCTATATGGGCGACGGCAACCCGCTGCCCTCCTTTGAGGGGGAGCCCGAGCTGGTGGCTCTGGGCAGCGAACCTGTGGCTGATTTTGCAGGCAAGCTGTGGGACAACCTGAATGAGGAGAACAAGGTCTCCCTCTTTGTCCGCTATATCGACCTCTCCAATGGCGATACCGAGGACATCATCATCAACAAGCATAACTGAGGAGGTTTTGGCACATGAAAGAACTGGAACTGAAGTATGGCTGCAACCCCAACCAGAAGCCGTCCAAGCTCTATATGGCAGACGGCAGTGAACTCCCTGTCACTGTACTGAATGGCCGCCCCGGCTACATTAACTTTATGGATGCACTCAACAGCTGGCAGCTGGTGAAGGAGCTGCGGGAAGCCACTGGTCTGCCCGCTGCTGCCTCCTTCAAGCATGTCTCTCCCGCCGGCGCCGCCGTGGGTCTGCCTCTCAGCGAGGTGGAGAAGCAGATCTATTTTGTGGAGCCTGACCAGGAGCTGACCCCGGTGGCCTGCGCCTACATTCGGGCCCGGGGTGCTGACCGGCTTTGCTCCTATGGCGACTGGGCCGCCCTGTCCGATGTCTGCGATGCCGCCACCGCCTCCTATCTGAAGGCGGAGGTCTCCGATGGCATCATTGCGCCCGGCTATACCGATGAGGCCCTGGCCATTCTCAAGACCAAGAAGAAGGGCAACTACAACGTGGTGCAGATTGACGCCGACTATGTGCCCAAGCTCCAGGAGCGCCGGGAGATCTTCGGCGTGGTCTTTGAGCAGGGCCACAACTTCTTCAAACTGGACGAATCTCAGCTGGAAAACATCGTCACCAAGAATAAAGATCTGCCGGAGCAGGCCCGGATGGATCTGCTGATCTCTCTGATCACCCTGAAGTATACCCAGTCCAACTCCGTGTGCTATGTCAAGAACGGCCAGACCATCGGTGTGGGCGCCGGCCAGCAGTCCCGGGTCCACTGTGTCCGGCTGGCGGGCAGCAAGGCGGACAACTGGATGCTGCGGCAGCACCCCAAGGTGCTGGCCCTGCCCTTCAAGGCGGACATTCGCCGCCCCGCCCGAGATAATGCCATCGACGTCTACATTTCCGACGAGTATGAGGACGTGCTGGCCGAGGGCGTCTGGCAGGAGACCTTTGAGACCAAGCCCGAGGTGCTGA
>CABRZO010000123.1 GCA_902475455.1 uncultured Eubacteriales bacterium
GGGGCTCCCGGAAAATCCAGAATCCCCAGATCCACCGGCACCACCCGGCAGTTGGCCCCCCGGGCCAGGTAATTGACGGTGCTCACCCCCGCCCCCAGGGCGGTGGCCACAGCAGCGGTGACATCCGGTCCGGACTGACTGACCCCCTGGGCCACCACGCCGTTGTCGGCGCAGAACACCAGCAGGGTGCGCTGATCCAGGCGCACATCCACATTGCCGGTCATGGCCCCGATCCGGGCCACGGCCCGCTCCAACTCTCCCAGACTGCCCAGAGGCTTGGCCAGGGAGTCCCAGTGCTCCAGTACCCCCTGGAAGGCTTCCGGGTCCCCGGGTCTGATCTGTTTCAATGCCTCTTCCAAAGTCATCTCTGTCTCTCCTTTTGGTAGGCCAGCGCAGCTTCCACAAACCGCTCTGCCAACGGAAGTTTCCCCCCGAAATGCAGATGGGGAAAGGCCGCGTAGAGCCTCTCATTCACAAAGCCGCAGCGCCAGCTTTTGCCGTTGGGCTTTTGTGCCTCTAAATCGGTACCGTTCTCGGTGCAGTCCCAATAATGGAACTCATGGGCGGGTACCGACTCCCCAGCCCGGAACAGCATGCTGTCCTGATCTCCAGTTAAATGCAGATAGCCAAACCGCTGAAGCCGGGAGGTGGAATAGCCCCGGCCCGGCAGCGCCCCCACCAGATCAAATTGCTGCCCCTGGAGAGATTCCATACAGGCTTGCAAATAGAGGAATCCGCCGCACTCGGCCAGGGTGGGCATCCCCTCCCGGATGGCCCGGCGAATTTGCTCCAACAGGGCAGTATTCCCACTGAGCTGCTCCAGATAGAGTTCCGGATAACCGCCCCCCAGATACAGGCCGTCCGCCTCCGGCAGCTCAGCGTCCTCCAGGGGGCTGAAAAAGACCAGCTCCGCCCCGGCTTCCTCCAGGGCGTCCAGGTTGTCGGCATAGTAAAAGCAAAAGCTCTTGTCCCTCGCCACGGCGATCTTCACCCGGGCGGGCCGGGAGTGAGGTTTCTCCGCCCCGGACTCCACCGCCCGGGCCAGGGCCAGGATTCCATCCAGGTCCCCGGTCTCCTCCAGCTGCCGAGCCACCGCCTCGAACCGGGCGTTGAAATCCGCAATCTCTCCGGCGGTCAGCAGCCCCAGGTGGCGGCTCTCCAGCCGGGCTTCCTCCATGGGGGGCAGGTAGCCCAGCACCGGCAGGCCCGTCTCCCGCTCCAGGATGGGCTTCAAATGGGCATAGAGCATGCTCTTGCAGTCGGTGAGAAATAGCCCCGCCAGATGGCTGTGGGGCCGGAAAGTCTGCATTCCCTTGATTTGGGCCGCCAGAGTCAGGCTGGCCCCCTTGGGCCGCACCGCCAGAAGTACCGGGGTGTCGGTGAGGTGGGCCACCTGCCAGGCGCTAGCTCGGTGGGTACCGCCCACCCCGTCGTAGAATCCCATAGCTCCTTCCATCAGTCCGAACCCTGCCCGCTGCCGGGCCAGAGTGCGCCGAACACCGGCTTCTCCCTGCAAAAACAGGTCCAGGTTGCGGCTGGGCACCCCCAGCACCCGGCTGTGGAACATGGGGTCGATGTAATCCGGGCCGCACTTGAAGGCCTCGGCGTCGATGCACCGGCATTTCAGGGCCGCCAGCAGGCCGCAGGACAGCACGGTTTTCCCGCTGCCGCTGCTCATGGCGGCAATCATCAATCTCCGCATGGTCTCACTCCCATGATCAGAAACACCGGATTCTGGGCCAGCAGCAGGTGGAGATTTGCCGCCGCCTTGGTGCGGCTGACGGAGATCTGGGCCACCTCTACCTCACAGCCCCGGGCCTGCAGCGACTCCATGGCGGTGTGCAGGTTCTCCAGGGTGATGGCGGAGACACAGATCCGGGCGGCGGGGTTGGCCTCCAGGGCGATGCCGATGATCTCATCCAGATCTCCCCGGCTGCCCCCGATGAACACCTTGTCCGGGCGGGGGAAATCCGGCAAGACTTCCACTGCGGAGCCCTGGGTTAGATGCAGTTTCCAGGCGCAGAAGTTTTGGCGGTTGGCCCGGATCAGCTCACAGGCCTCCTCCTTCTCCTCTACCGCCCAGGCGGATTTGCCCTGGAGGGCCAGCTCCACGCTGACGCTGCCGGTGCCGGCTCCCACGTCCCAGCACACATCCTCCGGGGTCACCGCCAGCTTGGCCAGGATGGCGCAGCGCACCTCCTGCTTGGTCATGGGAACCTTTCCCCGCTGGAACTCCTCATCGGGAATCCCGGGGGTTCGCCGGGGCTGGATTTCCGGGGCCTCCGCCAGCAGCACGCTGAGGGGGGCAAAGTCCCCCCGGGCGAAGTCCGCCGCGGTACCGGTGGCAATACGCTCTGTGGGATAGGAGAGCTCCTCCCCCACCGCCACCTTCAGCTCCCCCAGGCCGGCTTCGGTGATCCGGCGGCACAGCTCCGCCGGGCCCAGGGCTCCGCCGGTCAGGAAGAACACCGGTTTTCCCTGACAGAGTTCCGCCACCGGGTCGCAGTCCACCCCGTGGGCGGAGCACAGACGCCAGTTCTGCCAACTGGTTCCCAGCTTGGCGGCCAGGTACTGGAGGCTGGAGATGCCGGGTAACACCTCATAGTCCACTCTCTCCCGCTCCAGCAGCGGGATCAGCGTCTTGGCTCCAGAGTAAAAGCCGGTATCCCCGCTGAAGAGCACGCAGATCCGCTCCGCGGCGCTGTTCAAAATCACATGGATGATGTCAGCACTCCGGACCGCATCCACCCGCTCCGCCTCAAGATGGGGCGGCTCCTTCAGCAGCCGGGCCGCTCCGATCAGCAGCCCCGCCTCTTCCAGTCGCTGCCGGGCGCCAACCGTCAAGGTGTCATCACTTCCGCAGCCCATCCCCAACAAGGATACCAGTTTCATGTCATTTCCTCGCTTCCAACTCCGTCAAAATCTCTTCCATACTGAATCCGGTCTCCCCCGGACGGCCCACCAGGATCACGTCGGCGCCAGCCCTATGGGCCGCCCGCAGCTTTTCCTCAAAGCCACCGGCCCTGCCCCCGTCCTTGGTCACCAGCCAGCGGATCTGATATTGCTCCAGCATGGCGACGTTCATGGCCTCGGTAAAGGGACCCTGCAAGGCGATGATATTCCGGTGGGGCAATCCCAGGGCCTCGCAGGCCTCCAGAGAGGGATGGGTGGGCAGCACCCGGGCAAAGACCCGCTCCGGCTCCAGGTCCCGGAATGCGGACAGCTCCTTGGCCCCGGTGGTCAGCAGCACGTTTCCGGGCCGGGAGCGGAGATAGTCGCAGGCCTGAGCGCAGGAGTCCACCCGGATACAGCCCTGGGTTTCGCTCTCCGCCCGCAGGAGACGGCGCAGCGGAATCCCGCAGGTCCGGCAGGCGCTGCGGACATGCTCCGTCACCTCCACCGCATAGGGGTGGGTGGCGTCGATGACCAGATCAAAGTCCGGCACCACCCGGACCATCTGCTCCTCGTCCAGCCTTCCGGTCCAGACCGTAGCCTGAACACTTTGCAGCTCTTCGGCCCCCAGGTCGGTGGCCACACTGACGGTGACGGGATACCCCAGCTCACAGAGCTTCCGGGCCAGTTCCCGGCCTTCGGTGGTGCCTCCGAAGATCAGAATTCGTTTCATCGTTTCCGCTCATAGCCCCGGGGGGTCACCATGCAGTCACCCAGGCGCCGGGTGGAACTGTTGCCGATAAAGACGGTGGTGAACATGTCCAGCTCCGCCTCCCGAAGCTCCTTCAGGGTGAGCACCGCCTTCTCCTGGCCCTGGCGGCCGATCATCCGGACCCAGCCGCATACATTGTCCCCGCTCCGGGACTCCAGCAGGATGTCGCAGGCCCGGCGCAGGTAATCTCTGCGCTTTTTGGAGCCGGGGTTATAGAGGCAGATGGAGAAATCCCCCTCCCCGGCGCAGCGCAGCCGCTTTTCAATGGTGGCCCAGGGGGTCAGCAGGTCAGACAGGGAGATGACGCAGAAATCGTGCATCAACGGCGCTCCCAGCACCGCGGCCCCGGACAGGGCGGCGGTGGCGCCGGGCACCACGGCGATCTCCACCTCCGGGAAGTCCACCGACAGCTCCAGCACAGGGCCCGCCATGCCATAAACTCCGGCGTCCCCGGAGCACAGCATGGACACGGTCTTTCCCTGCCGGGCGGCCTCCAGGGCCCAGCGGCACCGCTCCAGCTCCTGGGTCATGGGTGTGGTATAGGTCTCCTTGTCCGGGAACCAGTCCTTCACCAGGTCGATATACACGGTGTAGCCCACCAGCACATCCGAGGCCTCCAGGGCCTCCAGGGCCTGGAGGGTCATCTGTTCCCGGCTGCCAGGGCCCAGTCCCACCAAAAATAACTTATTCATCCCGCCACCTCCAATTGGGCGTATAGTCCGACAGGGCCAGCGCCATGGTGACGCCGTCCTGTGCCATTTTTTTGCAGAAAAGTTTGCCGCCGCTGCCCAGGACTGCCGCGCGCTCGCAGACGTTGTCCACTCCTACGGTCTGTTCCACAAAGGCAGAGCCGGAAAACTCCCCCTGCACCTGGTTCAGCTGCTGAGCGGAAAAGGTCTCCAGGCGCCAGTCGTGGGCAGCACAAAAGGCCAACAATCCCGGCTCCCGGGCCTTCAGGTCCAGGGAACAGACTTTAGCGATGGCCTGGGGCGGAATACCAGTGGAGCTCAACAGGGCCTGGAACAGCCCTTCAATCCGCTCCTGGGGGGTCCCCTTCCTGCAGCCCACCCCCAGCACTCCGATTTGGGGCACTGCCTGGAGGGCCTCTGTCTCCCGCTCCGGGGTCAAGGAAAGCCGGATGTCCCAGGGACCCTCGGTAATCAGGGCCACCCCCTGGGGCGGCTCCCCTTGGATGGGGAAATCGCTGCGGCAGGTGATGGTTTTGCCCGAGAGCAGCTTGCCGGACACCAGCTTGATCCGCTCCGGGTTCACAATGACGCAGTTCTGGCGCTTGGTCCACTCGTCCACCGCAAACACCCCCCGGCAATCCGTGGCGGTGGTGACCACCGGCACAGCGCCGCAGACGGTGGCGATGCGCCGGGCCAGGTCGTTGGCGCCCCCCAGATGGCCGGAGAGCACCGGCACCGCAAAGGTGCCCGACTCATCCACCGCCACCACCGCCGGATCAGTGACCTTACTGCGGACATGGGGGGCAATGGCCCGGACGGCGATGCCCACCGCCCCGATAAAAACCAGATCTTCCCGGTTCCGGAAACCTTCGGCGGTCCAATCCTCCATGGAAAAGCCCGGGGTAAACCGGCTGACCTGGCCTCCCAAGGTCTGAGACAATTGCTCCGCCAGGGCTTGTCCCCGGTCGGTAAAGGTCAGGTATTTCATAGGGTGGCCTGGCGATAACCGGTGGTAAAGCTGGGGTCATAGAGCTTGCTGCGGTCATAGCGCTTGCCCAGGAAATCTCCCACCAGCACCAGGGCGGTTTTGGAAATGCCGTGTTCCGCCCCGGCCTGGGCCAGCTTGCCCAGGGGAGTGTAGACCACCTTCTCCTCGGGCCAGGTGGCCTTGTAGACCAGGGCCGCCGGGGTCTCCTCGGTGTAGGCTCCCTGGAGCAGGGCCTCCTGTAACCCCTCCAGCATACCGGCGGAGAGGAAGATCACCATGGTGCAGCCGTGCTGGGCCAGGGAGACGATGCCTTCCCGCTCCGGCACCGGGGTCCGGCCCGCCATCCGGGTGATGATGACGCTCTGGCTCACCCCGGGCAGGGTGTACTCCCCCTGGACCGCAGCGGCGGCCCCGCAGAAGCTGGACACGCCGGGGGTCACATCGAAGGAGATCCCCCTCTTCTCCAGCTCGTCCATCTGTTCCCGGATGGCCCCGTAGAGGCTGGGGTCCCCGGTGTGGAGCCGGACCGTGGTCAGCCCCTCCTGTTCCGCCCGCTCCACTTCTGCAATCACCTGTTCCAGGGTCATTTCCGCGCTGTTATAGATCCGGCAATCCTCCCGGCACAGCCCCAGAATCACAGGATTCACCAGACTGCCGGCGTAGATCACCACATCCGCCTGCTTCAACAGTTCCGCACCCCGCAGGGTGATGAGGTCCGGCGCTCCGGACCCGGCTCCGACAATATGTACCACAGTGTTACTCCTTTACAATAATGGTTGTGAAATAACTCAGGCGCTCCGGCAGCTCCCGCAAATTTCTGGACACCAGCTCCCCGGGCAGACCGCAGTTGGCCACCAGGGCGGCCCGGTCCAGCATGCCCTGCGCTTCTAATGCCCTGCGCACTTCCTCCAGATGGATGCCCGACTTCATCAGCACCTTGCTGCCGGGAAATTGAAGGGCATATTGGTCCAGCTCCACGTTGCCGGGCACAATGGCCAGGGGCCGGTCCGGCTCCGTGAGGCTGACGCCCAGCCGGGCCGCCGCGGCGCTGAAACTGGTGACGCCGGGGACCATGACGCAGTCAAACCCTTGCTCCGTAAGCCGGTCCATCAGCGGGGTGCAGGAGGCGTAGACCGCCACATCCCCCAACACCGCCATGGCCACATCTTTCCCCTCCGAAAGCCGCCGGGCGATCTCCTCCACCGCAAGGGCGTGGGCGTCTGTCCGGCCATCCATTGCCACCGCCATGGTGAGGTCCAGAGGCAGAATCTCCTTGCCCGTCAGATCCACCGCCCCCCGGGCGATGTCCAGGGCCAGCATCCCGCCGGATCGGGTCCGGGGGGCCGCCACCACCGGGCAGGCATCCAGGGTTCGGCAGGCTTTCAGCGTTAAAAGTTCCGAATCCCCGGGGCCTACTCCCACGGCGTAAAAGGTTCCCTTGTTTACTTCCATTGTTTTAAAATCTCCTGTGCATCCTGGGTCATCCCCAGAATTCCGTATTGGGTGGAAAACAGCACCGCTCCCACCCGGTATTCGCCCTCCGCCCGATGGCGCAGGTGCCTTTCTACCGCCCGGGTGAGGCTGTCCATGACCGGCTCCCGCAGAGAACACTCCTCCAAAATGTCCAGGCAGGCCTCGGAGGTGGCGGCATCCATCAGCCGGCGACACACGGCCCGGTCCGCCCCGCAGACCGCCGCGTGGGCACAGAAGAGCTCGGTGCGGCAGTCGGCAAACCGGCTGTGGGTGTTCATTATGCCCCCGGCCAGCTTGGCCAGCTTGCCCACATGGCCCACCAACAGCACCTCTTCATAGCCCTGGGCCAGGATTTCATCCAAGGCTTCTCCAATGAAGTTGGAGCATTTCACCAGGGGAATGCCCAGCTTATCCAGGCCCTGGGCCTGTAAAAAGTCCATGCCGTAGTTGCCCGGGGTCAGAATGACCCGGCGCCAGCCCTGGGCCCGATAAGAGCGCAATTCCAGGGCGATGGTGTCGATGAGGGCCTGCATGCTCATAGGCTCCACAATGCCGGAGGTCCCCAGAATGGAGATCCCCCCCACAATGCCCAGGGAAGGATTGAAGGTTTTCGCCCCAATGGCCTCCCCCTCCGGCACCGAGATGATAACGTTAAATCCGCATTCCTCTCCGGCAACCCGGCGGGCCTCTTCCAGGGCCTGGGCGATCATCTGCCGGGGCACATGGTTGATGGCCACCGCTCCCACCGGCTGGTCCAGGCCGGGCTTCGT
>CABRZO010000124.1 GCA_902475455.1 uncultured Eubacteriales bacterium
GCCTACGATACCCGGCCGGAGGAGCTGGCTCTGGTGCTGGAGCGCACCACCCTGGCCCAGCCCAGCGAGGAGGACTGGGAAGTGGTGAACGTGGCCCAACCTGAGTGGACCAAGAGCGGGGACAGCTGGACCCTGACCTATGAGGACCTGCCCAAGGCCACCGCCGGGGCAACCCCCCTGACCTACACCTACCGGGTCCGGGAGACCACCCCTGCTGACTACGTCTGCACTTACGGGGGCCAGGGCAGCTACAACCTGACCCTGACCAACACCCTGACGGGCACCACGGAGCTTCCCGTGACCAAGACCTGGCTGGACGGCTCTGACGCCGACGGGCTGCGGCCCGACAGCATTGAGTTGGAGTTGCTGGCCAACGGCGCCTCCACCGGCACGACCCTGACCCTCGCCGCCCCGGTGCTGGGGGGCAACCAGTGGAGCGGCAAGTTTGAAAACCTGCCCAAGTACGACGCCGAGGGCGCGCTGATTACCTACACGGTTCGAGAGGTCAGCCAGCCGGAGGACTATGACCAGACCGGCAACGACGGCGCCAACGTCACCAACACCCAGACGGTGACCCCGGAGGTCCAGAAGTACTGGAGCGGCGTGGCGGCGGAGGACCTGCCCGACAGCGTCACGGTGACCCTGCTGCAGAACGGCACCGCTGTGGATACGGTAGAGCTGAACGAGGCCAACGGCTGGAGCGCCTCCTTCGATGAGCAGTTGAAGTATGACGCCCAGGGCAACGCCTACACCTACACGGTGGAGGAGACCCTCATCGACGGCGCCGACCCGGCCAACACCGATTTCCTGATCTCCTACGGCGGCAGCCTGGCCGACGGATTTGAGGTCTACAATGTGGAGCCGGTGGACATCTCGGTGACCAAGGTGTGGAAGGACAATTCCGACGCCTACGACACCCGGCCGGAGGAGTTGGCTCTGGTGCTGGAGCGCACCACCCTGGCCCAGCCCAGCGAGAGCGACTGGGAAGTGGTGGACGTGGCCCAACCCCAGTGGACCAAGAGCGGGGACCAGTGGACCCTGACCTATGAGGACCTGCCCAAGGCCACCGCCGGGGCTACCCCCCTGACCTACACTTACCGGGTCCGGGAGACCACCCCCGCGGACTATGTGGCCCAGGCGGAGCGCATCGGGAACTATGAGTTCCGGTTTACCAACACCCTGAGCCGCACCTTGGATGTGCCGGCCACCAAGATCTGGGTGGACAACGGCAACGCCCTGAATACCCGGCCTGACAGCATTCAGGTGGAGCTGGTGGCCAACGGGGAGCCCACGGGCCAGACCCTGACCCTGACGGCCCCCAACGCCCTGACCGGGCTGTGGAACCGTGTCACGGGCAACGCCAACCGCTGGACCGGCACCTTTGTGGATTTGCCGGAGTTTGACGACCAGGGCGTCCGCATCGAGTACACCATCCGGGAGGTCACCGTGCCCCAGGGCTATCAGGCCACTGAGGAGGGCACCGTGGTCACCAACACCGGCCCCGGCGATCTGGTCATTGAGAAGCAGGTGGAGGGAGCCGCCGGGGAGACCCAGCGCCAGTTCCACTTCACCCTGACCCTCTCGGACGACACCCTCAACGGCACCTATGGAGATGTGACCTTCTCCGACGGCGTGGCCACCTTCCAGCTGATGGACGGCCAGTCGGTGCGGGTGAAGGGCCTGCCCCAGGGGATCACCTATCAGGTCACCGAGGAGGAGGCGGACCAGCAGGGCTACACCACCACCGCCCAGGGTGCCACCGGCACCATCCGGCCCGGTGAGACCCAGCAGGTTGTCTTTGTCAACAACCGGCCTGTGGATCCTGAGACCGGACACAGCCCCAAAACCGGCGACGAAGCCCGACCCTGGCTGTACGCAGGGCTGTTGACGGCCTCTGTCCTGGCCCTGGCGGGAATGGGCGCGGTGACTTACCGCCGGCGCAGGAAGTAAGTTCTGCCCGCTGACCCAACCCCAGCGCTGAAAAACCACAATACCCCCGGGCCCTAGGGCCCGGGGGTAACGCTGTTTCTGCAGCAAAAAACCCTGAAACCATTACGGTTTCAGGGTTTCTTATCTGGTGGACGATACAGGATTCGAACCTGTGACCTTCCGCACGTCAAGCGGATGCTCTAGCCAGCTGAGCTAATCGTCCGAGTCAACGCTAATTATTATAGCGGCAAGGGGCGGCTGTGTCAAGGATTTTTTAAAAAAATTCCAGGTTTTTTACGGGAAAGGCCAAAATACCCCCGGGGCTCCTGTGGAGCCCCGGGGGTAGTTGGTTCCAATCGGGTCCATGTCGCCGCAGCGGCAGCAGCTGTCCCGGGCAATTGGCCTGTTCCGGCGGGGAATCAGGCCAGGGTGTCCGCCGCCGCCAGCGTCTGCTGCAGCTCCGACAGCTTGTTGAAAAAGGCTTCCGCGTCCACATTCAGGGGGCTGGTGGTCACCCCGTATTCCTCTTTCCACTGGGCGATCAGGCTGTCATAGGTGGTGGCAATATAGGTCTGCTCCGCGGTGTCCGTCAGGGCCTCGGGCTGGTCCGCCTCCCGCAGCAGGATGAAGTAGCCGTAGTCGGTCTGGTCCGTCATGCCCAGCTGGCCGGGCTCCAGGGCCTGGATGCCCTCATAGAAGCCCTCCACCAGGCTGTCGGTATTGCTGTAATACTGCACCTCACCGGCGGTATAGCCGCTGGCATCATACTGGCTCTGCTTGTCGGTGAAGGCGGTGGACAGCTCCTCCCCGGACAGGGCGGCCAGCTCGTCATAGACCGCCTGGGCCTGGGCCTGAACCTCCGCCACCGCCGCGTCATCCTCGCAATCCATGGTGGAGAACAGAATGCACCGGGCCCAGCAGATGCCGTTGTCCTCAATGTAGGTCTGCAGATAGTCCGCCATGGTCTCCTCGGTGGGCGCATACTGGCCTCCCTCCCCGAACAGGGTCTCCTGGAGGGTCTGGAAGTAATAGATGTTGTTGAAGACCTGCTGATAGGCCTCGGCGTTGGTGGCGTAATAGGTCAGGGAGTGCTGATAAAACTCCTCTCCGTGGGACTGGACCCACTCCGCCTTCTGCTCCTGGGAGTAGTCCGCCTCGTCCAGAAGCCCGGCGTCCACATAGGCCTGCCAACGGTCCTCGCCGTAGCTGGTCACGTTGTCGGCGTAAAGGGTCTCCAGGGCGGCGGCGTTCTCCTCACTGAGCTCCACGCCGGTATCGTGGGCCTTCTGGGTTCCCACCGCATAGGCCACGGCGGTGTCCAGACCGTACTGCAGCAGGGACTCGCCCACGGTGGAGCCGTCCTCCATGGTGTCGGACATGGAGAAGGTCATGCCGTAATTGCTGTAATAGTAGTAGGTCATGGAGTACTGCTGATAGGCGGCCCAATAGAGGGCCTGGGCGGCGGTGATGGAAATATCGCCCACGGTGGCCACCACATCGTCGGCGGCATAGGCCCCGTCGGTGAGGTAGCTCACCACGTCCTCCAGGGCCTCCTGGGGGATGGTGGCATCGGTCTCGGCCTGGGAAGAGGTGCCGGAGCCGCCGCTGATGGAGCTGGAGCCGTCACCGGCGCCGCAGGCGGTGAGGCACAGGACCAGGGCCAGCAGCAGAGCCAGAATGCGGAAGTGTTTCATGTCAGATAGTCTCCTTTTCTTCTATGGGGTGCCCCGACAGGAGAGGAACTCCCCCGGGCAAATCATGGGTACAGCCGTAATGAGAGCATTATAGCAGAGTGGGGGACCTAATACAATCGAATCCCAACTGTTTCTTGTGCCGGTCACTGTTCCAGCAGCTGCCGATAGGTCTCCACCAGTTTGCGGCCCATCACCAGCACGTCTTCCCCGGGTTTTAAGCGCAGGGACAGGGCGCTCTTCTCCCCGGGGGAGAACAGGATGCGGCCCTTGAACCGGGCCACCCCGGACAGGGCGGCAATGTGTTTCAGATCGAATTCCTGCATGGTGAAGGTGAGCACCAGCCCCTTCTGGCTGATGTCACTGAAGCCGCACTGGGCGGCCATGGACCGGAGCAGGGCGATGGAGATCAGGTTGTTGACGGCCCTGGGGGGATCGCCGTAGCGGTCCACCAGTTCGTCCACCACGTCGTCGGCGTCTTCCTCGGTGCGGATCCGGGCGATGCGGCGGTACAGGTCCATCCGCTGCTCCGGAGAGGAGACGTACTTTTCCGGGATGTTGGCGCTGACGGCCAGGTCGGCGCACACCGACTCGGTGCGCTGCACCTTTTCGCCCCGTTCCTCCAGCACCGCCTCCTCCAGCAGCTTCAGATAGAGGTCATAGCCCACGCTCATCAAAAAGCCCGACTGCTCGGGGCCTAAAATGTTGCCGGCCCCCCGGATCTCCAGATCCCGCATGGCGATCTTGAAGCCGGAGCCGAACTCGGCATACTCCCGGATGGCGGACAGCCGTTTCTCCGCCACCTCGGTCAAAACCTTGCCCCGGCGGTAGGTAAGATAGGCATAGGCCCGGCGGGCGGAGCGGCCCACCCGGCCCCGGATCTGGTGGAGCTGGGCCAGGCCCATCCGGTCGGCGTCCTCGATGATCAGGGTGTTGACGTTGGCGATGTCAATGCCGGTCTCGATGATGGTGGTGCAGACCAGAATCTGCACCTCCCCCTCCACCATCCGCTCCATGACCCGGGCCAGCTCCTCCTGGCTCATCTTGCCGTGGCCCACCGCCACGGTGACCTCGTCTCCCAGCATCCCCTGGATGTAGGCGGCGGTCTTTTCGATGGTGTCCACCCGGTTGTGGAGGAAATACACCTGGCCGCCCCGGCCCACCTCCCGGCGCATGGCGTCGGCCAATACGGACCAGTCGTGCTCCAGCACATAGGTCTGTACCGGCAGCCGGTCCTGAGGGGGCTCCTCGATGGTGGACATGTCCCGGATGCCGGACAGGGCCATGTTCAGGGTCCGGGGAATGGGGGTGGCGGACAGGGTGAGCACATCCACCTGTCGGGAAATCTCCTTGAGCCGTTCCTTGTGGGTGACCCCGAAGCGCTGCTCCTCGTCCACCACCAGCAGTCCCAGGTCCTTAAAGACCACGTCCTTCTGGAGCAGCCGGTGGGTGCCGATGAGCACGTCGATGAGCCCGGCCAGGTCTGCCAGAATCTGCTTTAACACCTTGCCGGTCTGGAACCGGCTCACCACGGCGATGCGGACCGGGTAGCCCTCAAACCGCCGCAGGGCGGTCTGGTAGTGCTGGTTGGCCAGTACCGTGGTGGGCACCAGGATGGCGGCCTGCTTGCCCTCCAGCACGCATTTCATCACCGCCCGCAGGGCCACCTCGGTCTTGCCGTAGCCCACGTCGCCGCAGAGCAGCCGGTCCATAGGCACCGGCCGCTCCATGTCCGCCTTGATCTCGGCGATGCACCGGAGCTGGTCCCCGGTCTCCTGATACTCAAATTTATCCTCGAACTCCCGCTGCCAGGGGTCGTCCGGGTGGAAGGCGTAGCCGGGCTGCCGCTGGCGCTGGGCGTAGAGCTGGATGAGCCCCTTGGCCAGCTCTTTCGTGGCCTTCTTGGTCTTGGCCTTGGCCCGGGCCCAGTCGGTGCCCCCCAGCTTGCTGAGCTTGGTGCGCTCCTGACTGTCCTCGCCGCCGCCGATATACTTGCTGATGAGGTCCAGCTGGGTGGCGGGGACATAGAGGGTGTCTGCCCCGGCGTAGGCGATCTTGATATAGTCCTTCTCCACCCCGTCCATCTTCATGGTGGTCATCTCCACGAACCGGCCCACCCCGTGCTGCTCGTGGACAATGAGATCCCCCGGGGACAGGTCGGTAAAGGACTGCAATTTCTGCCGGTTGCTGGCCTTCTGCTGCTTCCGGGACCGGGGCTTTTTGGCTCCGGACAGGGGGGCGGAGCCCTCGGTGAGAATGGCGATGCCTCCCCACTCCATGCCGGCGGAGAGGCCACCCACCGTCAGGGTGGTTTCTCCAGGCTGGGGCAGTTCTGTCAGGTCAAAATCCAGGGCGGAGGTTACCCCCTGGTCCCGGAGCATGTCGCTCAGAGCCTTGGCCTGGCCCTGGGTGGAGCAGAGCACAATGGAGGCGGCGCCGTTTTTCTGGTAGTGCTGTAAATCCGCCGCCGCCGCCTCCAGGCTGGTGCCGAAGCTGGGCAGCTGCTTGCAGCTGAAACTCAGGGTGGCCCGGGGGTCCGCCGGGTACTGGCCCACCAGAAAGCTGTCCAGATACACCACCGGGAACTCCCGCCCCAGGTGCTTGCACAGGGTGTCGTAGTCCGCCGAGTAGTTGGCCCCCTCCCCCCAAAGCAGGCCGGACTCCAACAGGGCGGTGATGTCCTGCTGCTGGCGCCAGCGGTAGTTTCTGGCCGCCTCCCCCACCCGGGGAGAGTCGCAGAACAGCAGCACCGCCTCCGCCGGCAGGTAGTCCGCCCCGCAGGCAAAGTCGGGATAGATCAGGTCCAGATACCGGTCCGCGGCGGCAAAGCTGCCCAACTCGGAAAAAGTCCGGGCATCCGACTCCAGGGTCTGGGTCAGGGCGGAGAAGTGCTCCAGCTTCCGGCGCTGGTTGGCCTTTTGGACCTGCTCCTTCCGCCGGTCGATGTCTCCCGCCAGCCCCAGCAGCCCCCCGGGGGCCAGCCGGGGCAGAGTTTCGGCGGCGGGCAGAATCTCCGCTGAGTCAATATTCTCCACCCGGCGCTGGGTGGCCGGGTCAAAGACCCCCATGCTGTCCAGCTCGTCCCCCCAGAACTCCACCCGGACCGGCTGGGGAGCGGCCGGGGAGAAGAAGTCCAGAATGCCCCCTCGCAGGGCGAACTGGCCCGGGCCCTCCACCTGCTCACACCGGGCGTAGCCGGCGGCGGTGAGGCGATCGCAGAGGTCGTTTAAATCGTAGCTCTCCCCCATCTTCAGGGAGAAGCTGGCCTCCTCCAGGGCGGCGGGGGGCAGGGTGCGCTGGAGAAAACCCTCCACCGTGGCCGCCACCACCGGGGCCTTCTGCCGGGCCATGGCCTTTAAAACCGCCAGCCGCTTGTGCTCCCACTGGTGGGAGACGGTGGCGGCGGCGTGGAAGGTGAACTCCCGGCCCGGCAGCTGGAGCACCGGGGTTTCCAGCAGCGCCTCCAGGTCCCGGGACAGCTTGGCGCACTCCACCTCGTCGGGGCAGAGCAGCACAATGGGCCGCTCCAGCCGCCGGGCGATGCCGGCGGCCACAAAGGCCCTGTGCACCGGGGACAGCCCCGAGGCGGCCACGGGACAGCGCCCCGCGTCAATGCGCAGGAGCAGATCTTCAAATTCGGGCACCCGTTGCAGGGTGTTGAGCAGAGCGCGCATGGAAGTTACCTCACTGGTCTGGAATGGAATGGTAAAATATGGCAATTAAGGACCGCAGAAAATCCCGGTTTCCGGGAAAATAGATGCTTCGTCGCTTACGCTCCTCAGCATGACAGGAGAGGGGCAGACGGCGGGAAGAGGACGGTAGGGCGGGGGCTTGCTCCCGCCCACAGACTGTCGAAAAACCATAGGTTTCGGCGGTTTCACAGAATTCCGTCCTC
>CABRZO010000125.1 GCA_902475455.1 uncultured Eubacteriales bacterium
GTTGGCGTACTCGCTCATCCCCACCGCCGCCAGGGCCTCGTCCACCCGGCGCCGGATCTCTGCGGGCTCCACCCCCAAATTCTCCGGGGCGAAGGCCACGTCCTCCTCCACAATGGAGGCCACGATCTGGTTGTCCGGGTTCTGGAACACCATGCCCACGGTGCGGCGGATGTCCAGAGTCTCCTCCTCGTCGGCGGTGTCCATCTTGTCCACATAGACCTTGCCCCCGCTGGGCAACAGGATGGCATTGAAGTGCTTGGCCAGGGTGGATTTGCCGCAGCCGTTATGGCCCAGCACCGCCACAAAGCTGCCATCCTCAATTTGCAGATCCACCCCGTCCAACACCAGAGGGGCCACCCCCTCGGCGCCGGTATAGGCGAAGGTGAGCTGCTGGGTTTCGATGATCTGTTCCGGCATCTTATGCCTTTCCTTTCTTGGCAGGCTGGGCCATCCAGCGGCCGGTGGCACCGCAGGGCAGAGCCAGGCCGCTGGCGGTCACCGGCAGTCCCAGCTCCTGGCACTCGGTATGTCCGCCGTATTTCTTGGTCACCAGGGTATCCAGCAGATAGCCCAGCACCGAGGGGGCCAGGCCGGTGGTATAGGAGTTGATGATGATGAACAGGGGCTGATCCGACAGCACCTGGACCACCAGCTCCAGGAAGGGATACAGATTCTCCTCCAGCTTCCACACCTCGCCGGAGGGGCCCCGGCCATAGGAGGGTGGGTCCATGATCAGGGCGTCATAGCGGCGGCCCCGGCGGATCTCCCGCTCCACAAACTTGGCGCAGTCGTCCACGATCCAGCGGATGGGGGCGTCGCTCAAATGGGAGAGCCGGGCGTTCTCCCGGGCCCAGGCCACCATACCCTTGGCGGCGTCCACATGGCACACCTTGGCCCCCGCCGCAGCGCAGGCCACCGTGGCCCCGCCGGTGTAGGCAAACAGGTTGAGCACATTGATCTCCCGGCCGGCGGACTGGATCTGCTGCTGGGCAAAGTCCCAGTTGGCCGCCTGCTCCGGGAACAGGCCGGTGTGTTTGAAATTCATAGGTCCCACCTGGAAGGTCAGGCTGCCGTAACGGATGGTCCAATGCTGGGGCAGTCCCCGCTTGTCCCAATGGCCGCCGCCGGTGTGGGAGCGGCTGTATCGGCCGTCGTTCACCTTCCAGCCCCGCAGGGTGCGGGGGGTATTCCAGATGGCCTGGGGATCGGGTCGCACCAGGATTTTGTCCCCCCAGCGCTCCAGCTTCTCTCCCCTGCCGCAATCCAGCAGTTCATAATCTTTCCATTGATCTGCAAGCCACATAGCTACACTACCCCACTATTTACATAATCTTTTATAGTTTATCATCTCCCGGCCCCTGCGTCAATGTGCGGAGTTCATAAAAGTGAGGCAAAGAAACGCCCCCGGACAGAACCTCCAGAAAACGGATGTTCCGCCGGGGGCGGATTGCATTCTATTTTGTCAGCAGGGCAGGGTATACAAAGCGTCCGCCAGCTGCAGATCTGCAAACAGCAGCGTATCGGGCGGGGCGAAGGTAAAGACCACAATCAAGGCGGCCAGCACACCAGTAAGCAGCAGCAAAAGGCCTTTCCACCGCTTGGCCACGGGAATCCACAGAGCCACGGCAAAGCCCAGGGCCATGATGACCACATAGGCGGTGATGTCCACGATCATATTGGCCTGGGCCATCCGGATATTATAGACCCAGCCGTAGATCAGCAGCAGGGCGCTGGCGGTGAGCAGCCCCAGATACCAGCTTGCCCGCTGGTCCTTATCCTTCCGGGTGTAGAGCAGCAGCGCCGCCAGCAAGGGCCAGAACACCAGTTTCAAATGCTCCCACACGCTCTCCTTTACCGGGGCAATCATGGCAAACAGCAGGTTGGGGGACCATTCATACAAAAAGTGCAGCCCACACCCCACCAGAACGGTCACCACAAAGAAGATCAACAATTTGATATTTTCCCGTTTCATAAGGCACTCCCCTTTCCCTTCTTGGGTCATAATATGTGAAAAGGGCAAGCCTTATGCACCTTCAGGGAGCAAAAACCAGGGCCGCAGCCCAAAAGCTGCGGCCCTGACGGGTTATATTTTATTTGACTTCAATCAGCTCGTAGCTGCGGCTGCCCAGGCCGATCTTCTCGGCGTGCTCCAGGCAGGTCTCCCACTCGGACTCCGGGGTGGAGTTGGTGAAGTGGTCGTGGTGGTCCTCAAAGTCGGGACGGGCCATATTCTCGCCCAGCTGGGAATTTTCAAAGGGGGTCTGGCGCATGCAGGCATCGGCGCAGGCCTGATCCAGGGCCACCGGATCAAAGGAACAGAACATGCCCACGTCGGGCAGGATGGGGGCGTCGTTCTCCGCATGGCAGTCACAGTTGGGTGAAATGTCCATGACAATGTTCACATAGAAGGCGGGCCGTCCGGACACCACCGCTTTGGTGTACTCCGCCATCTTGCGGTTGAGAATGGCGTTGGCGCTCCAGTCCGGGTTGGAGATGGCATCAAAGTTGCAGGCGCCGATGCAGCGACCGCAACCGGCGCACTTGTCATGGTCGATGTAGGCCTTCCGGTCCGGGCCGTAAGAGATGGCTCCCTGGCCGCACTGACGGGCGCAGAGCTGGCAGCCCCGGCACAGATCCTGGTCCACCACCGGCTTGCCGCAGTTGTGCTGCTCCATCTTGCCGGCCCGGCTGCCGCAGCCCATGCCCACATTCTTGATGGCGCCGCCGAAGCCGGCGCACTCGTGGCCCTTGAAGTGGGCCAGGCTAATAAAGACGTCGGCGTCCATGATGGCGTGGCCGATCTTGGCCTCCTGGACGTACTCGCCCCCCTCCACCGGCACATAGACCTCATCGGTGCCCTTCAGGCCGTCGCCGATCAGGATGGGACATCCGGTGGAGAGATAGGAAAAGCCGTTCTCCCAGGCGCACATCAGGTGCTCCAGGGCGTTTTTACGGGATCCGGGATAGAGGGTGTTGCAGTCCGTCAGGAAGGGCTTGCCCCCCAGCTCCTTCACCACATCCGCCACCGCCTTGGCGTAATTGGGCCGCAGGAAGGCCAGATTGCCCAGCTCTCCAAAGTGCATCTTGATGGCGGTAAACTTGTTGTCAAAATCAATGTCCCCGATCCCCGCCCGACGCATCAGCTTCTGCAGCTTTTGGGGCAGGGTCGCCCCGCCGGTATGGGTCCGAAAATCACAAAAATAAACCTTGGACTTTTCCATAGTTTCTGCCTCCTGTCGTTTGGTCTGACTGTTTCAGGAATGGATGATCCCATTATAAACTTCGCCCCGGGAAAACACAAGAAAGCCGCAGGATTTTGTCCTGCGGCTTTCCTGGGAAAACTCATTTCTGCTCGGGAGAAGCCACGCTCTCGATGGTCTTATGGCCAGCAGCCTTGGCATACTGGGTCAGATTGGCCTTGTTCTTGGGGGAGCGCACCCGGCAGCCGGCGCCGCCGATGCAGCCCGCCTCGCAGGCCATACCCTCGATAAAGTTGCCCTCCAGCCGGCCGTGGGCGTCCTTCAGAATGGCGGCCTTGCAGGCGGCGATACCGCCGCAGACCACCGGCTTCACCTCGAAGTCGATGCCCTGCTCCTTCAGAGCCTGGGCCACCGCCGCGGCCACGCCGCCGCTGGCGCCGAAGGCCCGGCCATAGGTGGAGGCATCGTCCAGCACCGCCTCTTCCAGTTGCTCGGGCTCGATGTCCCGGCTGGCAAATAGGGCGTCCAACTCCTCAAAGGTGAGCACGCAGTCCACCACGCCCCGGGTCTTGCCCAGCCGGAACTCGTGCTTCTTGGCCACGCAGGGCCCGATGAATACCACCCGGGCCTCCGGGTCCTCCTGCTTGATCTTCTGGGCGATCATCACCATGGGGGACGGGGTGTGAGAAATCTTGTCCACCTGGTCCGGATGGTTGATCTCCACATAGGAGACAAAAGCGGGGCAGCAGGAGGAATAGAGGATGCCCTTTTCCGCCAGCTCCTTGGCCTCGGCGTGGGCGGTGAGGTCGGCACCCTCGGCCACCTCATGGACCTGGCAGAAGCCCAGCTCCTTCAGGCCGGTGACCACCTGGCCCAGGCTGGCTCCCTCAAACTGGCCGGCGATGGCCGGGGCCACCACGGCGTGGACCTTGTACTTCCACTGCTTGGAGCCCTTCAGCATGTTGACGGCCTGGACCACCCAGGATTTGTCCATAATGGCGCCAAAGGGGCAGGCGTAGGTGCAGGTGCCGCAGGAGATGCACTTGGCGGGATCAATGGAGGCCTTGTGGTCATGATCGCTCTCCCGCATGGAGATGGCGCCGGCGGGGCAGTTGCGCTCGCAGGGCCGCTGATTCTTCACAATGGCGGAATAGGGGCAGGCAGCCATGCAGCGACCGCAGACAATGCACTTCTTGTGGTCAATGACGGCCTTGTGGTTTTCAATGGTGATGGCCCCCACAGGGCAGGCATGGCGGCAACGGTTGGCCAGACAGCCCCGGCAGGAGGGGCCCACCTCCATGGCGGTGACGGGACACTCGTCACAGGCGGTCTCAATGACCTCCACCACGCCGGGATTGGCCATGTCACCACCCATGGCCAATTTGATGCGGTCCCCAATGATGGCCCGCTCCTTATAGATGCAGCAGCGGAAGTGAGGCTCCGGGCCGGGAATGATTTTCTCCGGAACATCCAGAATGCCCGAGGCCATGTTCCCCTCAAAAGCCAGGGCCGCCACTTCCCGAAGTACATTGTACTTCAGTTCCTGTATTTTGGTCTCAAACTCTTTCATACTTACCCCTCCATAAAATTGGCAAAAAGTAATGGAAAAATGGTTTGCAAAACAGTTTTTCAAAATATTGTGCCAATTTTTATTGCTTTTCCACCTTTTATTTTAACTGATCTGTCAATATCCCGCCACTGACCAGCAAGTTAAATATTATTCCATTTCATCCGCCCTGCATTGCGCCGTTTTCCCTTTGGGTGTATGATAAAAATATCAATTTTCGGACAAACTGGATCTGTGTTTTGGAGGCGTATCCGTGTATGGAAAAGTCTGAACTGCGCAGCAAAATTGCCGGAGCCATCAAAAGCGGATGCGGCATCAAACTGCTGGGAGACAGTCTCACCGCCGGTTCCGGCAGCAGTGACAGCGACCTCAGCGGACGGGTGATCTATCCCCCCTTCCGCCGCCAACGGGGCAAACGCTGCTGGGCCTCGCTACTGGGAGCCCACCTCTCCTCTCACTACGGGTGCACTGTGGACAACGTGGGCTGCTACGGCACCACCAGCGACGAGCTGATGGAACATCTGGCCACCCTGTACCACCCCGCCGAGGACCGGGTGGTGTTCTGCATGATCGGGGCCAACGACAAAAAACAGGAAAATGGGCTGGAGCGGCTGGAGACTAATCTGGTCACTCTGTGCGAGACCATTCTCTCTGACGGCAACGACCTGGTGCTGATGACCCCCAACCCGGCCACCCCCGCCAACGACGCCAAGCCTAACCGGATTTACACCCAGGCCCAGGTGGCCCAGGTGATCCGCCAGGTGGCTGGGGCTTTTGAGGGGCGGCTGTGGTTCATTGACCACCACGCCGCCATGATGGAGGACTGCCGGAAGCGTGGACTCACCCTGGAGGACTATCTGGAAGTGGGCGCCGGCCCCGAAAATGACGGACTCCACCCGGGGGATCAGGTCTACCGGTACTACTTCGAACATATCTGCCACGCTCTGGGCATTTGACATACCTTGGAACAACATACACATGACAAGCGTCACAAATACCCTGCGGTTTTCTCGGCTGAGCCGGCAACCGCTGATTTTCGCTGTGGCGCATGAGCCCGGCTTGCTGCAAAGCCGGGCTCTTTTGATCTCCAGGCCCAGAGGGGCGTCCTGTCCCTGAACATACGAACTTCTGTTTGGAAAGGAACATGGATATGACCCGCTCCCGTTTTGCCCTTCTGTGCCTGCTCTCGGCCCTGGTGTTGAACCTGGCGGGCTGTGGCTCCTCCCCCGGTCAAAGGCCCTCCAGCGGCGGTTTGGCCCAGGAGGAGGCCGGTCAAACCCTGGAGACCGATTGGGAGGCAGACCATGGCCGGCCGGTGGACACCGCTTCCGTGGAAAACGCCACCGTCATGGTCTATATGATCGGCTCCGACCTGGAATCCGACGGCGGGCTGGGCACCAAGGACCTGGAGGAAATGCTTCGGGCCGACCTGGGCAACCGGGTCAATCTGGTGATTCAGACCATGGGCTGTCAGCAGTGGCACAATGAAGCGGTATCCTCTGCCACCGCCCAGCGCTTCACAGTGGAGGAGGGGGCGCTGGTATGCCAAGCACCCGACCTGGGGCAGCTGGACTCTACAGATCCCGCCACCCTGCGGGATTTCATCTCCTATTGCGCAGCCAACTATCCCGCCCAGCGCAATATCCTGATTCTATGGGATCACGGGGCCGGACCCGTCTACGGCTTCGGGTACGATGAATTCCGGCCCGCCGGGGCCTCCCTCACCCTGGACGAGCTCCAGTCCGCCCTGGACCAGGCAGGCGTCTCCTTTGATTTCATTGGCTTTGACGCCTGCCTGATGGGCTGCCTGGAGACCTGCTGGGCCCTGCGGGACTACGGGGATTATATGATCTGCTCGGAGGATTTTGTGTCCGGCTACGGCTGGGAGTATCAGTACTGGCTGACGGAGCTGGGGGATGACGTGTCCATCTCCACAGAGGAGCTGGGGGCAACCATTGTAGACACCTATGTGACGGAATCGGAACAGGCCGGGGATCCCGGCGTGATGGCTCTGATTGACCTGAGCCAGATGGATGATCTGTACCAGGCTTGGCTGGACTTCGCCTATGCCAACCAGTCCAGGCTTACCGCCCTGAACTACTCCTGGCCCACCGAGATCACCCGCCGCAGCCTCTTTGCCGAGTGGTTCGGAGAGGAGGAGGACAGCCCGGTGATGGAGGATTACTATATCACCGACCTGATGGCCCTGGCCTCCACCCTGGACACGCCCCAGAGCGCACCGCTGGCCCAGGCCCTGAGTCGGGCGGTGGTCTACTCCGCCGCCAACGATCAGGACAGCGACTACACCGGTCTGGCGGTGACCCTCCCCTACGGCAACCCGGAGCTGTACACCAGCCTGGCGGAGATCTACACCCGCTGCGGCTTTGATGCAGCCTATGTCAGCTGGCTGGCCCGGTTTGCCAACGCCCCGGGGGCCGCCCAATTTTACCAGGACTGGACCCGATGGTCCCAGCGCTGGGACAACAGCTCCCAATTTGGAGGCTGGGCCGCCTATGAGAGCGGCTCCGGCTGGAGAGATCAAACTTGAACACACAAAAACGCGCCGTAGGCAACTGCGGCGCGTCAGACTAACTAGGAACCATAGGTTTCGGCAGTTTCACAGAATTCCGTCCTCCGCAGAGGACGGAACAAAATTCAATCCCGTCATTTCCGGGG
>CABRZO010000126.1 GCA_902475455.1 uncultured Eubacteriales bacterium
CCGCCCAGGCCAGCAGTCCGCCGCCGGTGGCGGCGGGCAGCAGATTCATGCGGGTGTGGGTGAACAGGGCAAAGCCAAAGGTACCCATGGCGCCCATCAGGATTTGAATACAGTCATTCATCATGCCGCTACACCCCCAAACAACAGGATGGCCACACCGAAGCCGGAGGCAATAGCCACCGCCAGAATGATGGCCTCCACCAGACGATAGACTCCGGTTAGAATGTCCCGATAGAAGAGCTCCCGGACGCCGTTGACCAGGCTGAGACCGGGAATAAATAACATCACATCGCCGATCATAATTTTATCGGCGTGGTGCCCCAGGCCGATTCGGACCAACAGGATCGCCAGGCAGCCCGAGAGAAAGCTGGCCAGAAAGGTATAGAACAGCCGGTTCTGGTTGGATTGGATCCGGTGGTTCAGCAGCCGGTCAGTGACAAAAATGAGGGCGGACACCAGGGCGGAGGCAATGCCGTCAGACACATCGCCCCCGAAGAAAATGGCGAAGCCAAAGGTCATGGTCAGATAGCCCACGAAGGCGAGAAGGGGAGGGTAGTCCTTCTTCTGCTCCTCCTGCACCAGCCGGCGGATCTCCGCCACCGGGGGCGTTTCCTGACAGATATAGCGGGCCATGGCGTTGAGGCGCTCCAGTTTGCCCAGATCTGTGCCGGTGGAGAGTACCCGTACCGCCTGGGTGTAGTGGGTTCCGTCGGGGGCTTTGATGGACACGTCTATTTTGGAGCTGATGGCGTTGGCGCAGCGGAGCTCAAAGCCGTAGGCGTTGACCAGCCGCAGGGCGGTATTTTCGGCCCGTCGGGCCTCGGCGCCGCATTGCAGCATCTGGCTGGTGATATCCAGCACACATTCCAAGAACTGTTCGCAGTCCTGCTTTTCCATATCGGTCTCTTCCGCCTCCGTTTCCGTGGGCGCGGCGGGGCTGAATTCTGTCGCTTGCCACGCAATTTTGGGCATGGCCTGGCCCCGGCGCACAACCCGTATTATATCGTAACAGCCTGCGGGATTGCAACCCTGGTTTTGTGCCGCTAAAGGCCGCAAAATAGTTTGCTTTAAAAAATAAAATGGGAATTTGTCGGAAAGAGAATGAAAACTAACCTACGTCAATGACGCTTTCAAAAAATCAGTTTATAATCGAATAAAATTTGGAATTATGTTGTATTGTGTATTGCAGAAAGGAGGACCGTAATGCCAGATGGACATCAAGGCCTTTTATCGTAAATATTGCGGTGTAGGAGACGAGGCGCTGTTGTCCGATCTGGTGAAGTTCACACGGATACGGGCGGTGGAGGCTGGAACCACCATTTTAGAGCCCGGAACTCAATTAAACCAGATGCTGCTGCTGGGAAGTGGGGTTGTACGGAGCTATTTCTGGGGCGGCAATGAACGGATCTACACCGACGGTTTTTACTCTGCTCCCGGCACACTGCTATCCATTTGCCAGGGCGCTTCAGAACCGGAGTGCGGGATTGAGGCATTGAGCGCCTGTGAGATCCTGGATATTTCCGCCGGTGATGTAGCGGAGCTTATGAGCCGTTCTCTGCCCTTCGTACAGATGTATGCCCGGCTGCTGGAGCGAATGACCTTGCATCAGTGGCAGGAAAAGACTGCATGCTTTCAGTATTCCCATCAGGAACGATATATCCGCTTTTTACGGCAGTATCCCAACTGGAAGGGGCTCATCAGCAGCAAATACATTGCCGACTATGTGGGAGTGGCGCCGGAGAGTTTGAGCAGGCTTCGACGAAGATTGAAAAGCGGAAACCGAGGGTGAATCTTGTCGAAACAAGATTTGGGAAAAGCATACGTTTTCCTTCAAAATTTTGTATGCTGTTTTGGCAATAAATTATTTCGAAATTACTAGAAATGTATAGCATTTTCCAGTTGAATTTTGGGACTAGAGCGTATATAATATGGTCAACATGATATGCCATTGGCTGGGATAATATACAACCTGTTGTATAGGCGAGGGAATTTTGCCGAAAACGGTAGTTTCATTATGGCCGGTTGATGGTTCTTTCTTTGCGTTGGAATAAAACTATGTCACCGGGTGTTCAGACCATCCCGTTCCACAGAATGGAAATGGCTTGGAATGGTATTTCTGGTGGGCAAACAGCATTAAAATTTCACTGGAGTGCAGAACATGGATATGAAAGAGCAGACGCAGCTTAGTACGGTAGAGAACGACGAGATTGAGATCGACCTCAGAGAAGTATTTCACGTCCTGTGGCGCAAGCTTTGGGCGCTGATCCTGTTTTTTGTGGTGGGTGCCTGTGTGGCCGCAGTATCAGGCCACTTCCACCATCTACGTCTTTAACAAGGAGACGGATCTGAGCTCACTCACTAGTCTTCAGATCGGCGCCCAGTTGACGGCGGACTTTGAGGTGCTGGCCACCAGTCGGCCGGTGGTGGAGAAAGTGATTCAGGATCTCAGCCTAGATGTAGAGTACGAAGAGCTGGTGGATCAGATTAAAATTGACAACCCTACCGATACCCATATGCTGACCATTACTGTGACAGATCCGGACCCGGCTATGGCGGCCAACATCAGCAACGCTCTGGCAGACTCGCTGAGTGACCGGGTGGAGGAAATCGTGGACACCGAACGCCCCAACCAGGTGGAAGAGGCAGTGGTGCCCGAGAAGGCCTCCAGCCCCAGCTTGAAGAAAAATGTGGTTATTGGTGCGGTCCTTGGTTTTGTCCTGGCGGCTGCCGTGGTTCTGGTGCCCTACTTCCTGGATGATACCATTCAGACCGAGGAGGATGTCACCAAGTATCTGGGCCTGAACACCTTGGCCAGCGTTCCCGCCGAGCGGGGAGGTCAGCATAAGAATAAAAAGAAGCGTAAAACCAGCGCTTCTAGTCAGAAGCACCGTACTTCCTCAGCCAAATCCAGCCCCCGTCCGTCCTCGACCTCTTCCGCCCGGGGTGGCAAGCGTCAGGGCAGCCGGGAAAGCAGGTGAGGTTAAATGAGTAAAAAACGTTGGATCATCTTCCTGATCTGCATCTTTGCGGTGGCCGCGGCAGTGTGCTACATCGTCTATTACTTTGCGGTGAAGAACCATAATGAGAACGTCTATGAGCAGATTCAGTCTGCTGTGACCACTCCTGTAGAAGAGCCGGAACAAGATGTGGAAGTGGAAACGCCTGTGGAGGAACCGGTGGAAGAAGAGCCGGTGGTGGAGATTCCCATCGACTTTGAAGCCCTGTGGGCCATCAACCCGGATGTTTACGCCTGGATTGAAATCCCGGGTACAGAGATTGCTTATCCCATCCTTCAGCACCCTTCGGATGATGCCTATTATCTGGACCATACCATTGAAGGGGTGGAGGGCTACCCCGGGTCACTGTACACAGAGCTCTGTGATGCCAAGGATTTCTCCGATTTTAATACCGTGATCTATGGGCACAACATGAAGGATCGCTCCATGTTCGGCAGCCTGAAGGATTACCGAGATGCGGACTTCCTGGCGGAACATCGGGAGATCATCATCTATACCCCCACGGAAAAGCGGGTCTACCAGATTTTTGCCGCGGTGGTCTATGATGACCGCTACATTCCGGGTACCTACAATGATGATAAGGTAGAAGACCGGCAAGCGTTCTTGGATTCCCTGTCAGAGACCCGGGATTTGAACAGCCAGGTGTTGGATGACGTGGAAGTGACCACGGACAGCCAGATTATTTCACTATGCACCTGTATCGGCGGACAGCCGAACAATCGTTACATGATCGAGGCGGTGTACGTCGGTGAAGAATAAACGCATGATCTTGCCCTTGCTGGTGGCCATTGTGGTGATCGGCCTGGGCGTGGTGGCGGGGCTCTTGCTGGCCCAGCGCCAGACAACCCCAGCACAGCAGTCCTCTGATCACAGCAACCAGAACTCAGAAGCCCTGGAGCCGGATGACGGCAGTGATCTGGATTCTACCATCCAGGTGAATGGGCAGACCTATCAATACCGGGACGGGCTGAAAACCATCCTGTTTCTGGGCATCGATCAGTCGGCGGAAGCTTCTGTGGGCGATGTGATCGGCTCCGGCGGCCGTTCTGATACCATTTTGCTCTATCTGTTGGACGAAAACACCCAGACCACCCAGACCCTGGAAATTTCCCGGGACACCATGATGGATGTGGATGTGTACAACAGCAATGGAGACTACGCCTTCACCGGCGAGATGCAGCTGAACATGCAGTACGCCTTTGGCAAAACTCCACGCATCAGCTGTCGTCTGACCCGAGAAAAGGTGTCTGAATTGCTATATGGCGTCAAAATTGATGCTTGCCTGTCGTTGACCATGGACGGAATCGCGGAGATTGTGGACTCCATTGGCGGCGTCAATATTACCTTTGATCAAGATTATACCTACGTCGATCCCGCTTTCACCCAGGGGACAACCCTGAAGCTGGACGGGGAACAGGCGTTCAACTTTGTCCACTATCGGGACATTGAGCAGCAGGGCAGCAACGAGGGCCGCATGGCCCGACAGCGGCTGTTCCAGCGGGCTCTTTACGAGCAAATTCATAACAGCCAGGATCCGGCTTCCACTGCGATGACCCTGTGGAATGCGGCTGAGCCCTATCTTCAGAGTGACTTGAGCGCCTCGGAGATACAGGCATTGGCTGAATATGAAATGGAGGACACGTCATATCAGGTGCCAGGTGAGAGTGTCGCTGGGGAACTGCACGACGAGTTCTACGTGGATGAACAGGCTCTGCAGGAGCTGATCATCCAGCTGTTCTATGAGGCAGCGCAATAACTTTGTATTTGGCCGATGAACGAGGGGCACATCGGACAAATAAATAAACCAAATCGATTTGGAGGCAACAACAATGAGAAAAGTCACTCGCGTGGCTGTGGCTATGCTTCTGATCCTGAGCCTCAGCCTCACCGCTTTCGCCGCTGGCAGCAAGACCTATGCGACGGAAGTCGGCTCCGCCAAGGACGCCAGCGGCAATGCCGTTGAGGTCACTGCTACTTCCGCTTCTGTTCAGCTGACTCAGTCCGAGGCTGAGAGCATGATCAAGGCCGAGGACGGCCAGACCGTCTCTGTGGCCTATCTGGCCGACCTGAGCGTCCCCGAGGGAACTTCCTTCCCCGTTGACATCACCTTCTCCGTGTCCGGTGTTACTTCCGACATGAAGGTGGTTGTGCTGCACTACAATGGCAGCGAATGGGAGACTGTGGACTCCACTGTTTCCAATGGCAGCGTGACTGCTACCTTCACCAGCCTGTCCCCTGTGGCCGTTGTCGTGGCCGCTGACGAGGCTGTGGGTGGCACCACCGCCCCCAAGACCGGCGAGACCAACATGATCGTTGCCGCCGGCGCTGTGGTCCTGGTTGCCGGCATCGGCGCCTACCTGGCCACCCGTAAAGAGCGCGCCTAATCCGATTTCGGATCGCCCCTGCGTGCGATAAACGGCAGGCCCATCAACACCCATCCCGGGCCCCCCGGGGTGGGTGGGGCCTGATTCGCGACCCCCTTTCGGGATGGAGATGTCGATGAATTTACTGACGGACTTGCATTGTCATATCCTGCCCTATGTAGATGACGGAGCAGAGGACCTGGATGAGGCTCTGGAGATGCTCCAGCTTCAGGTAGAGCAGGAGGTAGGCTGTGTGGTATTGACCCCTCACAGCAGGACGAAGATGTTTGAGACGGATGACGAAACCATCCAAAAGCAATTTCGGCGGCTGCGCAAGGAAGCAAGCCGCAGAAAAAATATGCCCGAGCTTTTGCTGGGCAGAGAATATTTTTGTGACAGCGCTATGATGAACCGAGCTGCCAGCCAGAGATTGTGTACCCTCGGCGGCAGCAAAACCCTATTGATTGAGTTTTCCAGCAGGCATCCCTACGATGTTGTCTATGAACGGGTGGATACTTTGCTGGACTATGGATACCGACCGCTGATCGCCCATGTGGAGCGCTACCTGTGGGCCCACGAGGATATGAAACGGCTGTTGGAATTGTCCAAGTTAGGCGCCTGCATTCAGGTGAATGCGGACAGTATTTTGGGCAGACAAGGTTGGAAACAAAAGCGATTTTGTCGGGAACTGATGCGGCAGGATCTGGTGGATATTATTGCGTCCGATGCCCATCGGGCCCAGTGGCGGATCCCTGACTTGGGGGATTGTCGAGCCTATGTGGCTCGAAAAATGGGACGCAGCTATGCCCGCCGGATCTTTGAAGTCTATCCCGAGAAAATCCTTTCTGAATAAAGCAACGTATGAATGCAAGGGAGTTTACACTGCGATGAACTATATTGGCCTGGAGCGGCGGGAGCTGCCCTATGAGATTGCCGAAGAACTGAAGCTGTTGCGCACAAATCTCCAGTTTTGCGGCAAGGAGAAAAAGGTGATTATGCTGACCAGCTGTGTCAGCGGTGAGGGTAAATCCACCCTCTCTTTGGAGATTGCCCGTTCCTTTGTAGAGCTTGGAAATCAGGTTCTGCTGATTGACGCTGACTTGCGCAAGTCTGTCCTGGAGGATCGCGTGGTGGATGGGACCATTCATTACGGCCTGACCCATTACCTCTCTGGACAGTGCAGCCTGGACAGCGCCCTCTACAGCACGGAAACAGAGGGCTTAGATGTAATTCCTGTGGGGGCGCTGGCTCCTAATCCCTCGGAACTGCTCTCCAACGAGGTATTTACCAAGCTGATTCAGAACAGCCGCGGTGCCTATGACTATGTGATTGTGGACTGTGCCCCGCTGGGCCTGGTGGTGGATGCTGCTATTGTGGCTCCTCGCTGTGACGGCGCTGTGCTGGTGCTGGAGTCAGGTACTATTAAGTACCGCTTTGCCCGGGAGGTTGTCAAGAAGCTGCAGAACACCAGCTGCCCTGTACTGGGCGTGGTGCTGAATAAGGTGGACCGGAAGAGCGGCCGTTATGGAAAGTATTATGGCTACGGCAGCTATGGCCAGCGGTACTCTGCCTATTATCAGAAGTGATCAGACGGACGAAGATGCTGCATATGATGTTCTGCATGGCCGGCGGCTACGCAGAGCAGATACATGATGCTGGTTGAAGCAATTGAAACTAACATCGAGACCGCAATCAAGACTTTCATAGCAAACCTCTTTTATTGCGCATGATTAAAGTAACTTTGTTCTGAGTGAACCGTTGTGACACATAGTATTTTAACAACTGGGGACCTCACCTTTGTGTCGCAAGAAAGCGCTTTTCGATTAGGATTTAAAATCAATAGAAGGATGTGAAATTTCATGCGAAGCCAGCTGGTGGACATGGAAGTTTCTACAAGTGAAGAATTTGTGGATGACAATGTGTATGTTGCTGAGCGTAAGCACGCAACCATTGACCGTAAATTTGTCCTTCGCTCGCATCGGG
>CABRZO010000127.1 GCA_902475455.1 uncultured Eubacteriales bacterium
CAGCCCGAAGCCGTTGTGGATGCACTGGTTCAGAATACCTCCCAGCTCCTGGTCCCGTTCCACAATCAGAATGTTGCGCAGCCCTGCCTCCCAGGCCTCGCAGGCGGCGGCCAGCCCCGCGGGGCCTCCGCCGATGACGATGAGATCATACATGTCCCCACCCCCCTTTGGTCTCCCGGTCCAGCAGCCAGGTGCCGGAGCGGTCCTGCATCACGTCCTTGGGGGAGCGGTTCAGCTCCCGGGCCAGAATCTCCACCACTCTGGGGGCGCAGAAGCCCCCCTGGCACCGGCCCATGCCGGCCCCCACCCGGCGCTTGACGCCGTCCACGCTCCGGGGAGGGATGAGGGAGGTGTGGATGGCCTCCAGAATTTCCCCCTCGGTCACCGTCTCGCACCGGCAGATCACTCGGCCGAAGGCGGGATTTTGGGCCACCAGGGCCTGTCGGTTCTCCGGGGACAAGGCCTTGAAGCAGGTGCGGCGGCGCTGGCAGATAAACTGCTCCTTGGGATTCAGAACCAGCCCGGCCTGGGCCAGCAGTTCTGCCGCGTATTCTCCAATGGCCGGGGCGGCGGAGAGGCCCGGGGAGCAGATGCCCGCCAGGTCAAGAAAGCCCGGGGCGGCTTGCTCCAGAATAAAGTCCTCCCGGTCCTGGGCGTGGGCCCGGATGCCGGAGAAATTGCGGATGGATTGGGACAGGTCAATGGAGGGGACGCTTTTGTGGGCGGTCCGGCCCACATAGTCCAGCCCGGCGGCGGTGGTGGCCAGGTCGTGGCGGCCGGCGGGCTCCGCATTGGGGCCCACAATCAGGTTGCCGTGGACCGTGGGGGCCACCAGTACCCCCTTGCCCTCCTTTCGGGGGCACTGGAACACCACATGATTGACCCGATCCCCTTCGGACTTGTCCAGCAGGAAGTACTCCCCCCGGCTGGGCCGGATGTCGAAGCTGTGGGGGGCGGCCAGGTCGTGGACGGTGTCGGCGTCCACCCCGGCGGCGTTGACTACAAACCGGGCCCTCAGATCCCCCCGGCTAGTATGGACCAGCCAGTGGTCCTTTTCCCGTTCCAGGCCGGTGAGGGCGGTCTCCAGGTGGAGGGCGGCGCCGTTTTTCACGGCGGTCTCCGCCAGGGCCAGGCAGAGCTCCCAGGGGGAGCAGATGGCGGCGGAGGGGGCATGGAGGGCGGCCACCACATCACCGGACAGGTTGGGCTCCAGGGCCCGGACCTCCTGGCTTGTGAGCAGCTTCAGCCCCGGCACCCCGTTTTGCGTTCCCCGGTCCAGCAGTTCCTCCAGGGTGGGCACCTCCTCCTCGGAAAAGGCCAGCACCAGGGAGCCGCACTGGCGGTAGGGGACATCTAATGCTTGGCACAGTTCTTTGGCCAACTGGACCCCCCGGACGTTGAGCCGTGCCATCAGGGTGCCGGGGATGGGGTCGTAGCCGGCGTGGAGAATGGCGGAGTTGGCCTTGGTGGTGCCGGTGGCCACGTCGTTCTCCCGCTCCAGAATGCCCATGTTCAGCCGGTATTTGGACAGTTCAAAGGCGGTGGCGGCGCCGATGACGCCGCAGCCTACGATCAGTACGTCATACATGAGAAACCACTCCCTTGCTCTGGGCGGGCCGGGATAAAAAAAGCGCAAAGTGAGCCCTGCGTGGGTCCCCTTTGCGCGCGTCTGCCCCGGCACAGCAGGCATGAACTTTCTTTGGCTATTATAACCTGAAAATGGCACCAAATGCAACGAAATTATCCCCACTCTCTGGAAACTCTTTATGGGAAAGTGTTTGCATTCCGGCCTGGGCCCCGTTATAATGGCAGTCAGGAAACCAGAGTTTTACCGTGATTGAGGAGTATCCAATGAGCGCTGCCATTATGATCGTGGATGACGAGGAGGCCATCGCCAATCTGGTGGAGGTCTATCTGCAAAATGAGGGCTTTACCGTCCATAAATGCTTTAATGCCGCCCAGGCCCTGGCGTGTGTGGAGGGGGAAAAACTGGATCTGGCCATTCTGGATGTGATGCTGCCGGATCTGGACGGCTTCACCCTGTGCCAGAAAATCCGGGAACACCATCTGTTCCCCATTCTGATGCTCACCGCCAAGGTGGAGGACATGGACAAGATCACCGGCCTCACCCTGGGGGCGGACGACTACATCACCAAGCCCTTCAACCCCCTGGAGCTGGTGGCCCGGGTGAAAACCCAGCTGCGGCGGTACACCCGCTATAACCCCGGCGGCGGGGGAGAGCCGGAGGAGGATCAGTCCTATGACATCCGGGGGCTTCAGATCTCCAAATCCACCCATAAATGCCTGCTCTTTGGGGAGGAACTGGCCCTGACGCCCCTGGAATTCTCCATCCTGTGGTATCTCTGCTCCAAGCAGGGCCAAGTGGTGTCCAGCGAGGAGCTGTTTGAGGCGGTGTGGGGGGAAAAGTATATGGACAGCAAAAACACCGTTATGAGCCATATCGCCCGGCTGCGGGAGAAGATGCACGAGAACAGCCGCAAGCCCAAGTTCATCAAGACGGTCTGGGGGGTGGGTTACACCATTGAGTAACAAGACGACGAAGAATCGGGCCAACGCCCTCCGGGGCAAGCGGGCCGCCCTGCGAAATTGGGGGCTCTATCTGTTGGTGCTGGTGGCCTGGGCCGCCGGGGTACTGGTGCTGCTGTACCTGGGGATGATTGTGGGGTCTAGTATCACCTGGCAGCCGGGACTGCTGTATTCCATTCTGGATCTGATCAAAAATTTTCTGCCCCTGGTGCTCATTATATGTGTGCTGGCGGGGTGGGTGGTCATCAGCTACTTCTTTATCGCCCGGCCTGCCCAGGATCTGGAGCTGGTGCTGGCGGGGGCGGAGGAGCTGGCCCATCCCACGGAAACCCCTATCCGGCTGCCGGACACCATGAAAAGCGCCGAGGACCAGCTTAATCTGGCCCGGGAACAGGCCCTGCGGGATGCCCGGGCGGCCCGGGACGCGGAGCAGCGGAAAAACGACCTGGTGGTCTACCTGGCCCACGATCTGAAAACCCCTCTGACCAGCGTCATCGGCTATCTGACCCTGCTGCGGGACGAGCCCCAGCTGTCTCCGGAAATGCGCGCCCGCTACACCGGGGTGGCCCTGGACAAGGCGGAGCGGCTGGAGGATCTGGTCAACGAGTTCTTTGAAATCACCCGGTTCAGCCTGAGTCATCTGGAGCTGGAGCGGCGGGACACCGATCTGAAGCGGATGCTGGAGCAGATCTGCAGCGAATTTGGCCCCATGCTGAGCCAGCAGGGGATGAACTGCCGGCTGGCCCTGGAAGAGGGGCTCCGGGCGGTGTGCGACCCGGACAAGATGGCCCGGGTCTTTGACAATCTGCTGAACAACGCCTGCCACTACGCTTATCCGGGCTCCACCCTCCAGGTGGAGGGACGCCGGGAGGGAGATCGGGTGGTGCTCACCTTCCGGAACCCCGGGGCCACCATTCCGCCGGAGAAGCTGGGGCGGATGTTCGAGCGGTCCTTCCGGCTGGACACCTCCCGGGGCACCCGCACCGGCAACGCCGGGCTGGGGCTGGCCATCGCCAAGGAGATTGTGGAGGCCCACGGGGGCACCATCACCGCCGAGAGCCCTCCGGAAGAGGTGGTTTTCACCGTGACGCTGCCGGTTCAGGGGGCGCGGTAAGAAAATCACAAGAATTTCTTCACGCTTTTATAGGAACCCCGAAAGGGAAACTAAACACATGAAATGCCTTGTTTTGGTACCATTTAGGTGTCAAAACAAGGCATTTTTTATTTGGAGGTTCCAAAGCGATGAAACGGATTCTGTTTTTCTTCGGGGGCTGCTCCACCGAGTACCCCGTGTCCCTGCAGTCGGCCCATGCGGTGCTCACCCACCTGGACCGCAGCCGCTACGAGCCCCTGACGGTGGGCGTCACCCGGGAGGGCCGGTGGCTTCATTACACCGGAGACTTGGAGGCCATTCCCGCCGACCGGTGGCAGGGGGAGCACTGCGTTCCCTGCACCCTGTCCCTGGACCGGGGCCACAGCCAGCTTTTGCTGCTGGACGGCGGCGGAAAGCGGCTGGGCTTTGACGCGGCCTTTCCGGTGCTCCACGGCAAGAACGGGGAGGACGGCACCCTCCAGGGGCTGCTGGAGCTGGCGGGGGTGCCGGTGATCGGCTGCGGCGCTCTGTCCAGCGCCCTGTGCATGGACAAGGACCGCTCCCACAAGCTGGCGGCCCTGGCGGGGGTCCGGGTGCCCGGCAGCGCCGTCTTTGGCCGGGGTGCCCACCCGGAGGAAATTGCCGCCGCCGCCCGGGATCTGGGCTTCCCCCTGTTTGTCAAGCCGGTGAGAGCTGGCTCCTCCTTCGGCGTTACCCGGGTGACTTCCCCGGAGCAGTTGGGGGCGGCGGTGGCCTCTGCCTTTGCAAACGACCGGGAAATTTTGCTGGAGCAGGCCATCGAGGGCTTTGAGGTGGGCTGCGCTGTGCTGGGCAGCCGGGAGCTGACCCTGGGGGCGGTGGATGAGATCGAGCTGTCCCAGGGCTTCTTTGACTATGAGGAGAAGTACACCCTGAAAACCTCCGCCATCCACTGCCCGGCCCGGATTTCCCCGGACAAGGCCCAGGAGATCCAGCAGGCGGCCCGGAAGATTTACCGGGCCCTGGACTGCAAGGGCTTTGCCCGGGTGGATCTATTTCTAACCCCGGCGGGGGAGATCGTCTTCAACGAGGTCAACACCATTCCCGGCTTTACCTCCCACAGCCGGTACCCCAACATGATGAAGGCGGTGGGACTGGAGTTTGCCCCTCTGATCACCCGGATCATCGAGACGGAGCTAGCGCCATGAAGACTCTGACTTTGCGCCGGGAGCAGACCTTTGAGGGGCCGCTGGTGCTGGTGAACCCCAGCCACCCCATCCGGCAGGAGGGGCTGTTGGAGCTGGTGCCGGCGGACCCCTGCTGGCCAAAGATTCTGTTGGAGCGGCGGACAGCCTGGCTGCTGCAGGCCTGCATTCAGTCCATCCGAGGCCGGGGGGCCATTGTGCCGGTATCCGGCTGGCGAAGCCGCCAGGAGCAGCAGGCCATCTGGGACCACACCACCCGCCAGGAGGGGGAAACCTTTACCCGAAAATATGTGGCCCTGCCGGGGTGCAGCGAGCACCAGACGGGCCTGGCCATCGACCTGGGGGCGGCGGCGGAACACATCGACTTTATCCGGCCCGACTTCCCGGAGGACGGGGTGTGCGGCAACTTCCGGCGGGTGGCCGCCAGCTATGGCTTTGTGCAGCGCTACCGGAAGGAAAAGGAGGCCTTGACCTCCATTGCCGAGGAACCCTGGCACTTCCGCTATGTGGGGGTTCCCCACGCTTTGCTGATGGAGGAAAACGGCCTGTGCCTGGAGGAGTACGGGGCGTTTGTCCGCCAAAAACCCCGGCACTGCCGGATGCCCGACGGCAAGACCGCCACGGTGACCTATCTGCCCTGCCCGGGCCCGGCGGTGGAGCTGGAGGAGCCGGAGGGATGCTATCAGCTCTCGGGAGATAATGACGGGGGATTTATTGTGACGGTTTGGGGGAATCTGCTGTGATCAAACGCAAACAATTTGCCGCCCTGGACCAGTTTCGGCTGGTGGCGGCGGTGCTGGTGGTGTGCATCCACACCTCACCCCTGACCAGCCTCTCCCCCCTGGGGGATTTCTGGCTCACCCGGGTGCTGGCCCGGGTGGCGGTGCCCTTTTTCCTGATGGTCAGCGGTTATTTTCTGGCGAAACGGGATTGGAAGCCCATGGGGGGCTTTTTGAAGAAAATCCTGCTGATCTACCTCTGTGCCGTGGCCCTCTATCTGCCTCTGAACTGGTACAACGGGGGAATGCCCCTGGCCCGGTGGCCCCGGGCCCTGCTGGTGGACGGCACCTTTTACCACCTGTGGTATTTCCCGGCGGTACTATTAGGGGTGATCGTGGCCCGGCAGCTGTGGCGGCTGGGGCCCGGCTGGGGGCTGGCCATTGCCGGGCTGCTCTACCTGATTGGCCTGGGGGGCGACAGCTATTACGGGCTGATGGAACAGATTCCCCTTCTGAAGCAGATGTACGACGGCATCTTTGCCCTGTGTTCCTACACCCGCAACGGTCTGTTCTTCGCCCCACTGTTCCTGCTGCTGGGGGCGGTGGGGGTCCAGATCAAGAGCCTGAAACTTTCCGGCCTGGGTTTCGTGGCCTCTCTGGGGCTCATGACGGCGGAGGGATTGTGGCTCTATAAATTGGACGTCCAGCGCCACGACAGCATGTATCTGATGCTGCCGGTTTGCATGGTGTTCCTGTTCTCTCTGCTGCGGGGCTGCAATCGGGGCCGCAATCGTCAGGCGGCGGATCTGTCGCTGCTGGTGTATTTGCTCCACCCCTGGTGCATTGTGCTGGTCCGAGGAGGGGCCAAGCTGCTGGGGATGGAACAGCTGTTCATCGAAAACAGCCTGGGCCACTTCGCCGGGGTGCTGGTTACCAGCCTCTGTGTGGCCTGGCTGCTGAGCCTGCTGCGGCCCCACCCTCGGAGCAACCGGGACCGGGCCTGGCGAGAAATCGACCTGGAGGCTTTAGGCCACAACGTCTGTCAGCTCCGGGAGGCCCTGGCCCCGGGGTGTGGTCTGATGGCGGTGGTCAAGGCGGAGGCCTACGGCCACGGGGCGGTACCGGTGGCCCGGCAGCTCCGGAAGGAAGGGGTGAAAGCCTTCGCCGTGGCCAGCCTGGAGGAGGGGGTGGCCCTGCGGCGCCACGGTATTCTGGGGGAGATTCTGGTGTTGGGCTACACCGCGCCTCACGAGGCCCGGCAGCTCAGGCGGTGGCACCTGACCCAGGCGGTGGTGGACGCCGCCCACGGGGAGGCTTTGGCGGCCCAGGGGGTCCGGTTGAAGGTCCACCTGGCCCTGGACACCGGAATGCACCGGCTGGGCATCCCGGCGGAGGACCACCGGGCCATCGCCCGGCTGTACCGGCTGCCCCGGCTGAAGATCACCGGCACCTTCTCCCATCTCTGCGTCTCCGACAGCCTGGACCCGGCGGATCAGGCCTATACCCGCGCTCAGCTGGAGCTGTTCCAGCAGACCCTGCGCTGGATGGAGGGCCACGGCTGCCCGCCCGGCGAGACTCACATCCAGGCCAGCTACGGCATCTGGAACCTGCCTCCCCAGAGCTGCACCTGGGCCCGGCCCGGCATTGCCCTCTATGGGGTGGGCAGCGACAGCTCCCCCACCCAGCGGCAGCTGGACTTGCATCCGGTGCTCTCCCTCCGGGCCCGGGTGGCCTCGGTGCGAGAGCTAGAGCCGGGCCAGGGAGCGGGCTATGGCCTGGCCTTCACCGCCCGGCGGGAGACCAGGCTTGCGGC
>CABRZO010000128.1 GCA_902475455.1 uncultured Eubacteriales bacterium
TGTCCCCCTTGGTGAAGCGGTAGATCTGCTTCTCGGTCTCGCCGCCGCCTTTGGCCAGCAGAATCTGGGCGTCCTCAATGATGGGGGTGTCCAGGGGGGTGAAGCCATAGAGGGAATAAGTCTTGCGCAGGGTGTCCATGATGCGCTCCATCTGCTGCTGGGGCGCCGGCAGCAGCTCCATAAAGCCGGAGAGGGTGCGGGGTTTGATCATAGGGAAAAACAGTCCTTTCTGTTGAGATCTCGTATTCAGGCAAAAAAGAAAAGCCTGCAATTCGTCCTCACTTTGGGACGCAAGCAGGCTCTGCTTTCGTGGTGCCACCCAAATTCAACGCCCCGGCGAGGTCCCGCCCCAAGGGGCGGGCACAGGGCCGGACAGCGTCCTTTTATCCTTCATGGGTGCGGGAAGGGGACCGCGGCCGTCTCCGGCCCCGCTCCGCCGCCGTCTTCCGCCCCTCTTTTCGTGGCAGGGCTTCCAGCCTGTGGCCCTGTTCTCTGGCCGAAGGGGATGAGGCGTACTCATGCGGCATCATTGCGGATATCCAGTTGTCGGAAGTTGTGGAAACCGCCCTGCTTACAGGGGGCGGCGCTTGGAGCGGGGATGGGCGATTTCACGCCAGTCCAGATCGCCCCGGGCCAGGCCCTGAATCAGCATTTCAGCGGTGGCCAGGTTGGTGGCGATGGGCACGTTGTGCTCGTCGCAGAGTCGGCGGATATAGGTCAGGTTGGTCTCGTCGTCCTCGTCCTTGGGGTAGGACATGTAAATCACCATGTCGATCTCGTCATAGGTGATCCGGGCGCCGATCTGCTGGACGCCGCCGTGGGCCCGGGCCATGAACTGCTTCACGTCCATGCCGGTGGCTTCCGCCACCACCCGACCCGTGGTGCCGGTGGCGCAGATGGTGTGCTTGGAGAGAATGCCGCAGTAGGCAATGCAGAACTGGATCATCAGCTCTTTTCGGTTATCATGGGCCATGAGGGCAATGTTCATTGGGCTCACACGTCCTTTCTCTGATATATTCAGGATGGTTTCTCGAACTGGAACACGGTCAGATGCGCATCAGGGCCACCCGTTGGCCGGTGACGCGCTTTGCAATGTTGTAATAGGCCAGAGCGGCCCCTTTCCGGGCCACAGTGATGACGCTGACCCCCCGGGCGGCGGCCAGGGCCACCTTCTCGTCCTCGGGGACCATGCCCAGCAGGGGCAGGCCGGTCTGATCCATGGCGTCGTCAATGTTCATCCGCAGCTTCCGCAAAAACCGGGGTTTCACCCGGTTCACCACCAGGTGCAGGGGGATATTCAGGCTTCTGAGCCGCTGGACGGCGGCCTGGCCGTCCCGCAGGGCGGCGTAGTCGGCGTTGCAGACCAGAATGGCCCGGTCCGCAGCGCAGGTGGCCAGCCGGAAGCCGGTGCCCACCCCGGCGGGGGAGTCGATGATGCAGTAGTCAAAGGCCTCCCGGACCTGCCGCAGCAGCCGGCGCATCCCCTCCTCATCCACCCCCACGGGGAGGGTGACCGGGGCGGTGAGCAGAAACAGGTTTTTGATCTCCCGATGCTCCACGGCGGCCTTCTCCAGGGAACAGCGCCCCTGGATCACGTCGGTGAAATCCATCAGGGCCTGGTCCGTCATCCCCAGGGTGAGATCCAGGTTCCGAAGGCCCACGTCCCCGTCCAGGCAGAGGGTTTTATGGCCCATGGCGGCCAGGCAGGCGGCCAGACCGGCGGCGGTGGAGGTCTTTCCGGTGCCGCCTTTGCCGGAGGTGATGACGATGACTGTGCCGATACTCATGGGGGTCCCTACTTTCCTAAAATTAACCTTATCACAAAAGCGGCCGCTTTTCAATGTTTTTCCCGGGAAATCAACTGCCCGCTCCCGGCTTTTTTGAAAAAACTTAGGGTCCGAAGCGGTCTCACAAGGGGGCCTTCTGGATCTTGGCAAAGCGGCGGGGATATTTTGCCGGGGTGGGGGCGATTTTCTCCACCCGGACCACCCGGCGCACCAGGTCGGTGCCGGGCACCTGATAGGTGTAGGCCGGCAGCAGCTTGCCCCCCAGCAGGGAGACGCAGCGGCCGGCAGCGTCCACCTCCGCCTGGCAGTCCTGGGCCTTCATGGCCAGGAACACGCCCCCCACCTTCACGAAGGGCAGGCAGAGCTCGCAGAGCACCCGCAGATCCGCCACCGCCCGGGCGGTGGCGATGTCGAACTGCTCCCGCATCTCCGGGGTTTTCCCCTGTTCCTCGGCCCGGCCGTGGAGGGCGGTGACCTCCACCCCCAGCTGTCCGGAGACCTCCGTCAGCCAGTTCACCCGCTTCTGGAGGCTGTCCAGCAGGGTCAGGTCCAGATCGCTCTGGCACAGCTTCAGCACCAGGCCGGGAAAGCCCGCCCCGGTGCCCACGTCGATGACCTTCTTGCCGGTAAAATCCGCCGCCCCCAGCAGGGCGGCGCAGTCCAGCATGTGCTTTTGGGCCACCTCCACCGGGTCGGTGATGGCGGTCAGGTTCATGACCTGGTTTTTCTCCACCAGCAATTTGCCGTAGGTCTCCAGGGCCTCCGCCGCCGCCTCAGGCAGCCCCAGGGCCTTCAGGCCCTGTTCCAAAATGTCCCGGACCATCCTCACACCCCCCAGTTGTCCAGCAGCTGGACCACTCCGAAGGCCAGCACGCTTGCGGTCAGCAGGGCCATAATCACCGCGGTGGCGGTGAGCAGGGCCGGGGAGCCGGAGCGCTCCCCCCGGCGGCACAGGGCGGCGTTATTGAAACCCTGGGCGCTCAAAGCCCCCAGCAGGGGGAAGAGCATGATGCCGGTGATGCCGCTGAGGAAGGTGGCGGTGGCCATCCAGTAGGTGATGAGGAAAATAATAATCACCATATAGACGATGCCCATCCAGGCCCAGATCCGCCGGGACACCGGGGAAGGGACAAAGGGGGCGGGCTGCTCCGGGGCCGGGGCGTTCTCCGGCTCAGGCCGGGATTCCGGGTCCGGGGCACTCCGGCGCAGATCTTCCGGTTGGGACATGGGTAAACTCCTCTCTGGGCGCCCGGGGGCGCAAACGGTCTGAATTTGTCGGGGGCGCCGCCGGTGATACCCGGGGCGCCCCCGGCGACAAACTTACTTCTTGGGGGGATTGTCCTTCTTCTGCTTCTCCATCATGGCCTGGATCTGGGCCCGGAGCTTTGCCTCCTTGTCGGAGTCGCTGAAGCCCTTTGCCGCCTTGCCGGCGGGGGCAGCAGCGCCGCCGGTGGGGGCGCCGGAGCCGGTGGGGGCCTGGCCGGGTTTCAGGGGATAGAAATAGCCGTCCCGCACCTCCACGGTCTTTAAGTAGAGCAGGAAGCCGCTGATCTCCGCCATCAGCTGGCTCTGCTGGGGGGCCGTCAGGGGAATCAGTTTGGCGGCCTCCTGGTCGTCTCCGCAGAGCTTGGCGTACTCGGTCTCGCTGACCAGGGGGATGTCATCCCCCTCCAGCCACACCGACTCCACCAGCCGGTCCTCCCGGACCTGGACCCCGAAGTGATGGATAGGCATGGAGGCCAGCTCGGTGTACAGGCTGCCGGTGTCCTTGTTCCACAGGTTGTGGTAATAGCCCAGGATTTTGGCGTTGAACTGCTTCAGCGCCGCCGGATCCCCTTGGGACTTGGGTTCCTCCGGCTTGGGGGCCTCCGCCGGGGCGGATTTCGGGGGCTCCGGGGCCGGGGCCTTGGAGGGGCCGCCCTTGGGGGCGTCGCCGCTCATGTGAGCGAAGGCCCGGGCGAAGGCGGCCTGGTCCAGCTTGTCCCCAGCCTTGGGGGGCGCGCTGGATTTGGCGGGCTCCGCCTTGGGGGCAGACTTGGTGGCCTCCGCCGGAGCGGATTTGGGGGCCTCCGGGGCCGGGGCCTTGGAGGCTCCGCCCTTGGGGGCGTCGCTGCTCATGTGGGCGAAGGCCCGGGCAAAGGCGGCCTGGTCCAGCTTGTCCCCGGCCTTGGGGGGCGCCCCGGGCTTGGTGGGAGCGGATTTCCCGGCGGACTTGGTGGCGGCAGTGGAGGCCGCCTTGGAGGCGGGTCTGGCTGCGCCGGTCTGGGGCGGCTGCTGGCCCTGTTGCTGCTGCTTTTTCTTCTTATTGCTGTTGACGATGATGACAATGACAACAATGGCAATGATGATCCAGATCATAAGAAACCCTCTCTCTCATATTGTTCAGGCCTCCGGCCTGGGGATTGCTCAGTTCTGGGGCGGAATATAGGTGGAAGCTTTTTCCAGTTTTTCCTTGCCGCCCATATAGGGCCGCAGGGCCTCGGGGATAACCACGCTGCCGTCGGGCTGCAGGTTGTTCTCCAGGAAGGCGATCAGCATCCGGGGAGGGGCCACGCAGGTGTTGTTCAGGGTGTGGGCCAGCACGGTGCGGGTCTTGGTGACGGTCTTGCCCTTCTTGTCGGTGACCTCATAGCTCTCCTTGTAGCGGATGCCCAGCCGCCGGGCCTGGGCGTCGCCCAGGTTGGAGCAGGAGCACACCTCAAAATACTTCTGCTGCCGGGGGGACCAGGCCTCGATGTCACAGCTCTTGACCTTCAGATCCGCCAGGTCGCCGGAGCAGCACTCCAGCTGACGCACCGGGATGTCCAGGGACCGGAACAGCTCCACGGAGTTCTTCCAGAGCTTTTCATACCAGTCCATGCTGTCCTCGGGCTTGCAGATGACGATCATCTCCTGCTTCTCGAACTGGTGGATCCGGTACACGCCCCGCTCCTCCAGGCCGTGGGAGCCCTTCTCCTTCCGGAAGCAGGGGGAATAGGAGGTCAGGGTCAGGGGCAGCTCCGCCTCCGGGATGATCTGGCCGTTGAACCGGGCGATCATGGAGTGCTCGCTGGTGCCGATGAGGTAGAGGCTGTTCCGGGGATCCTTGTTGTCCGGGTCCTCAATCTTGTACATCATGGCGTCCATCTCCGGGAAGGACATGACGCCCTCCACCATCTCGCCCCGGATCATGTAGGGGGGGATCACATAGGTGAAACCCTTGTTGATCATGAAGTCCCGGGCGTAGGCCAGCACCGCCTCGTGGAGCCGGGCGATGTCGCCCAGCAGATAGTAGAAGCCGGTGCCGCTGACCCGCCGGGCGCTGGTCAGATCCAGGCCGTTGAAGGCGGCCATAATGTCGGCGTGGTAGGGCACATCGAAGTCAGGCACCTTGGCCTCTCCGAACCGCTGCACCTCCACGTTGCAGGAGTCGTCGGGGCCGATGGGCACGCTGGGGGCAATGATGTTGGGAATCTTCAGCATGATCTCCCGGACCCGGAGGGCCAGCTCGTCGGCCTCCTTCTCCAACTTCTCCCGCTCTTCCGCCTCCCGGGTCACCTGCTCCTGGAGGGCGGCGGCCTGGGCCTCATACTCGGCGGCCTGCTCCGGCTCCTTCTTGGCCTTGCCCTTCAGGGCGCCGATCTGCTTGGACAGGGCGTTCCGGTTGGCCTGGAGGGCCTCGGCCCCCTGCTTGGCCTCCAGCTGCCGGGCGTAGAGGGCGATGACCTCATCCACCAGGGGCAGCTTTTCGTCCTGGAATTTGTTCTTGATGTTCTGCTTCACAATGTCCGGATTGTCCCGGACGAACTTGATGTCCAACATGGCGTTTCTCTCCTACTTGATTCAAAAGTGATGAATTTTTTATATTATAACCGTTTTTGGCATTTTATCCCTGGCGTTTGTTCAGCTTGCCCAGGGCCTCCAGCAGGTCGTTGAGGTCGTCCACCCCGTAGTATTCCAGCTCCAGCTTGCCCTTGCGGCGGCCGGTGACAATCTTGACCCGCCGGCCCAGCTTGTCCCCCAGCTCCTTGGCGGCCACGGCGGCGTAATCCACCCCCAGGGGGTCGGGTTTCTGGGGCTTGGGCTCCTTGGGGGGCTGGGTGAGCTGCTTCACCAGCTGCTCCGTCTGCCGCACGGAGAGCTCGTCCCCGGCCACCTTTTCGGCGATCTTCTGCTGCACCACCGGGTCGGTCACCGACACCAGGGCCCGGGCGTGGCCGGCGGACAGCCGCCCGTCCTCCACCATGGCCTGGATGGGCTCCGGCAGATTGAGAAGCCGCAGGGCGTTGGCCACCGCGGGCCGGGACTTACCCACCCGCTCGGCGCACTCCTCCTGGGTGAGGCCGAAATCCGCCATCAGCTTCTGATAGCCGGCGGCCTCCTCCATGGGGTTCAGATCCTCCCGCTGGAGGTTTTCAATCAGGGACAGCTCCATGACCTTCCGGTCATCCGCCTCCACGATCAGCACCGGCACCTCCAGAAGCCCCGCCTGCCTTGCGGCCCGCCAGCGGCGCTCCCCGGAGATGATCTGATAGTAGCCCGAGGGCAAATGCCGCACGGTGATGGGCTGCAAAATGCCGTGGGTGGCGATGCTGTCGGTGAGGCTGTCCAGGGCCTCGGCGTCAAACTGCTTCCGGGGCTGGGCGGCGTTGGCCTCCACCTTGGCGATGGGCAGCATGGTGACGCCGCCCCCCTCGCTGGTCTCCAGCAGGGAGGCGGGGCCGCCTCCCATCAGGGCGTCCAGCCCCCGGCCCAGGCCGGATTCTCGTTTCTTTGGCATAGTATTGGTTCACTCCTAATATCAATCAAAACAATGTTTCACATGAAACATTGGATTACTCACAATCCTTTTTTCTTGGCCTGGGGGCATTTTGCCAGCAGGTAGGGCAAAAGACCCGGGTTGGCCTCCAAATCCTCCGGCCGCAGGATCACCGACTGGCCGGCGGTGGTGGACAGGGCCAGATAGCCCTTCTTGTAGATCAGCCGCCGGATCACCTCATAGCGGAAGTTCACATGGCCTCCGGACAGCTTGTTGTTGACCACCAGTCCCTGGGGCCAGAATACCAGCTGCATGGGGACGGACTGCCCGCCATAGCTTTCCCGCAGCAGTTTGAGCTGCTTTTCCGCCACCCGGCGGGGTATTTGGAGCCGCAGGATGCAAATCGCCACCCCCAGCGCCAGGCAGAGCACCGACAGGGTATCCGGGCGGCCATCCAGCAAGATCAGCAGCAGGCCCAGCACCAGGCACAGAATCCCCAGCACCCAATAGCCCACCGTAAAAAGCGGGGAGATGAGCCCGCCCATGACGCTGCGGATGCTCTGGGCGTCGGTGACGGAATCCACCACAAAGTCGGGCCGATCTTGGGCCGGGGGAGTGGCTGCCCCGGTAATGGGGTCAGAAGGTGGTACCGGCGGCTGTGAACACGGGGTATTGTCGTAATATTGTTCCATAAAAGCGCCTCTTTTCGGAAATTGGGCAGGTTATGCCTGTTTTTCCCGCACCTCGGCGGCCAGAGCCCGGTAGGCCTCGGCCCCCTTGCTCCACTTGTCGTAGGCCATCACCGGCTTGCCGT